>JAWOAQ010000278.1:0-54432 GCA_046498495.1 Salinibacter sp. | reverse complement strand
GGGGTCGACCGCTATGGATTTGGCGTCGCCAGCGTCCGCTTCATCTGCGGCACCCAGTCGGTGCACAAGGACCTGGAGCACGCCCTGTCGGCCTTTCACGAGACTGGTGACACGATCCTCTACAACTCGTGCTTCGACGCCAATACGGGCCTCTTCGAGACGCTGCTCGGCGAGGACGACGCCATCATCAGCGACGAGCTCAACCACGCCTCCATCATCGACGGCATTCGGCTCTGCAGGGCCGACCTCCACGTCTACGATCACAGCGACATGGCCGACCTGGAGGCGAAGCTGCAGGCGGCCCAGGACGCCGAAAAGCGTATGATTGCCACCGACGGCGTCTTCTCGATGGACGGCGACGTGGCGAAGCTCGATGAAATCTGCCGCCTGGCCGATGAATACGACGCCCTCGTGATGGTCGACGAGTGCCACGCCACCGGCTTTATGGGCGCGGAGGGCCGCGGTGCCAGCGAGGCAAAGGGCGTCCTCGACGAGGTGGACATTATCACCTCCACGCTCGGCAAGGCCCTCGGCGGCGCCACCGGCGGCTTCACCACCGGGCGGCAGGAGATCATCGACGTTCTGCGCCAGGAGTCGCGCCCGTACCTCTTCTCCAACGCCATCGCACCCATGATCGCCAACGCCAGCCTCAAGGTGCTGGAGATGCTGCAGTCGAGCGGCGAGCGGCGCGAGAAAATCTGGGAGAACGCCCGCTATTTCCGCTCCGAAATGGAGAAGCGGGGCTTCGACATCAAGCCGGGCGAGCACCCCATCGTGCCCATCATGTTCTACGACGCGAAAACGAGCGGCGCCATTGCCGACGAGCTGCTCGACCGCGGCATCTACGTGATCAGCTTCAGCTACCCCGTGGTGCCGAAGGGCGAGGCCCGCATCCGCGTGCAAATGTCGGCGGCCCACTCTCAGGATCAGCTCGACCGGGCCATCAACGCCTTTACCGAGGTGGCCCGCGAGCACGACGTTATCGAGTAAGTCTCGGCCCCCGCTGCAATCGTCTCACCAATCCGGCTTCCCGATGCAACTTCGTCCCCTCCTCCTCACCGTCGCTCTCGCCGTCCTGTCCACCGGCACGGCACCCCCCATCTACGCTCAGGATGACGGGTCGGTCGGGCCCACGCGCGCCCTCCCCGCCGACACCACCATCACCGAGACCGACCAGGTCACCATTGAGGATGAGCAGGTTCCCTACGAGGTAACCACCGGCACACAGCCCGTCTACGGCGACGACGGCTCCACCGACGCCGCGCTCCACTACACCTACTACGAGCGATCCGACGTCGACGACCGAAGCCGCCGGCCCCTCGTCGTCTCCTTCAACGGCGGCCCCGGTTCCGGCTCGCTCTGGATGCACCTTGGCTATACCAGCCCCAAACACCTCGTCATTAGCGACGAAGGCCAACCGGTACAGCCCTACGGCGTGGAGGACAACGAGCACTCCATCCTCGACGTGGCCGACATCGTGTACGTCAATCCCGTAAACACGGGCTTCTCCCGTGTTCTCGACGAGGAAGTGGACGAGGAGACCTACTTCGGCGTAAATGCGGACGTGGACTACCTGGCCGAGTGGATCGAAACGTTTGTTTCGCGTCAGAATCGATGGCGCTCCCCAAAGTATCTGATTGGCGAAAGCTACGGCACCACGCGCGTGTCGGGGCTGGCCGGCCAGCTGCAAAACAGCCACTGGATGTACCTGAACGGCGTCATCCTCGTGTCGCCCACCGGCCTCGGCATGGAGCCGCCCGGTCCCTCGCCTCGGTCCGAAGCGCTTAAGCTTCCGTACTACACCGCCGCGGCCTGGTATCACGACCAGTTGCCTCAGGCCCTCCAGCAGCGGGACCTCGACGACGTGCTCTCGGAGGTTGAGGACTACACCTTAGACGAGTATCTTCCGGCTCTCTCCCGCGGGGGCTTCCTCGACGAGACGCGCCGGGACGAGGTTGCCCAGGACGTGGCGCGCTGGTCCGGCCTCTCCGAGCAATTTGTGCGCGACCACAACCTGGCCGTGCCCGCCGATGCGTTCTGGAAGGAGCTGCTGCGCGACGAGGGCCACACCCTGGGTCGGCTCGACTCGCGGTACAAGGGGCTCGATGCCAAGAATGCGGGGAGCGAGTACGACTACCCACCCGAACTGGTGGCCTGGAACCACGCCTTCGCCCCTGCCATCAACCACTACCTCCGCGACGAGCTCGGCTTCACCACCGATCTGCAGTACAACCTCTTCGGCTCGGTCTACCCGTGGGACGACGAGGACAACGAGACGGGGGAGCAACTGCGCCAGGCCATGGCCCAGAATCCCTTCCTGCACGTCATGGTACAGTCCGGCTACTACGACGGGGCCACGGACTACTTCTCGGCCAAGTACGTGATGTGGAATCTGGACCGCCGCGGCGCCCTCCGCGACCGCATGCGCTTCGAAGGCTATCGCAGTGGCCACATGATGTACTTGCGCGACGACGATCTGGAGACGGCCAACGACCACATTCGGGGGTTCATCGAGGACGCACGCCCCGAGCCCGGAGCGCCAGCGGGGTACGGCACCATGCCGCCCACCCGCTCCGGTCCGGACGACTCCAATTAATTCCATGGGGAGTCCACGGGGCCGCGTGGAGCGATGAGGGCGGCCCCTTCGCGCTGCGCTCGCAGCTCAGGGCACCTCAATGCCGATGCTCCGCTCCACGCCGGGCAGCAGGTCCTGAATGCGCGACATCAGCATCTGGATTGCGACGTGGTTGTGGCCGCCCCGCGGAATTATGATGTCGGCCTCTCGCTTCGAGGGCTCCACGAACTCCAGGTGCATCGGGCGCACCGTGCGCTCGTACTGCCGGAGGATGCCCTCGATGGACCGATCGCGTTCCTCAATATCGCGTCGGATGCGGCGCATGAGGCGAATGTCATCGGCCGCATCGACGTAAATTTTGATGTCCATCTGCTCTCGAAGAGCCGACTCGGCCAGCACCAGGATGCCCTCGATAAGAATGACCGGGCGCGGCTCCACGGTCTCGGTTTCGTCCCGACGGGTGTGGGTCGTAAAGTCATACACCGGTTTCTCGATGGCCTTCCCCTCGATGAGACGGTCGAGATGCTCACGCATGAGGTCCGTCTCCAGCGCGTCGGGATGGTCGAAGTTGAACTGCGCGCGCCGCCCCGGGGAGAGGTGAGAGAGGTCTCGGTAGTACGCATCGTGATCGAGGATGGCAATCGGATCGGCCCCAAACGTGCGAATGATCCGCTGCAGGACTGTCGTTTTTCCCGATCCGGATCCCCCCGCAATGCCAATCACCACCGGGTTCGTCGAAGACATGAACGCAGAAGAGCTCTAAAACAGAAGATCGGGCGTGCGGACATCGGTGGTGGGGAGCGCCCCGGCCCACGGCATTCCGGTCCACGGCATTAGTGCTGAACCATCTCGATCGTCCAGGTTTTCGTGTCTTCGTCGTAGGTCGAGGCGTCCTCGTCGTAGACAAAACCGTCGGGATGCTCCTCCCATTCGTGAAGCTCAACCAGGCTTTCGGCAGTTTCCTGGACCACGTAGTTCACGAACTGCCCGCGCTGGACTTCGCGTTCTTCGTCCGAAACGGGAACGCGCTCGCCGTCGGTCTCCTCCAGAAAACGGACCTGCACGCGCGCCTCGTACGTGTGCTCGTCGGTCCAGGCGTCGTGGTGCGCCTCCGGCATCAGGTCCCACACCCACCGGTCCTCCAGGCTTTCGTTGAGGAGGGGACTGATGGTTGGCCGCCAGTAGTCGGTAACGGGCCCGATGCCCGGGATGGCGGCCCCCATGCCGAGCTGGTAGTTGGGAACGAGATCGTCGGGGCGCAGGAGGCCAAACAGGCCGGAGAGAATGAGTCCGTTTTCGAGCAGGCGCCGCTGGGCGCCTGTCGGCAGGTTGGCAAAGTCCATCGCCGCGTACATGATGCCGGGGCTGTACCGGTCGAGCGCCGACATGAGGGGCGCGTCGTAGATCTCCGTGTTCACCCGGATGGCCTCTTCAAGTTCGTACCCTTCAAGTCCAAAGATCTCCGAGAGGGTGTCTTCGTCTTCCTCCTCAATCGCGTCCTGTAATGTGTCGATCAGGGTGCGCCGCTCGGGGTTGAGGTCGTCGAAGTAATTGAAGGTTCCCGAGGTTCGGTAGTCGAACATGTCGGGCGCGAAGGGATTGCCGCCGGGTTGCTTCCGATCGGCAGGAGCCAGAAGGACTGTCAGATTTGGCATGTAGGAGGGGATCGATCAACAGATACAAGGAGAACGCAGCACACAGACGGCCGACACACAAGCTGGCGGGCCGAGGTCAACCTTCCTCATCCGACGCGTCGGTCTCTCTCTGGCGCCGAAGTTCCTCGAGCAGGGCATCGATGTCACTCCGAATGTGGTCGGCTTGCGCCTCCGCGTTCGCAACGAGTTCGTCGCCGGTGCGCTGCGTGCCGTCGTGGAGGCCGCCGCGGAAAAGACTGCGAAGCGAGTGGCCCGCCTGGGCAACGAGGTGCTCGAGTTGGTAGGTCAGGCGCCGCCGCGCATCAGGGCCTCGCTTGGGGGCAAACAACATTCCCATCGCAAAGCCAAGGGCTCCTCCCGCGAGGGCACTCCAGAGGCCGACCCGCGTCGTGCGGTTTCGTGTGTTTTTCTCCATGAGCAGGGGATTCGTTGGATGAAAAAAGCCCACGCAGCGTATCTGTTGCTGTACCGGAAGAGAAAGGCCTAGGTTCTCCCCCAGTGCCGACCCTACGGCACCGCGAGGCCCGACGAGCATGTTATTTCGGCTGCGAGCGGACCGAGCCATAAACTTCCGGGGCTCTTCTGCTTTGAATGTTATCGACCTCGTACGTTTCTTGCAACAGGCGAATACGAAATCTTCGCGGCCTTTCGTCGCACCGGGCGTTCGTTGAGCGCTCCGCCCGAGAGGCCTTCGCCCGCCCCGCTGACGAGCTTTTTCGCTCATGCATGAGACCCCCTTTCCCGTTCACGAAACGGGTGATTTCCGGTACAATGATGAAGGACCAGCCGATTCCCCGGTCCCCCCGATCGTTCTTCTACACGGCATGCTTGGCGACCTGAGCAACTGGGTCGACACCGTCCACACCCTTTCGGAGAACGGCTACCGGGTGCTGGCCCCCATCCTGCCGGTTTACGACTTCCCGCTCTCCGAAACGGGGGTTCCCCGCCTCACCGAACACGTGCATAGCTTCGCGGAGGCGCTTGACCTTGAGTCCACGATCCTCGTGGGGAACTCGCTGGGAGGCCACATCGCGCTCCTGTTTTCCCTCGACCACCCCGAGCGGGTCGATGCCCTCGTGCTTTCCGGCTCATCCGGCATCTACGAGGCCACCATGGGAACGACGTTCTTTAAACGGCAGGACCGCAAGTTCATCAAGGAACGGACCGAGATGACGTTCTACGATCCGGCCCACGCCACGGAATCACTCGTGGACGAGATGTTCGAGATCGTAAACGACCGTCCCCGCGCCCTTCGCCTCCTTCAAATTGCCCGCTCGGCCGACGAGGAAATCGTCACGGACGAGCTCGGGCAGCTCCACATGCCCACCCTCCTGATTTGGGGCCGGGACGATGTGATCACTCCCCCTGAGGTGGCCGAAGAGTTCCGCGATCGCATTCCGGATGCCCAGCTCCATTTCATTGACAAGTGCGGGCATGCCCCTATGATTGAGCACCCGGATCGGTTCAACGAACTGACGCTCGATTTTCTCGGCGAACTGGCCGAAGCAACGCCCGCCCCTTCCCCGTCGCACTCCTGAGCGCCGCCTGCGGACGGACTGTCTCCCGTGGAGGCGGGCAGGGCCCGCCGTTTCCCGCCCTGGCCCCTCGCGTTGGCCTCCGGGCGTCCCTTGTCTATTCATTCGGACAGGCTGTTTGCCAGATCGCACGCCTGGACCGTCTCATCTCCCACAGGATCCTCCTCAGCCCCCTTTTCGGCCGCTGGCACATGCGTTGCACGTATCTGCCATGCGGTGCCGGCCCCACAACGGTTCCTGCACCGCCCCCTTCGGACTCTGTAGCATCCGCAGGGGCCTCCGTAAAGGCCGGGCAGGTGCGTCTCTGGGTGAGCGTGCCTGCCCGGTTTTTTTGATTGTCCGAACGTTATGATCGCTTCGGGCATGTGTCTATCCGCACACACGTCTCCGATGCCTACCGGCGCATGGGCACCTCTTTTTTCCCTCCGGCTCGGGACACTCCCGGGCCGGCAGGCGTATGTACGTAGCATTCGGGGCGTCGGACCTCGTCACTTTCGAATAGCATGCTTTTGTAGCCATGGCACGTGGAGTCAACAAAGTCATCCTCATCGGCAACTTGGGACAGGACCCTGAGCTCCGGTACACCGGCAGCGGCACGGCCGTTTGCAATATGCGGCTGGCCACGACCAATACCTACACGAACCGGGACGGCGAGGAAGTCCAGGACACGGAATGGCACAACGTGGTGGCCTGGGGCCGACTCGGAGAGGTCTGCAACGAGTATCTAGAGAAGGGATCGCAGGTGTACTTCGAGGGGTCGCTGCAAACCCGTTCGTGGGAGGACCGCGACGGCAACACCCGCTACACCACAGAGGTAAAGGCCCGCGACATGACGTTCCTCGACAGCAACCGCCGAGGCGGCGACATGGACGGCGACTTTGACCAGAGTCGGGGCCAGGGGGGGAACGACTTCGATCAACGACCGCCCCAGCAGCAACCGGCGGGGCAGGGATCGGCATCGGGCGGTTCCGGCTCTTCCGGCGGCACCGGCTCTTCCGGGGACGACGAAGAAACCTTTGAGCCCGACGACGAACTCCCGTTCTAAGCTCCTATGCTGCGGAGCTCCGCGTCTATACGTCGCGGATCCAGCACAGCGGCCGTTCATCAACCCCAGGCCAGCACTCCGAAGGCGCTTGTCCCGGAGGCGCCACGCGTCCGGGCTTCCATCGGGCGCCCTTTTCTTTTTCCCCGTAGGCCGAGGGAGACGGCACTCCTGCCGTTTGCCCTCGGCCTTTCTCTTTGCTGTGCGTCTCGCGGCACGCACCCTGCGCGCGCCCTTTCGTTTCAGCTTCGTTTGCTGATGCCCCTCCTGTTTTCGATCTTTTTTACAGATGGTCTGTTAGCCTACCGGTGACCATCATTACGTTCTCGGTTCTGTTATCTCGTAGGCCTTTCGTTCCCATGAGCATTGCCCCCTACCTCTCGGAAGATGTCGGCACGTCGGTCGATTTTGACTCGTTCCGGGAGGCTTTCCAGAAGAAACTCCACAAGGTGTTTACGAAGCGGGCGGACTTCGACCAAGTGAGCACCCAGCGCGGCCTCCCCCCCTTTATGATGCGGGAGATTCAATCGCTCACCCCGCTGTCTACCTTCATCCCCGAAGAGTACGGCGGCCGCGGTGGGCACGTGCATGAGTGCCAGGCCATGCTCGCTACAGCCTCGTACGAGTCGCTTGCCCTGTCGCTCACGCTTGGGATCAATGGGGCCCTGTTCCTGCAGCCGCTCGCGAAGTATGGACACGAGGACATTAAGGCCCCTGTCTTCGAGCGGTTCGTCGAGGACAAAAACATGGGCGGGCTTATGATTACTGAGCCCGACTACGGGACCGACGCCCTCAACATGAAGACCTCCTACACAAAGGAGGACGACCACTACCACGTGCAGGGCACAAAGCACTGGGCTGGGCTCACGGGCTGGGCCGATTTTTGGCTCATCACGGCCCGACGGCAGGGAGCGAATGGTGATCTTGGGCGCGACATCGACTTCTTCGTAGCCGACATGAACCGCCCCGCACAGATGGTTGAGGTCGAAGAGTTTTACGAAAACCTCGGCCTCTACATGATCCCGTATGGGCGCAATCACGTCGACATTCGGGTGCCGGAGACGCACCGGCTGCAGCCGGAGAGCACCGGCATCAAAATGATGCTGGATACGCTCCACCGCAGTCGCATTGAATTCCCGGGCATGGGGATGGGCTTCCTGCACCGGTTGCTCGACGAGGCCGTTGCCCACTGCAGGGAACGCTCGGTGGGCGGCTCGGCCCTCATCCAGTACGACCAGGTCCAGCGCCGCATCGCCGACATTCAGGCGGCGTTTACGGCCTGCTCGGCCATGTGCCTCCACACCAGCGAGCACGCCAGTCCCGAATACGATCTCGCCGGGGCCACCCTGACAGCCAACTCAATCAAGGCCGTCGTCACCGATCTGATGCAGGATGCCGCCCAGTCGCTCCTGCAGTTGACGGGGGGAAAGGGCTACCGCCTCGACCACGTGGCCGGACGCTCGGTGGTTGATAGCCGCCCGTTCCAGATCTTTGAAGGCTCGAACGATGTGCTGTACCAGCAGATCTCGGAGGCTGTGCTAAAATCGATGCGTCAGATGAAGGAGCGCAACCTGCTCTCCTTTCTGGAAGAACACGACTTGACCCGCCGGGCCTCCGACTACTTCTCTGACACCCTCGACTTTGAGGTCGATCAGTCCCTTTCGCAGCGCAAGCTGGTGGATCTGGGCCGTGCCCTGGGCCGCGTCGTGACCATGGAACTGGTGATTGAACTCGGCGACCGAGGCTTTCGGAGCGACCTGATCTCCAACTGCCTCCAGGCCTTTGAGGAAAAGGTGGAACGGCTCTTGGCCTCGTACCGGCGCGAACGTACCCCCTCGGTGGTTGAGGACGACCTGGAGAGCAACGCCTGGCTCGACTTTGTGAAGGCGTAGCGGGGCCGTGCATTCTGCCGGGCCTGCGCACCCCAAGCGGATTCGTTTTGGGGACGGCCGGCCATTGCGTGTTGCGCATCCGTAGTTCGCGATTGGAAGGGCGAGGAGATGGACGCGCCGCCCGCCCTGCGCACCAGGTTCTCATCCGAACAGGGCCGCAGGGCCCCACCAACTGACCGCTTCTTTTTCCACCTGTCTGACCGCCCATGCCTGTCCGCTTTGGCGTCGTCGTCTTTCCGGGATCGAACTGCGATCACGACGCCTATCACGCCACGAAGCACGTGCTGGGACAGGAGGCACGCTTCCTCTGGCACGAAGACCCCTCGGTGGGCGACGTGGATGTAGTCCTTCTGCCTGGTGGCTTCTCGTACGGCGATCACCTGCGCTCTGGGGCCATCGCCCGGTTCTCGCCCATCATGGAGGACGTGGTCCAGTTCGCCCAGGACGGGGGACTGGTCTTCGGGATCTGTAACGGCTTCCAGATTTTGTGCGAAGCCGGCCTGCTTCCCGGCACGCTCCTGCGCAACGAGTCCCTCCGCTTCGTCTCAACCCCTATTACGGTCCGCGTCGAAAATACAAACACGGCCTTCACGAACGCCTTATCTCCGGGCCAAACCCTCACGGTGCCGGTGGCGCACGGGGAGGGCCGCTACTACGCCGACGACACAGTGCTCGACCAGCTGGAGGCCGACGACCGTGTGCTCTTCCGCTACAGCGCGCCCGACGGCACCCTTACGGACGACGCCAATCCGAACGGATCGGCCCGCCACATCGCAGGCGTCGTGAATGAAGCCGGCAACGTCTGTGGTTTCATGCCGCACCCCGAGCGCTGCGTGGAATCAATGATTGAGGGTACGGACGGACGTCTCCTCTTCGAATCGCTGATTGAGCACATCCGCGGGGTGCATGCGTAGCAACCCCCGGCCTGTTCTTCTTTTCCGCGCCCCATTCTGTCTATGGAGCAACTGCTGACCGCCCCCATCACCCTCGCCCTGTTGCTGGCCAATGTGGGCATCAGTGGGTACGCAATGGGGATCGACCCGTCGCTGCTGGATGAATTGTCGTTTCGGCCGCGCCGCATTCGAGAGCGGGGGGAGTACTACCGCTTTCTGACGGCCGGATTCGTACACGCAGGCGGGGCGCACCTGGCATTCAACATGATCACGCTGTACTTCTTTGGGCCCCAGCTGGAGCGCATCCTCGGCGTCGGCGCCTTTCTTGTGCTCTACTTCGGGTCGGAGCTGGCCGCACATGCCCTCACCTTCGCGATGCACCACCACGACCCCCAGTACGCGGCGGTGGGGGCCTCAGGCGCCATTAGTGGGGTGTTGTTTGCCTTCTGCCTCTACGCCCCGCTCGCCCTGCTCGGCATCATGTTCGTGATCCCAATGCCGGCCATCCTCTTTGCGGTGCTCTACGTGGTCGTGTCGATTTACGCCATCGGCCAGCGTCAGCCAGGGATGCGAGGCGGGATTGCTCATGAGGCGCATCTGGGCGGCGCACTGGGTGGGGTGGTGCTCACCATCCTGCTCGACTATCCACGCCCCATCAATGCCTTCCTGAGCGAGATGCAGGGCCTTTGGGGGTAGCTACGTCCCTCGAAGCCGATCGCGGAGCGCGCTCCATTCGTCAAACGCAAACGCGTCGCCACCGAGCGACGCTCCGTTGGTTCCCTCCGGAGCGTACCAGGCCACCGACCAGCCTGCATTCTGTCCCCCCCGCACGTCCGACCGGTACGAGTCGCCGACGTACAACACGGCCCCGTCGCTTGCACCGGCCTGTTTGGCGGCGTGGGCAAAGGCCTGCGGGTCCGGCTTCAGCACCCCCACCTCCTCACACACGACCACCGCATCGGCCTGCTCCCGGAGCACGGGAAACCGGTCGAGCTTCTGGGCCTGCACCTCGGCAAATCCATTTGTCATGATGCCCACTGGGTACCGGCCGGCTATGGCCTCGTAGGCCGTTCGAGCCCCGTCGATAAACCGCCAGTGAGCAGCGTATCGCTGCATGTAGTATCGCCCCACGAGCGCCGGGTCGGCGTGTGGTGCATCTGCCGAATCCAGCAGTTGCTCAAACCGCTGCGACTGCAGCGTCTGTTTTTCGATATCGCCGTCGGCGTAGCGCGTCCACAGCGGGCGATTAATGGCATGGTACTGCTCCTGGAGCTCATCGACCGACCACATGCCGAAGACCGCCTGGTATCGGTCGCGCACGTCAGCCAGGGCCTGTCGTTCGGCGTGCTCGTGATCGAGCAGCGTGTCGTCGAGGTCGAAGTACACGAAATCAATGTCCATGTCCAGTGCTCAGTATTCGGGGTTCGTCTCGGATTGGGGTCGTCAGTCGGTGCCCGAAAGGGCCTTCTGGAATAGGGCGTATTCTTTGTCCTTGACGCCGCCGAGCTGTTCGACGTGGTTTTTGAGTCGCGTGTTGGTATCGAGCACCCAGCTCATTTCGCAGGCATCGAAGCCGTTGGGCGGCCCGTTCTCGATGGTGGCGAGAACAAGCATGCTGTCGAGCCCCTTGCCCTGGTAGTCCGAGCGGATGCCCATCAGTGGCATGCGACACTCGTAGACGCTGTAGTAGAGATTGAGGAGCAGCTTCGGGAGGCCGAGCGGAAAGAGACGGCCGTCCTCAACGTGACGCAGCGCCTGATTCACGTTGGGGAGCGCGATGGAGAAGCCGACCGGCGTGCCCTTGTGCTCTACGAAGAATACCATCTCGGGGTCGACGATCTGCTCCATTTCATCGGCCAGCTGCAAAAATTCGTTCTCCGTGACCGGGACAAAGCCCCAGTTCTCGGCCCAGGCCTCGTTGTAGATCTCGCGGATGATGCGCGCCTCGTCTTCGAACCGATCCGGGGCGAGCGTGCGCACCGAGAGGCCCGGCGTGCGCTTTTTCACGATCTCCACGCCCCGCTGGAGCCGCTCAAATTCACAGTATTTCTTGTGAACGTAGTACGCCCACATCGTCATGGCCCGTTCGAAGCCATACCGCGTCAGAAAATCTTCGTGGTAGGGCGGGTTGTAGGGCATAAGGACGGACGGCTCGCGGTCGAAGCCATCGACGAGCAGGCCCGCCGTATCGTTCAGCGATGGGTTTGCCGGCCCACGGATGTGCGTAAGGCCCTGCCCGCGCACCCAATCGGTGGCCGCATCAAGGAGCGCCTCCGCTACAGCGTAGTCGTCGACACACTCGAAAAAGCCAAAGAAGCCCGTGTTGTCGTCGTAGGTCCGCAGGTGCATGCCGTTGACGATGCCGGCAATCCGGCCAACGGCGGCCCCGGAGGCATCCTCGGCCAGGAAGAGCTGCATCTCACCGTGCTCGAAAAAGGCGTTCTCTGAGGGGTCGAGCGTCTCCTTCACGGTGCGGCGGAGGGGCGGCACCCACTGCGGGTAGCGCCCCGGATAGAAGTCGTAGGGAACGTCGACAAACCGGCGGCGATCGCGGCGGCCTTCGACGGGACGGATGGTGACGGACGACCCGGCGATCGGCATGCGATAGGAGTCAGATGGGAAACAACGGGCGAAATAGACAAAAAGCCGCCGCCCCAGCCTGAGGCGACGGCTACATCCACGGATGATCTGTGGCGGTCGTTTCCTGAGGGGCTCAGTGCCCCGATCCATGCCCGTTCTGGCCAATTACGCCGTGCTTCTTGCCGATTTTGTGGAAGGCATCGAGGATTCGGTCGAGCTCCTCATCGGTGTGGGTGGCCATGTAGGAGGTGCGCATGAGGGCTTGCCCCTTCGGCACGGCGGGCGGCACCACGGCGTTGACGAAGACCCCCTCTTCCAGCAACTCACGCCAGAACCGGAAGCATCGCTCCATGTCGCCGATGACGACAGGGATGATGGGCGTTTCACTCTCCCACACGTCGAAGCCCAGGGTCTTAAAGCCATTTCGCATGTAGTCGGAGACCTCCCGGAGACGGTCGAGGCGTTCCGGCTCGTTTTCCAGAATTTCGAGCGCCTTCAACACCGTGGCGACCGTGGACGGAGGCATCGACGCGCTGAAGATATGGGGCGAGCTCTCGTGCCGGATGTATTCAATCACATCGTGGTCGCCGGCAGCAAATCCCCCGATCGAGGCGAAGCTCTTGGAGAACGTGCCCGTGATGATGTCTACCTCGTCTCTGAGACCATACGTGGAGGCCGAACCACGCCCGCCTTTGCCAATGGCCCCGATGGCGTGGGCGTCGTCAAGCATAAGGGCGGCGTCAAACTCCTTTGCCAGCTCCAAGAGCGTGGGCACCTGGGCAATCTTGCCGCTCATCGAGAACACCCCGTCCGTCGCAATCAGCTTGCCGGCATCGGGCCGTTCCTCGTGGGCCCGCTCCAGCATGGTCCGGAGGTGGTCCATGTCGTTGTGCTTGTAGCGGCGGGTCTCGGCAAAACTTGTCCGCGTCCCCGCATTGATGCAGGCGTGGTTGTCCTTGTCGGAGAACACGAGGTCCCCCTTGGTCGCCACAGCCTCCACCACGCCCATATTCGTCATGTAGCCCGTGGAGAAGAGGACGGCTTTATCCTTACCCATAAACCGGGCCAGCCGCTCTTCCAGTTCCAGGTGCAGATCAAGCGTGCCATTTAGGAAGCGACTCCCGGTACAACCGGTGCCGTACTCGTCGACGGCCTTCTTTGCGGCCTCCTTGACGCGGGGATCGGAGGTGAGGCCAAGGTAGTTGTTCGAGCCGGCCATGATCACCTCGTCCCCGTCCATCACTGCGCGAGAGCCTTCGCTCTCCTCGATGGGGCGAAAGTACGGGTACAGGTCGGCCCGTTTGAGCTTTGCGTAATCTCCCGACGGATCGAAGAAGCGGTGACACTTCTCAAAGAGCGACGGGGCCTCCCGCGTATCGTTTTTCTGCGCAGTCGTGGTGCCGGGGGCATCCGACGAGGCAGTGTCGCGAGGAGGATACTGATCAGGTGTGGTCATACAAACAATGGCGTCATCCGGGAGGCTACGCGCGAAGCGGCGCCAATACCGTCCGCTGAGGGAGCAACGACCGCTCCCTCCGTTATTCTATCTATATGTAGACGCGACGCTCGCCTTAGAAGTAACAAGCACCCGAGGAATCCGGAAGACGAGCATCACCGAGATTCAGCGTCCTGTGTACGATTGGGGCCGTGCGCGTTTCCTCCGCAAAGACACCGACCAATCAAACGGAAGGGCTTCCGAGGGGGATATTACCTCTGTTTTACGAGGCCTTTCATGGTTCTCCGCGGGCGGCGACGCGTCCGCTCCGTCTTTCTCGCCCTGGTCTCGTTTTTCTGCCTATGTGAATTGAATATTAATCGATGTATCGGCCGCTGGCGGCTGTGCATTAGAAGCGGACACGGAGCTGTAGGCCATGATTTTCGGTGGGTGAGTATGCGGTGCTCCCGCCGGACGCCGCTTCCGTGGGACCTCCGGTGGGGCGCACGTCGAGGGCCAGGTCGCCCCCCACGTCGAAGGTGAGGAGATGGGCGCTCACGTATGCGTCAACAAGGGTGAGGACGTAGAAAAACCCTGTCCCGACAATTGAGAGGTCACGCCATCGCCGGAACGTATCGCGTTGCTCGCGGACCTGGGAGGGACTGAGGGGGAGGCTCGTCAGGTCGCCGGTGCTCCCACCAGCCTCGCGCACGACCGTGGCGTAGTCCCCTTCGTAGGACTGCCAGTCGGCGATGACGGGCGGGAGGTCCTCATTCTGGTTTGTGAGGCTCTGCCCCCGCGCAAAAATGGCGGCACGGCGGTGGAGGCCGTAGTTCTGGTTCATTGAGTAGATCGCGTATCCCAGCGCGGCAAGCCCTCCGTAGACGAGGGGAAGCTTGAGGTACTGCTGATTGTAGACCTGTCCCCACCCCGGCACGGCCGCCGAGCGCCAGAGGGCTCCACGCGGCGAGTGGTCCGCCGAGAACCCTTTCTCTCTTAGGATTTCCGTCCGGACGCTGTCCGGCTGGCCCTGTGCCCCACCCGGAGCGACGATCAGTCCTCCCACAACGACCAAAAGGGCAAGCAGGAAACGCACAGCAGACATTGGGGGACAGCGAACAGCAAACAGGTTCTCGGCCACTCCGTCTCCGTGCAGGCCCGTGCGGGAGTCCGGGGCGGGACCAGCGCGGCTCATCAATGCTCGGCAATCACCTCAATGAGACGCTCCAGGTCCTCCTCCGAGTAGTACGTGACTTCGATGGTGCCTTCCCCATCGGCCCGGTGGTTGATCTTGACCTGTGTGCCGAGGCGAGAGCGGAGCTGGTCGCGATAGTCGTTGAGTTGGAGGTCGTTGCGGTCCGGAGACGGGGCCGGGTCGGGATCTTCGGAGGCAACTGGCCCATCATCGTCCGCTTCCTGATCCGCGTGCCAGTTCCGCGCACGCTGCTCAACCTCGCGGACCGAAAGGTCCTCCGAAATCGTCTCTTCCAGCAATTCGATCTGCGCCGCCTCGTCGTCCATGGCGATGAGGGCGCGGGCGTGGCCCATGGCGACGTCTTTGTCCCGGAGCGCAGCCTGAATGCGGGGCGGCAGGCGGAGCAGACGCAGAAAGTTGGATACCGACGCGCGGCTTTTGCTTACCTTCTCGGCAACCTCCTCCTGCGTCAGCCCGCACTCCTCCATCAGCCGCTGGTAGCCGAGGGCCACCTCGATGGGGTTGAGCTCCTCCCGCTGCACGTTCTCGACGAGGGCCATTTCCAGCATTTCCTCCGAGGTCGCCTCTCGGATGAAGGCGGGCAGCCGATCGATGCCCGCGCGCCGGGCAGCCCGCAGGCGCCGCTCCCCCGAGATAATTTCAAACTGGCCGCCGTCGTCCAGCGCCCGCACCGTGATGGGCTGAATGACGCCAAGCTGCTCGATTGAAGCCGCCAGTTCGTCGAGGGCCTCCTCGTTAAACTCCTGGCGCGGCTGATACGGATTCGGCCGAATGCGGTCGACGGCCACCTCAGCCACCCGACCCAGCAGGCGCGTGCCATCCTCGAACTGATAGAGTTGACTCCCGGCCACGTCGTCACCGGTGCGCTCCTCCCCTTCGCGCGCCTCCTCCTCTTCGTCCGAGGGAATGAGCGCGTTGAGTCCTCGTCCGAGTGCGGATTTGTCAGCCATACCAAACAACCATCAGAAACAAGTACGCGATGTGGCGCCGCCCGATGTTATCCAGACACCTCGTCGGCGGTTGCCGTTGACTCTTCCGTTGACCCGGACGCTTCGCCCCCAATCGTCCCGGATACGCCCCCCGGGTCGTCCCCCGTCTCGCCCGATGCCGCTGGCACGTTGTCCCCGGACTCCGCTCCGTTGGTGTGGTGGGTGCTTCCCACCTCCGGGTTGTTGTCCAGGATCTCGCGGGCCAGGGCCATATAATTCTTTGCGCCGGTGCTCGACGCCTCGTATAGAATCGCGGGCTCGCCGAAGCTCGGCGCCTCCGAGAGGCGCACGTTCCGCTTCACGATGGTCTCGAACACGTTCTCGCCAAAGTAGCGGCGGACCTCTTGCGCCACCTGATTCGACAGGTTCAGGCGCGTGTCGAACATCGTAAGCAGCACGCCCTCAATCTCCAGGTCCGGATTCAGGTGCTGCCGCACAATCTTGATCGTATTGAGCAGCTGCCCCAGGCCTTCCAGGGCAAAATACTCGGCCTGCACCGGAATGAGTACCGAATCGGCGGCCGTCAACGAGTTGAGCGTGAGCAGACCCAGGGAGGGCGGACAGTCGATCACCACGAAGTCGTACTTCCGCCGCACACGAGGCAGAGCGGTGCTCAAGATCTTCTCTCGTTTCATCTCGTCGATCATCTCGATCTCGGCCCCCACCAGATTGATGTGGCTGGGAATGACATCGAGAAACGGCATTTCAGTCGTAATCACGGCCTCGCTCGCCGCGACCTCTCCGATGAGCACCTCGTAGATCGAGGCCTCGATGTCGCCTTCTTCCAGGCCGACGCCCGAGGTGCAGTTTGCCTGCGGATCGATGTCGAGGAGCAGCGTTGAATACTCGGCCGCCGCCAGGGAGGCCGCCAGGTTAATCGCGGTCGTCGTCTTTCCAACGCCGCCCTTCTGGTTCGCAATCGCGATAACTTTGCCCATAGATGCAACCTGTCACGCTCTTCAAGAGAGGGGGCCTCGGCGGGAGAGTGTCGGAGGGCCTCCCGGCAAAAATCGTGGCGCCCGTGGTGCATTCGCAATCTACGAAACGCGGCGCGCCAATGTCCACAGTTCCGACGGGGAGGCCCCGCGCCCGGATCACTCTCCGCCCCGCAAGGGTTGAGAATTATGGTTCACAGGCGGATTGCCCGGCAATGTTCGTTGTCCTGAACGGCAGGCGCCCAAACCGGCATCTGCCGTCCGTGTTCGGGCCCCGCTGGCGCTTGCCCCTTCGCGATCACGACCCCCTGCGTGTCCATGGCGCGCCGCATCGTTCTGCGTTCGGATGACGATCGGGATCGGCCCGCCACCGAGGACCTGTCGATCGACTACGCGGCCGACCTCAATGAGCAGCAGTACGCCGCGGCCACGGCGGGGGACGGTCCCCTCCTCATCGTGGCCGGAGCAGGCACGGGCAAAACCCGCACCCTCATCTACCGTCTCGCCTACCTCGTCGAAACCGGCACGCGGCCGGAGCAGATCGTCCTGCTCACCTTCACGCGCCGTGCGTCCAACGACATGACGGCCCGCGCGACGCAATTGCTCGACGGCCGCTGCGAGAACGTCGAGGGCGGGACCTTCCATGCCTTCTGCTTGCAGGTGCTGCGCCGCTACGCCCCCACGCTCAACCTCCCGCGAAACTTTACGGTGCTCGACGCGGCGGACGCCGCCGACGTCCTCAGTGTGCTGCGCGCCCGCGGCGATTACGCCAGCGGCGAGGAGCGCTTCCCACAGAAGCGGACGCTCTACAACATGTTCTCGTCGGCCACCAACCGCGACGAGGCGCTCCACGAGGTGCTGGCCCGCCGCTACCCGCAGTTCACAAGCCACTACAACGCCCTCAAGCAGCTCCAGAGCACGTACCGCCGCTACAAACAAACCCACGGCCTGCTTGATTTCGACGATCTACTGGAACGCACGCTGGAGTTGTTCGACAAAGACGACAGCGTCCGGCAGCAGGTGGCGGGCCGCTGCAAGCATGTGCTCGTCGACGAGTATCAGGACACCAACGCCCTCCAGGCCGATCTCGTGAAGCAGTTCGCCTCCGTGCACGGCAACGTCACCGTGGTAGGTGACGACGCGCAGAGCATCTACAAATTCCGCGGGGCCGACTTCCGCAACATTTTTCGGTTTCCCGACGCGTTCCCAAACGCTGAGGTTCTAAAGCTGGAGCAGAACTACCGCTCGACCCAGCCGATCCTGGACCTCGCCAACCATGTGATTGAGCAGGCGGATCGATCGTACGAAAAAGAGCTCTTCACGGACCAGGACGAAGGCGATTTGCCCGCGCTCGTCCCCGCGGCCGACGGCGAGATGGAAGCCCGCTTCGTGGCACAGATGGTGCTTCGCCTTCGCGAGAGCGGCGTGTCCCTCAGTGACCTCGCCGTGCTCTTCCGCAGCAGCCACAACGCCTACGACGTGGAGGTGGAGCTAAACCGGCGCAATATTCCGTTTGTGAAGTACGGGGGTCTGAAACTGAACGAGGCCGCACACATCAAGGACGTACTCGCCCACCTGAAGGTGGCGGAGAACCCACAGGACGCCGCCTCCTGGAACCGCATCCTGCAGCTCATTCATGGCATCGGGCCCAAGACGGCGCAGGACCTGATCGACTGGGCCACCCAAACCGCCGACGACCCGTTCGTGCCGGCCGACGGCATGCCCTTCTCCTCCCGTTACGTCGCCACGCTCAAAGATCTCCTGGGCACGCTCCGCTCCATCCGCACCCCCGACCGGCCCGTGGCCGAACAGGTGGAGACCGTGCTCGACTACTACCAGCCGCTCCTGGAGAACGAGTACGCGGACGACTACCCAAAGCGCGAACCGGACCTCGATCACCTGGCGGGCCTCGCGGCCAACTACGAGAGCCGCCAGCGCTTCCTCGAATCGCTGGCCCTGGACCCCATCGAGCTCACGGCGCTGGGGCAGGAGGAGGCCGCGGACGACGAGCCGCCCCTCACCCTCTCGACGATCCACTCGGCGAAGGGTCTCGAATTCCACACGGTCTTCCTCATCCGTGCGCTCGACGGCACCCTTCCGTCCCGCCACGCCCTCCGCGAGGAGGACGGCGTCGACGAGGAATTGCGCCTCTTCTACGTTGCCTGCACCCGGGCCGAGGAGAACCTGTTCATTTCCTATCCGATGACGCAGTACCGCCGCTCGTTCGGCGAGTACATGACCGACCCCAGCCGGTTCGTTGAGGATGTGCCCGAGGATGTTCTGGAGCCGGTGCAACTCGTAGAGGAGGATGCGCCCGACGCCGTGGAAGCCCCCGAGGCGCCGGACTCACTGCCGTCTGGAGACGGCCCCTCCGCGACCGACGCGCCCGACCGCGAAGACGCATCCGCCGCCGACCCAGAGGGACCCGACGATGGCCTCCCGTTTTAACCCAATCCGGCCCGCTTGCCCATGAGCCGCCCGACCACCGACTGGGGGCGCGCCGCGACGGAGGTGGCGGACGTCCCCCTCACCATTACTGAGGTCAGCCTCGACCATCTCGACCTCATTCGCCGCCTCAACGTCGCGATCTTCGACGACGACCACATCATCAAGACGTTCGAGCGCGACGACCTGCTGATGCTTGTGGCCCGCACGGACGACACGGCCGTCGGCTTCAAGCTTGGGTACCGCCTCGACCCCCGCTCCTTTTACAGCGCCAAGGGCGGCGTGCGCGACTCATACCGGCGCCGGGGCATCGCCCGCGCCCTGCTCTACGCCATGCTCGATGTCGTCCGGGACCGGGGCTACGATCGGTTCGTCTACGATACCTTTCCCAACAAGCACCCGGGCATGACGGTGATGGGCCTCAGCGAAGGCTTCCGTGTGATTCGGGCCGGGTATAGCCCAGAGTACCAGGATTACCGGCTTCGATTTGCGTTGTCGCTAAAGGACAACGACTGAGGACGGCGCGGCCCGGTGCGCGTCGATTTTGGGATGCCTCGGGGTTACCTTTGGCCTGCACGTTCATCCCACCAGTTCGCTTTTCGATTATGGACCGTGACGCTGCCAAACAGGCGGCCGGTGCCCGCGCGGCCGCCCTCGTTGAGGAGGGGATGTGCCTTGGCCTCGGCACCGGATCAACGACGGCCTACGCCCTTGATGCCATCGGGCAACGCATCAAAGACGAAAACCTCGATGTGCGCGGCGTTCCAACCTCGTTCGCCGCAGAGCGACGGGCCCGATCACTGGGGATCCCACTTACCACCCTGGATGCCGACCCCCACCTTCACCTTGCGCTCGATGGGGCCGACGAGGTGGACCCGGAAGGCCGCCTCATCAAAGGGCGTGGGGCCGCCCACACCCGCGAGAAAGTGGTTGCCACGCAGGCCGATCGATTCGCGGTGCTCGTCGATCCAACGAAACTGGTCGATCCCATTGGGTCCGAGCGCGTCTTGCCCGTGGAGGTGCTCCCCATGGCAGTAACACCGGTGATGCAGTTCCTTGAGGCGTGGGACGCCGCCCCAAGGCTTCGTATGGGCGAGGCCAAGGACGGACCCGTCGTGACCGATCAGGGCTTTTGGATTCTCGACGCTCGCTTTCCCGACGGCATCGACGACCCGGAGGCACTCAACCATGCCCTGTGTGCACGTCCTGGGGTGCTCGATCACGGCCTCTTCCTGAACCTGGCCACCGACGTGATCATCGGCCGCCCGGACGGCTCCGTTGACCACCGGACCCCTTAGAGGAAGCTGGGAGCTCTTGCCGGGCCCTTGGAGGGAGGAATGTCTCGACCAAGCCCCGACAAATAAAAAAGCGCACCGTGGCGCGGGCCACGGTGCGCTCTAACCAGATTGGGGGAATCCTACTGAAGCTTAAAGGTCACCGGAAGGGACATCTGTACCTTCACGTTGTCGCCACGCTGCTGGCCCGGCTCACACTCCAGCTGCTGGACGGCCCGAAGGGCCTCTTCATCAAGCAGTTCGTGCACTCCGCGCGTCACGTTCGGATTCTGCACCTGCCCCTCCTCATCCACAATAAACTGGACAAAGACGCGGCCTTCAATGCCCGCCTTCCGGGCGAAATCCGGGTATTCGACCTCATCCTGAAGCGCCTCCACCCCACCACAGTCGGGCTGCTGTTCAACAGCCACAAACACTTCGTCTTCCTCCTCTTCTTCCTCGTCGTCGCCGGGCGGCGGGCCTTCGTCCGTATCAAGGCGATCGTCAAGGTCAAGGGAAGAGTCAAAGTCCACGTCGTCCTCTTCAATGACTTCGTCGTTCGGGACCTCGACCGGAACCGGGGGCTTCGGGGGAGGAGGCGGCTCTCGCTCCTGCTCTGTCTGCTGGATTTCTTCCATGTCGACAACCTCCTGCTCCTCCATCTGCACCTCGAAGCTATCGCTGGTGGAAATGTCGACGCGGACCGCGACGACGAGGAGGACAAGAGAAAGAACAAGCCCCCCCTCTACAAACAGGTGGTACTTGTTCCGGAGGTTGGCGCTATCCGTTTTTCGCAATGCCATGAGTCAATCGCCGTTGTGCTCGGGGACGCGGTGGCGGGGCGACGAACGCTCCCTCAGTGTGTTTTGAGACACGTCCAAATACCTTGCCTTTCCGTGGATGTTTCGAGAAGGCGCGCGTCCCGGCCCAACGCCTTCTCAGGCCGGCGAGTCCGTGGTTTTATGTTGTCGCCGGTACAGTTCGTAGCCGGCCACAGCTCCGAGCAGTCCAACCAGGTTCGCAATCACATCGAACGGATCGCCCATGCGACGAATGGGTGCCAGGTGCTGGAGGAATTCCGTCCCGACGGCCATGACGACACCAACCGCAAGCACTCCAAGGGTGCGGCGTGGGGGGCCGGCTGCTGGATCGGCCCAGCCCGGTGGGCATAGCGCCCGCATCCAGAGCCCGCCAAATCCGGCAAAGAGGACCACGTGGACGAGCTTATCGATGCCCACTGCCGGCTGTACCGACGACAGGGTGCTGGCTGGAATCAGGCAGGCGGCCACGATTCCCGCCGTCCACAGCGCGGCCGCGGTGCGATAATGGGCCGTTGTTACAGAGGAAAAAGGATCCATTAGACGTACACATGCAGGGGAGGGAAGAACGGAGATCGCCCGGGCTGGGCCGCTACGACTGCCCCTCACGCCCCCTCGCCCGGAGGCGTTCAGCCGTAGAGCGGGGGAGTTCCTCAATGAGATCCGGGGCGGTCATGGTGCGCGGATCACGAGTCCGGGCGTACCGACGGGCGGCGGCGCCCCCCAGGTGCATCGCCGCCGCTGCAGCGTGGAGCGGCGAGAGGCCCTGTGCCAGCAGACCCACGCACTGCCCTGCCAGCACATCCCCAGACCCGGCCATCGCAAGGGCCGGCGTGCCGGTTCGATTCACGAAGGTGCGCCCATCGGGGCCCGCAACGAGGCTGGGGGTGCCTTTCAGGAGCAACACAACGTTCCAGCGCTGCGCATAGGCCTGCACGACACGAACCCGATCGGTGAGATCGACGTCCTCCTGCGCCAGGCGTCGAAACTCTCCGGCGTGGGGCGTCAGAATCCAGCGTCCGTTGGCGCGGGGCAGGAGGGCCTCCGCGTGACCGGCAAGGGCATTCAGCCCATCCGCGTCGAGAACGAGGGGCCGCTCGGTCGTTTCGACCAGGCGACGCACGGTGTGCTCGGTCCCGGTGGCCCGGCCCAACCCCGGCCCCACCAGAAGAGCATCGGCGCGGACGTCGCTGAGCACGTCGAGGGCCCCGTCTGGATCGAGCCCCCCCTCATCCGTTGTGGGAAGAGGCACCGTCGGAACGGACGGGGTGCCGGCCGCGACGGTAGACTGAATCGTCTCGGGACAGGCACAACTGACGTAGCCCGCCCCGCTCCGCTCCGCCGCTCGCGAAGCCATGGTGGGCGCCCCTGAGAACCGCGGCGCCCCTCCAAGCACCAGGGCCGTTCCTACGCTGTATTTATACGCCGCCCGGTCGCGCTCGGGCCACCACTGCCGTACCGCCGCGTCGGTTGTCTGCCGAACACAACCGGCCGCCTCGGCCGCCCGGTCCATTACGAACGCCGGGATCCCGATGTCGACCACGTCGACGGTCCCAGCGAGTGACGGCCCCTCGCCGACGCAAAGCCCCACCTTCGGCGCGGCCATCGTGACGGTACGGTCCGCCTCAATCGCCGTGCCCATCACCTCCCCCGTGTCGCTGTGCAGACCCGTTGGCACGTCCAGAGCCACAACCGGAGCGGCCTGCGCATTCGCCCAGTCCACGATACTGTCGATCGGCTCGCGGAGCGCACTCGTGAGCCCGGTGCCCAGCAGCGCATCGATAATCACGTCGGGACGGGGAGCCTCGAGGATACTGAGCGCGTCGGGGGTCGAGACGACATCGAGGGCAAGGCGGTCGCCGTCCGCGGCCTCCTGCTGAAGCGTACGAAGCAGCGTGAGGTTGTGGGCGGGATCTCCGCCCAGCTCCTCGGCTGGGGCCGTGAGCACTACTCGGATGCGCGCCCCTGCCGCAAACAGGCGGCGGGCCACCACGAGGCCGTCGCCTCCGTTGTTGCCCTTTCCACAAAGAATGGTCACGGGCGTGCCGTCAAGCGGCCCGTAGGCCTCCTGAATGCGCTCGGCGCAGCCCCGGCCGGCCGCCTCCATAAGCGTAGGGCTCGGCAGCCCAAACTCCTCCATGGTGTAGCGATCCGCCTTTCGCATGGCGTCGGCCGTAAGAGCCGGCGGACAGGGATCGTTCGTGGGAATGTCGATCATGGGAGCGGGGTCGGTCAAGAAGCGAAACCGGACAGGGCACGGGTTACGGGCCGTCGGCCGAGGTCGTGTCGGCCGGCGGGCCCGACGCGCTTGAATCGGACGGGACCAGTCGCAGCAGAGGAAGACGAAGCGGCGCCGGAAGCACGTTCGTCCACCGCGGCCGAACCTCGGCAGACTCATCCCCCCAGACCAGCGGCTCGGGGGGCTCGTAGGGCTGGATGCGGCCCCCGTCCCAGCGCTCGTTTCCGTTGCGATCAAGCACCGCCCGAAAGCGGTAGGCTCCCTCGGGGAGCCGGCGGAAGACAAATGTACTGTCGGATGCCACCGTCTGCTGACGTGTTTCAACCGGCCGGTCGGTTTCCCCGGCCCGCAGCTCCACCCGTACCTGCGCGGTGGTGTCTGTCGTATCGGCACGCGGGGAAGGGGTTCGCCGAGCCGATCCCGGCACCACGAGCGTCGTGTCGGCACGGAAGGCCCGTCCCTCGAGGGCCCCAAGGCGACGAGACGAGACCCGTTGGAAGCGACGCTGGTACGTGGTGTCCGGGCCGTCGGTCCGCGCGTCGACGGCGACCTCCAGCACCTCTCCTGCCTCCAGCGACGGCTCCGGCCGCACGAGAAACGTCCGTCCGTCCGTACTGTCGAGCGTGTACGACCGCTCCGCCCCTGTCGTGTCGCGGACGGTGAGGCGCGACTGAAGCGCACTGCTATCGGGCGCCTGATTAAACCGAATACCGGGGGCAGTGGCCGGCAGGAGCGCATACACATCCGCCGTATCCGGCGAGAGCCCCGTCGGCACAAATGTCTGGAACCGCGTCTCGGTCGTATCGTCCTGCGCGAGGGCCTGGAACCGGGCGGTGTCCGTGCGGGCCGCCTGCCCCAACGTATCGCTCAGAAGTGCAGGCTCAACCGCAACCCAATGACGCGTCGAGTCCATTGGGGCCGTGCGTAGCACCACCGCATCGTCCCGATCGGGCGGCAGGTACGTTCCCGTCACCGGCACTCGAGCGCCGGACGTGGAGTCCTGGAGTCGCCAGTCCGCCGGGCGCTGCGTGCCGAGCTGAATCGGCTCGTCAAAGCTGAGCTGCAGGCGCTGACGACTGATGGGACGGACCTGCTGAAGGACCGGTCCGGTCGTATCAATTTGGGTCAGCACCCAGGGCACGGGCACCTCGGCGACGCTGCTGTCCGCCGGGAGGGCGGGATGGGGCGGGGCGGCCACGGGCTCGCCCGCATCGGGGCGGCGGTTGCGGTTGTTGTCGCGCAGCGCAACCACGTAGTACGGCTGTTCGCGCAGGTACTCAAAGGAAAAACGGCCCTCCGAGCCGGTCTGCGTCCGGTAGGCCGGCTGCTCGGGGAGCGGAGCGGGGGCGGCGCCGTCCGCCGTGTCCGGGGGAGCCGCATAGGCAAACACATCAACGTCGCTTTGAGGGGCCCCCTCCTGCGGAGTCACGACGCGCCCCGCCAGTTCCCCTTGGTTTATGCGGGGCCCCGTTGCAAAGGCCAGCGTAATCGGGTCCTCCAGCGACACGCCGTGCGCGTCCGTCAACTCCGTGCCCAGCGACACAATGTAGGTGGTGCTGTCGCGGAGGGACGTGGGAAGCTCGATGCGAACGGTCTGCCCGCTCCAGTCGAACCGAAGCCGACCCTCGATGCTTGGCGTAATGGAAAGAGCCTCAGACACTGTGGGACGGTCAACGTACTCCGAAAACGTAAGTCGAATGGACTGCGTCTCCGTCGAAACGTTGACTGTGTCGCCCGCGGGGCGGGACTCCGCCACGGTGGGCGGGGTCGTGTCTCGCGGCCCCCCGCTCGGGGCCACTGGGTTCGCGCAGTGAACAAGAAGCGCGGCCGCCGCAAGGATCGGGACGGCGCGGAGCGAAAAATAATACACGCCACAGTGGATGGGAGCGACGACAACAGGCGGTGTTGATGGGAAAAGCGCAGATCCGGGGCGTCGGTTCCGGAGCCCCCAAGCGCCCCGCCCCCTCCTCCCGGCCCCTCAAGCATAGATGCCCCGCATGCGGAGTGCCTCGGCGACGCGGCGGACCCCCATCACGTACGCCCCGATGCGAAGCGACACGTCGTGCGTCTCGGCGGTCTTGTACACTTTGTCGAAGGCCTCCTTCATCATGCGATCGAGCCGGCGGTTCACGCGATCCTCGGTCCAGAAAAAGCCCTGACGGTCCTGCACCCACTCAAAGTACGACACCGTAACGCCCCCCGCATTGGCGAGGATGTCGGGGATGACGAGCACGTTTTTCTCCTTCAGCACGCGGTCCGCCGCGGGCCGAGTGGGACCGTTGGCCCCTTCAGCCACGATGCGCGCCCCCATGTTTTCCGCAATCTCGCGGTCGATCTGATCTTCCTTGGCGGCCGGCACGAGAACGTCCACATCGAGCGTCAGCAGCTCTTCGTTCGTGATGTGGGTGGCGTTTTCGTAGCCGCTCAGCGTGCCGCCGTTTTTCTGGGTGTATGCCCTCACTTCCTGAATGTCGAGCCCGTTCTCGTTGTAGTACCCGCCCGTCACATCACTCACAGCCACCACTGTGCACCCTTGTTCGGAAAGCAGTTCCGCAGCGGTCGCCCCAACATTTCCAAATCCCTGCACGGCCACGGTGCATTCACCGGGCGAAAGACCAATCCGGTCCATTGCAGCCAGCGTAACGGTCATCACGCCCCGCCCGGTCGCCTCTCGGCGTCCCTTCGATCCGCCGAGGCCCACCGGCTTGCCCGTCACCACCGCGTTCTCGGTGCGGCGGGCATGCATCGAATAGGTATCGAGAATCCACGCCATGATCTGCTCATTCGTATTCATGTCGGGCGCCGGAATGTCCTTGTCCGGCCCAAACACGTCGAACAGGTCGGCCGTGTAGCGGCGCGTGAGGCGCTCCAGTTCGGAGGGGCTCAGTTCATCCGGGTCGCAGATGATGCCCCCCTTCGCCCCCCCAAACGGAAGGTCGACCAGCGAGCACTTCCACGTCATCCACGCCGCCAGGGCCTTCACCTCGTTCAGCGTCACGTCCGGAGCGAACCGGACGCCGCCCTTGCTGGGGCCCAGCACATTGTTGTGAATGACCCGATAGCCCTCGAACACCTTCACCCGGCCGGAGTCCATCTCGACCGGGACCGAGGTAATGTGGACGCGGGCCGGGCGACAGAGGTATTCGTAGAAGCCGGGATTGAGCTCCAGAATTTCCGCCGCCACATCAAACCGTTCCATCATGGACTGAAACGGGCTGTCGTGGTCGATGGGAGCCGGCTCGCGATAAACCGAGCGATCGTACACGTCAAGTTTAAAAGGCATAGGACCGGAGGGCGTCGTGCAATGGAGGGATTGGGGGACCAAGGTGCGGATTTTTCCCCAAAATGTCGAACCGGATCGGGCACAACCGGCGCGTTCTGAACGATCCCTCGCAATTGTGGTTGCGCATTCGCGGCGGCTTCTCCTGCGCTCCATGCTCCCCACCTCGACCTTCCGTATGCCCCGTCCCCTTTCCCACCGGCGCCGCAAAGCCATCGCGCGGCTTTCCCGGCGGCGCGGCCGGCGCGACCAGAACCAGACGCTCATCGAAGGCCCCCGGGCCCTCGACTCTGCCCTTGCCGCCAACGCGCCCCTCGTGGACTGCGTCGTAACGCCAGAGGCCCTCGACGACCCGCAGGTCCGCCCCCTCCTCGACCGCCTGGACGTCCCGGTGCACACCACGGACGCCGACACGCTGGCGGCCCTCACCGACGTGGATACCCCCCAAGGTCTTGTGGCCACAGTGGAACGCCGCCTGCTGGCCCCCGAGGCGATTCCCGATCGGCTGAGGCCAACGGGCACCGCTCTCCTTCTGGACGGCGTCCAGGACCCGGGGAACGTGGGCACCCTCCTTCGCACGGCCGCCTGGTTTGGGGCCGATGTCGTGGCGGCGGGGCCGGGCACCGCCGGCCTCTACGGCCCCAAGGTGATGCGGGCCGCCGCCGGAGGCCACTGGGCTCTTGCGCTCTCTCGCGCCGAGAATCTCGGCCCCGTGCTGGATGCACTCCGCCGAGCCGGCGCGTCGCTCTACGGGGCCGACCTGCAGGGCCTCCGTGCCGATGCCTGGGCCCCCCAGCGTCCGTCGGCCCTGGTGCTTGGAAGCGAAGCCCACGGCCTGAGCCCCACTGTCCTCGACCGCATCGATACTCCCGTGTCCGTGCCTGGGGCCACCGGCCGCCCCGCCGCCGAGTCGCTCAACGTGGCGGTCGCCGGGGGCATTCTGGTGTACGAGTGGCTCGGGTAGCCTCATTTCGGACGCTGCGCCCGCTAACGTAGAACATTGTAACGTTTCCCGTCCTGACGTTAGATCAGGTGGGGTGGATGCGTCTATACAGTGCATTTCTTCCCTGGGCGCACTTCTCCCAGAAGCCCGGTCTCTTGGTGGGGGTCCGGGCTTTTTCTTTGTCTCAACTGAATTTTCTGCGTTCGTAGGGCCGGCTCAGCGACGCTGCGGCCCTCCCGTTCCTTCATCGAGGCGCGGCAGGGAAACGGCCTCGGATGGTGTGCATTGGGGATCGACGGCACATGCCGCCAGTTCCTCCCCACTGCAACAGTCACTCACTCCCGCCTCCAGCATGCCCACCTACACCATTATCGGTTTCGAAAAGGACGGCTTCGACAGCTTCTCCGCGACGGCCTCTGCCGACAGCCCGTCGTCGGCCGCCCAGAAGGCCATCCAGGATCATTTCATCAAAACCCAGGGGCGCCGCCCTCCCGAAGCAGAGGCCCTGGCCCAGCTCGAGAACGAAACCGGCCTCTTCATCGTCGGGATCATCGAGGGCGAGCACGACAACCTCAATGATATCGTCGACCACTACGAACAGTGGTAGCCTCCCCACCGGCGGCGGAGCATTGCGCGCTACCCCCGGGGCTCGGAGACGGCCCGTTCGATGAGTCCTCGAAGCTCCTCGGGGCGCAGGCGGCGGCGTTTTTTGACGGCATCGCCGTCCGCCGTGCGGAATGATCCGGTAAAGAGGAAGTCCCCTTCCTCCCCGACCGCGAATGCGCACTCGGGGGTTCCTTCGTTGTAGAGCCCCTGTACGACGTATACGATTCCGGTGAGCGGAGACTGCGTCGCCACGCTGTCGTCGATTATTTGCTGCGACACGGACTTGGCGGCCAGAAGGGCGTCGTCCCGGTCCATCCCCAGATCGATCAGCGCGTCTTTTGCGTCGTCGGTTACGGTCATTCCTTCACGAAGGCCTTTGAGAAAACTTTATTTGGCGCAATGCCTCCTCTTGCCCCTCGTTCGTGTATACAAGCGTTAGGAACGAGATCGTTAGAGGACAGTCGATCCGTAACAGCCCCGAACAATCATGGGGCGTGTCTCGCCCGGCACAGGCCCCGTGTCCAGGCGTGTGTTGTCCTTCCGGGTGGGGGCCTCCGTTTTTCTCGAACGATTCCATGGTGCCATGCCGTCCTCCCTCCTCGTCCTCAACGGGCCGAACCTCAACTTGCTGGGCACGCGCGACCCGGAAACGTACGGGAGCACCACGCTCTCGGAGATCGAGACGGATCTGGAAGCGGCATTTCCGGCGGCCGCCCTCTCGTTCGCACAGGACAATTCGGAGGGCGCACTCATTGACCATCTGCACGCGGCCCACGAGCGGGCCCTGGACGGGATTGTGTTCAACCCGGGCGGCTATACCCACACCTCCGTGGCCGTGCGCGACGCGGTGGACGCAATTGCCCCCCCGGTGGTCGAAGTGCACCTGTCGAACGTGCACGCCCGGGCCGACTTTCGGCGCAGGTCTCGCATCGCACCCGTTTGTGTCGGACAGATTAGTGGCCTGGGCCCTGCCGGGTACCATCTCGCCGTCCGGTACCTTCTGGAACGCGAGACGTAGTGCCGCCGCTCGCTCCCTCGTTTCCTCTCCGACGCACACCCGAATGGCCGGCTACAAGGGACACCTGGCCGGGGCCACGGCTTTCGTCATTGGGTACTTGGCCCTGCTTGCCTATGCCTTTTCCGTGGACGCGGCCTACCGCCAGTTTACAATGGCCGAGCAGGTCGGCTATCCGCTGGCCCTGGTGGTCCTCGCCCTGCTCTTTGGGCTCTGGCCCGACGTGGACACCGATTCGAAGGGCCAGTCGGTCTTCTACTCGATCTTTTTCACCGCGGATCTTTTCCTGATCGTGACCGAACAGTTCCGGGCCGCGGCGTACCTGGGGCTGGTGGCTCTGCTGCTGGTGCTGAGCCGCCACCGCGGCTGGACCCACACGTGGTGGGCGATGCTGCTGGTGCCTTCGCCCCTCCTCATCCTCCCCTACCTGCACATGCCGGAACGCCCCCTCGTGGGCCTGCCGTTCTACGGAGCCGCTGTGGTGGGCTACCTGAGCCACCTGGTCGTGGATCGCATCACGTAGCCGTCCGGGCCCGTCCTGTCGCTGTCTTCTCCTGATGTTCTCCGTCCCATGGCCGACGCCCCCGACGTCGCGTCCGACGCCGACGAGGCTGCCGCCTCCGATCCGGCCGAGCAGGAGAGCGCCGCCGGGGCTGTGGCCGCGGGCATCCTATCGAGTCGCCTCCTGGGGCTGCTGCGCGAACGGACCGTGGCGTACTTTTTCGGCGTGGGCGCGCACGCTGATGTGTGGCAGGTGGCCTTCAAATCGCCCAATTTGTTGCAGAACCTGCTGGGCGAGGGCACCATTTCGGCGGCCTTCATTCCCGTGTACAGCCGCATGATCGAGGAGGGGCGGCCCGAAGACGCCGGGCGGTTCGCGGGGGCGATCTTTGGGCTGCTGCTGGCTGTGGCCGGCGGCCTGGCCCTGCTGGGCGTACTGCTGGCGGAGCCCATCGTGGCGGTGCTGGCCCCCGGCTTTCTCGGGGAGGCCGGCGGCGGGACGCTCAATCGATTCGACCTGGCCGTTCAGGCGGTGCGCATCATCTTTCCCATGGCGGGCGTGCTCGTGCTGTCGGCCTGGGCGCTGGGCGTACTCAACAGCCACCGGCAGTTTTTCGTGCCGTACGTGGCCCCGGCCCTCTGGAATGCGGCCATCATCGCGTCGCTCTTTGGCGGGGCCTACGGGCTCACGGGCACGCCCTGGGCGCCCGACGGCCTGGCGGCCGATGCCCTCACGACGGTGCTCCTCATCGGGTGCGTCGGGGCCTTTACGGGTGGGGGCCTTCAGTTTGCGGTGCAGCTTCCGTTCGTGGTGCGTGAACTGCCGGGGTTCGACCTGTCGCTCTCGACACGCGTCGCGGGCGTACGGGAGGCAATCCAGGCCTTTGGCCCCGTGGTGGCCGGCCGGGGGGTGGCCCAGCTCTCGGGCTACCTCGATCTGTTTCTGGCATCGTTCCTCGCAGTGGGCGCGCTCGGAGCGCTCCGCTACGCCCAGCTCCTCTACATGCTGCCGATCAGCCTCTTCGGGATGTCGGTGGCGGCGTCGGAACTGCCGGAACTGTCGCGGCTGACGGAGGAGCGGGTGTCCGCCTTCACCGCCCGCCTGCGCCGGTCGCTCCGTCAGATCGCCTTCCTGACGGTGCCCACAGTCGTGGGATACCTCGCGTTTGGGCCGCTGCTGGTGGGGGCGCTCTTCCGCACCGGTCAATTCGATGGCGGGGACACGTGGCTCGTCACGCTGGTGCTGGGTGGCTACGCCCTTGGTATCCTCGCCACGACAATGTCGCGCCTCTTACAAAACGCCTTCTACGCCATCGGCGATACCAAAACGCCCGCCTGGATCGCCGTCACACGGGTAACGGTGTCGACGGTTGTGGCGGTCCCCGCCATGCTCTGGCTCGATACGGTTCCGCTCGGCGCCGTCGTGCCGTCCGGGCTGGAAGACGGCCTGTTCTTGGGGGCGCTTGGGCTCAGTCTCGGGGCCACCGTCGGGGCGTGGGTTGAGGTGTGGCGCCTGCGCCGCGCCCTTCGCACCCCCCTCCCGGGCGCCCATGTGCCATGGGGCGCCCTGGGTCGCATGGCGGGCCTGGCGCTCGCCGCGCTTCTTCCTGCGGCGGGCGCGTGGGGCCTCCTTCCTCCGGGGCCCGTCCTGCTCGTGGCGCCCCTCGTGGTCGGCATCTACGCAGCGGTCTACCTCGGCGCCGCCGCCCTCCTCGGCTTCGACGAACTGCGGGCCTGGACGCGCCGGTTCTGGAAATAGCCGCCCCGAACCACCGCCCCGGGGCCCGCAGTAGCATCGATGCGTCCGCGCCGTTCCTGTTCTCAATCCCTTCGGTCTGGCCCCATGCCCGACGCCTCCCCGTCCCTTTCGCCCGGCACCCTCGCCATCTCGGCCCCGATGATGCAGGACCCAAACTTCCGACGCACCGTGGTCCTGATTTGTGAACACCAGCCGGGGGAGGGCAGCTTTGGGCTCGTCCTGAACCGCCAGCTGGACCTGCAGCTCGGGGATGTGCTGGACGGCCCCTTGGCCTACAACCCGTCGCTCTACCTCGGCGGCCCTGTGCAGCGCGAAACACTCCACTACCTTCACACCCGGGCCGATGACATTCCCGGTGGCATTCCCCTGCCCGGCGGCGTCACCTGGGGCGGCACCTTCGAGCGCGTCCAGCAGATGGCTCAAACCGGCGACGCCTCGGCCGATTCCCTCCGGTTTTTCCTCGGATACTCGGGATGGGGCCCCGACCAGCTGGAGGACGAACTGGACGACGAGGCCTGGATCCTCGCCCCCGGCGCCGCCTCCCTCGTCTTTGAGGTCGAGCCGGACGATCTGTGGCGCACGGTCCTTCGCCGCATGGGGGGCGAGTACGCCATGCTCGCCAACTTCCCCGACGACCCACGAATGAACTGATTTTGGATTTGGGACTGCGGATTTTGGATTTCTAAATGAAGACGGACCACGCAAAACAGTCGGAAATGGATCGGCGCTTGACGGGTGGGGCCCGCCGGGGACGGAATCCTTTTCCCTGCAGTGCGTATACACGTCCTGCCTTCTGATGCCCCACGCTTCACTCCTCACTCTTTCCTCTTCCCTCTCATGCCCGGCACACCCGAAAACACCAAAAAGGACGGTGAGCGCGACCTGAACTTCTGGGAGAGCCTCTACTTCCCGGAGCTGTTCAAGGGGCTCGGCTACTCGTTTAGCAAAATTGTCGACGAGCCGTCCTACACGTTCGAGTATCCAGAGGAGCAGTGGTATCCGCCCGACAGCTATCGCGGGCGGCCCGTGCTCGTGGAAGAGGACGGCCGGCCCCGATGCGTGTCGTGCAACCTGTGCGCCCGTGCCTGCCCCCCGCTCGCCATCTCCATGCAGTCCAAGGAGGTGAACAACGTGAAGGAGCGGGAGCCGGAGTGGTTCGAAATCAACATGCTCCGCTGCATCTACTGCGGCTTCTGTGAGGAGGTCTGCCCGGAGGAGGCCATTGTGATGTCAAAGGAATACGACCTCACGTTCCAGAGCCGCGACGAAGCAGTCTTTGACCTCGCGGACCTGCTGCAGCCCAAGGAGCAACTCCAGGACCGCCTGGAATACCTCGACCAGTACAAAAACAAGCAGTTTGGGCAGCAGTGGGACTTTAAGAAGGAAAACAACCTCCACAGCGTGAAGGACCAGGGCTTCCTTGACTGGCTGGCCGAGGAGGGCATGGACGAGCTCGAAACCACCCACACGCGGGCGGATCGGATGGCCACGGAAGGGGACCAGGACTGGGGAGGAGATCGGCAGGGGCCGCCCCGCAAGTCGCACGCCGCCGAGTAGGTGAACGGCCTGGAAGCATGACTCCATGCCCGGAACGTCTGTACGCTCGCGCTGCCCCCCGCTCATACGTCCATACGTCCAGCCATGTCAGACACGACCGACATCTCCGAGGCCCAGGAAACCGACCCCGAGGCCCTGCGCGGCGCCCTCCTGGACCAGCTTCGGCATCTCGTAGAGGAGGTCGAGGCCCTGCGCACCGTGGTAGACGACCTGCCGGATGAAATCAAGAGTGGGCGCCCGGGGCCCGACGTCCTCACAATGAAGGAGCTGTACGGCGCCCTCGCCACGCTCGACGGCGAGGTGCGCCCCCGCCGCGTCACACGGATCGTGGAGGAAGACACCCCAACCCTTCCCCCCGTCGACATCGACGCGAAGGTGCGGGAGGCCGGCTGGAACGACACCCCCCTCCCCGACATCCTCAACCAGCTGCAGGCGGCCCGTCGCGCCCTCGTCGACCAGCTCGATGCCCTCCCCACGGCCACCTGGCAGCGCACCGGCATTCTCGACGGCACATCCGCCACCCTCTTCACCCTCGTCCACCGCATGACGCAGAGCGACGCCGAGCGCCTGCGCGACCTCGGGTACCGCCTCCACGGCGCCCACCTCTCCGACCGCGACGAGCCGCTGCCCACCTGATCGTCGCTGCCCACTGGCTGCATGAAGGCGTCGCGTTCGGACTGCGGACGCTGGGCTGCCCTCCTTCCGCAATCCAAGATCCGCAATCCAAAATGGCAAAAGATACGGGCCCGTCGTACGACGACCTGGCAACGGCCTTTCGGCATCAGAATTTTGACCCCCTCTATTTCTTCTTCGGAGAGGAGCCGTTCCTGATCGAAGAGCTCCAAGACCTCCTCATTGAGCACGCCCTGGAGCCAAGCCAGCACGACTTCAACCTCGACGTGGTCTACGGATCGGAGGCCGAGGCATCGGAAGTCATCGGCCTCTGCCAGGGATTCCCCACTGGGGCCCCACGACGCGTCGTGATCGTACGCGAGTTCGAGAAGCTGGAAAACAACCGGCAATTTAAAGACTACACCCAGCAGCCCAATCCGCAGGCCGTCGTACTCCTCGCCTGTACCAAAAAGCCCAACTTGAGCGCACACCCCTACCGCGCGCTCAAGGAGGAAGCCACGTGGTCGGAGTTCAAGTCGCCCTACGACAACGAAATGCCCGACTGGATTCAACGCTACGTGAGCGGCCAGGGCTACGACATCGCCCCCAAGGCCGTCCAGATGCTAGCCGAATACGTCGGTACCGACTTGCAGCGGGCCGCCAGCGAGATTGAGAAGCTGATAACCTTCGCCGGCGAGCGCACCCGCCTCACGACCGACGATGTGCTGGACGCCAGCGGGCAGACGCGCGAGTTCAATGTGTTCGAACTCCAGGCCGCCATTGGGGAGGGACGCCACGGCGACGCGGCCCGCATCGCCGAGCGGATCCTTCAGCAAGCCTCCAACCCGCGCGGCGAGGCCATTATGATCGTGGCCGTGCTCAACGGGTACTTCGACAAGCTCTGGACCCTCCAGAAGCCAGGCGCCCTGCGAAAGAACAAGTATGAGCTCGCCGGCGAGATCGGCGTGAGCCCGTACTTCGTGGAGGAGTACAAGCACGCCGCCCAGCGCTACACCCGCTCCTCCATCGCCGACGCCTACGCAGCCCTCCTCGCCGCCGACTACGAGTTGAAGGGCGGAGCCTCTCGCGACGCCCATCTCGTGCTCACGCTCCTGCTTCGTCGACTCCTGCCCCCCGAGGCCCAACCCGCCGCTGCGTAACCGGTTTGCGCGCCTCCGAAGAAACATCCCCCCCTCCCGGCCATACGCTCATCCGCCGCTTCATCCGACGTGCATGTTGTGTCGGACCTCTGTCGCCCCGTCGATGAAGCTTGTCGTGTAGATCGCTTGCGTCCCACGCCATGGCCAATCCCAATTTTCCTTCTGGCGACTTCGACCCCGGAAACGGAAATCCCCCCTACGAGTGGCTCGACGAATGGCTGTGCGAGTACGTCGACGGGACGATGGACCCCTCGCTGGAGACCGTATTCGAGCAGTACGTGGAAGCAAACCCAGAGCTGAAAGCCCACATCGAGCGGCTGTGCAAGACCCGCGATCTGCTCACAAATGCCGGCTCCTCGGATCCGCCCTCGTCCCCACCGTCCGTTCCGGACGCCGCCCCCACCCCGCCACCTCCTCCGGCCAACGCATCCTCCAACCCGGCTGCCGCCCCGGCCGTCGCCCCGGCCGTCGGCCCCGCCACAGTCGTGTCGTCGGTCGCCGCTGCGCTGATGATCGGCTTCCTGGCCGGCACAATGTTCGCGGGCGCCGCTTCGTTCTCCGGGGAAACGAGCACGGCCGCCGCCTCGGCCTCGTCGCCTCCCGCCTCATGGAATCCCAGCCTGGCACTGCCCCTCTCGGAGCCCCCCTCGCCCCGTCCAGAAGCCCGCCGCCTCACACTTCCCCCTCCGGATGCTGACTCGGCTCAAACCCTGTCGGCTGTTTCCCTGCTTCGTCCGTAGCCGGAACCCCTCGGATGTTCGTATGGTTTTGATGCGGGAGTGGGCACTCCCCCCGTCCGCCTCCGGTAGATACAGTCCAATCATGGGCCCTTAGCTCAGCGGTTTAGAGCGCTCGCCTCACACGCGAGAGGTCCCTGGTTCAAATCCAGGAGGGCCCACATCCATACAATGTAGACCTGTGGCCTTCAGGGGTCTACGTATTTATGGACACAACACCGGCACGACAGCGGCGCTCAATTCGTGGGTGCTTTTGCGCCTTCACATCTCCTGCCTGTATGCCGGGCTGACCTGGGAGGGACGGGGGTCGTACGAGACAACGCCGCGAAGCGCTATCGGCTCCCCCCTGTTTCCAGTCGAGCGTGCTCTGCTGCCTGATGAAAACCTTCGGGGGCTCGTGACGGTGTAAAAGGCAGACTCACCCGCACCACATAATCCCCCGTTCCAGACGGAACTCTGATATGGAGGATGTGCAAGCCAAGAATGTCCTCGGTGGCGATTTGCAGGCCTGTTCTACCGACCCAATGACAGGGTTCTATCGAGACGGCTGTTGCAATACCGGCCCCCGCGACCTCGGAACTCACGTGGTCTGTGCAGAGATGACCGAGGCATTTCTTGCGTATACGGCTGAGCAGGGAAACGACCTGGTGACCCCGCGCCCGGAGATGAACTTTCCGGGGCTAAAGCCTGGCGACCGATGGTGCCTCTGCGTGAATCGCTGGACAGAGGCGGCTCAGGCTGGGGTGGCCCCACCCGTAATTCTAGAGGCAACCAATGAGGCCGCCTTGGACGTGGTCAGCCTGGACATCCTGAAGGCGCACGCGGTTGATACCGATCCGTCCGAAGACGCCCCCCGCCCGGACGACAATGTAACGAACGGCGACGTGTAGGGGTCGTGAGTACCCGCCCCCATGCCGCGGAGGCGCCGGCTGCCTGACCAGTCCCTTCGCCAAATGCGCCCCTAGACTCGGGCTGCAGGCGCATGCGGGCTGCTCCGGAAAGGCCGCCCGGGCATCGGATGATCCTATACCTTCCCGGTGCACTTCTAAATCAGACACATCTCTCCGAAGCCCGGCGTCCGTTGCGATGTCGGGCTTTTCTTGTTCCGCAGGGTCAGAGCCCTACGGCGACGAGACCAATGAGCCAGCTGCAGCCCAGAGCAGCGTAGATGCCCAGGATGTACCCCGCCACGCCCATCAGTAGGCCCACCGGCGCCATGGCCGGCAGGTAGACGCCCGCCACGATGGGCGCGCTGGCGGCCCCGCCCACATTCGCCATGCTGCCCGTGGCGACAAAGAAGAGGGGCGCCTTCACCATCCGTGCCGCCGCCAGAAGGAACGCGATGTGGATGGCGATCCACACGACGCCGGCCAGCAGATAGAGTGGCACGTCGAGCACCGCGGCAAGGTCGGCCTTCGCCCCGATGGAGGTCAGGAGCAGGTAGAGCGCAAAGTACCCCACCCGCGAGGCCCCCGCGTTCTCCATCTCCTGCAGCGGCGTAAAGGAGAGGAGCAGCCCCCCAGTAACGACAAGCAGAATGGCCCACGTGCCCGCCGTGATAATCGTCGGGTCGCCGAGCTCGGGGAGGCCACCCGCCACGGCGTCCGCGGCTACGGTGGCGCCCAGCGCAATGCCGACCATCACCGCCAGGTCGCGCAACGTAACGGGGCGGCGGGTGTCGTCGGCCTCTTTCATCTTTTTGTTGAGCCGATCCATCGCCGTGGTGTTGGCATCCATCCAATCGTCGAACCGGGCCTGGTAGGCGCTCAGGAAGATGAGGACCCCCATCCAGCCGTAGCCCGCCACCACGTCCACCACCAGGAGCGGTCCGAGGGTGCTGTCGGGGGTGCCCACGCTCTGCTTCATGGCCATCATGTTCGCCGTCCCGCCAATCCAACTGCCCGAGAGCGCGGCAAACCCTTTCCACGCCACCGGGTCCTCAAAGAAGGGGCCAAAGAGAGCAAACACGACCGGCCCGCCCACCACAATGCCAAGCGTCCCCGCACACATCATGAAGAGCGCCATCGGCCCCAGGCGCAGGATGGCATTCAGGTCGACCGTGATCATGAGCAGGAAGAGCGAGAACGGCAGCAGGTAGGTCGACATCCAGTCGTAGACGCCGCTCTCAGCGGGTGTGATGCCGATCGTGGTGAACAGCATGGGCACGAAGTACGCCCAGATGACCGGCGGCAGATACTTGAAGACGGGCTCCAGCTGGTCGAACGAGTCGAGCCAGAAGACGACGCCCAGTACGGCCGTGAGCAGGGCCGCCAGCGGCATGGGATCGGTGACGAGCGGATCGGCAAACACGGGGGACGGGAGCGGTTGGGACGAATGAGCGCGACAACGGCCCAAGGTCGGGACCGGCGGGGAGAGGGTCAATCCATTGCGGACACGCGGCCCGACGCCGAATCCACGGCCATCTCGTAGTGCCTTGCTGTCTCGTCGTATCGAGAAAGGAGGGCGCGAGCCGCCGCGGGAACGTGCGCCGCGCGCACGTCGTCCCCCACGATCCGTCGCACGGCATCCATCGACGCAAAGCGGAGAATCGTAATGAACGCCACCTCCTCTCCCTCTTCCCGCCGCAGCACCTCCACTCCGCGGAACCCGGCGCCGGCCTGTGCGGCATTTTGGGCAGCACCTCCTCGCGAAGCAGGCGCTCGTAGGCATCCGCATCCGCAGGCGCCGTCCAACCGTGCCACACGCGAGCAATCATTCGAGGCCTCTGGAGGAATCGAATGAGCCAAAATGATCGATGCTCGGGCGCCGACTAGAGCTCAATGCGGGCGCCATCCTGCTCGCTGGATTCCATGATGGCACGCACGATGCGGATGTCGGCCAGGCCCTCTGCGCCCGGCACAACGGGATCCTCCCCGCGCTTGATGGCACGAGCGTCGTTGTCCATCTGGCGGGCCTGCTGGTCGCGGCCGCTGGGCTCGAGCTGCGTGCCGTCGCTCGTCTCCCCCTGTACGCCGGAGTAGGACTGGAAGGGCTCCAGGCGGCACCCCCCGTCGGCGTACGTCACGTCGAGGTAGTTGGTCGACTTCCCGAAGCTGGTTTCCCCTTCCGCCACGACGCCGTCCGGAAACTCCAGTGTGAACTCGGCAAACTCGGGCACCTCGCTGTACATCTCATCCCGCTCGGACCACGTCCGGCCCGTCACGGCCGTCGGCTCTTGCCCCACAGCGTACCGCGCAGCGTTGATCGGGTAGACGCCCATGTCGTAGAGGGCGCCCCCGCCCAGCTCCGCGTCGCGCCGCCAGTCGTCCGGGTCGGAGTGTCCCCCATCGTACCCCGCCCCGGTCTCCACCGTCTGCACGGTCCCGTAGGGCTCCTCCTCGGCGTAGCGCATCACGGCACGGTTGTTCGGCTCGTGCTGCAGCCGGTAGCCGACGGTGAGCTGCACGCCGTTTTTGTCGGCGGCGTCGATCATCGCCCGGCACTCCGCCACGTCCATCGCCATCGGCTTTTCGCACCAGACGTGCTTCCCCGCCTTGGCGGCCGTGATGGCATCGCGGGCGTGCACGCCCGGCGGCGTCACGATGTAGACGACATCGAGGTCGTCGTTATTCGCGATGTCCGGCAGCGTCTCATAGTCATAGACGTTGGCGTCCGGGATGTCGTACTTCTTCTGCCACTTCGGGATCTTCTCGGGCGAGCCGGTCACGATGCCGCGCAGCTCGCAATGCTCGGTCTTCTGCAGCCCCGGTGCTAACTGCCCGGAGGCGTAGCTGCCGAGGCCGCAGAGGGCCACGCCGAGGGTCTCGTTCCGATCGGGGAGAAGAACGGAGGGAAACCCGATCGTCGATGCCGCTGCGATCATGCCGGCCTGTTTCAAAAAGGTACGTCGGGACGAGGCATCAGACATGAGGCGAGAGGCTGCGTCGCAAAAGGAAGGTGTTCGAGGCGTGAACGAGGTTCATCGGGGATGTATCCATCGCGCTCGGGGCTGTGCCCCCATTGCGTCGACGGCTAAAACCGCAGGAGATACAGAGGGCCTCACCGGCTCCGAACTCCCTTACCGTCCGTCCCCGTTCGGGACGCCGTCCGGAAGAGCGCACGGCGGGAATGGGTTCAATACCGGGGGGCGCCCTTACGAACTGGCAGGCGCCCAGAATGAGCGCTCGGCCGCCCGGGCCGACACCGAGGGAACCGGAGGAGCATGGCTCCGGGCCACGCGCGCTTCTGGGAACCACCGGCTCGTGCCACATCCGTCCGTCGTGCCCGTCAGGGTGCCAATCGGTCGCGTTCAGGCCTTCTCCTTGAATCGAGCCTCCACGGTGTTCGTGAAGTGCACGGCGGCGTCGCTGTAGATGTTGACCTTGTGTGCGCGGAAGATGTCGCTGGCGATAATGTCCGACGCCTCGCTCCAGCTGGTGGCCGTGCGCAGACGGCGAAGCACCTGCCGATAGGCCGACATATCGCCTCCGAAAAGCTCCTCCACGTACCGCTCGCGGTGCGACGGATGCCTCACGCCCAGAACCTCGTGTTCGAGATCCGCAAGCTCGCCGTCTGCGGGGGACGAGGCGGAGGCGGGAGACGAAGCCGAGTCGGGGGGCGGAGCCGGGTCCTCGCGGCGGGTCCTCGGGGGCGTCTCGTCGTTCGAGCCCGCCTCGGACGAGGTTGTCGACTCGGAGGATGGCGAGGAGGAGGCGTGCTCCGACGCATCGGCAATCTGATCCGCCCGCCGGCTCCGCTCCTGGCGGAACCGGGTCCACCGGGGCGTGCTGCGGCCTCCATTCTGCTCCGCCGTGTCGGCCCGCGAGGGGTCCTTCCGCCCCCGCTGAAACTGTTTCCAGAGGGGTTCGTCACGATCAGATGCCTCATTCTGGGCCGGGGCCGACTCGTCCTGCTCTCGCCCCGGCTGGGAGACGCCCCACACGTCCGGCGACGCAGCCTCGTTTGTCGCTCGCGGCGGGTCGCCGAACGGATCGGAGCCGCCGGGCTTCGGTGCGGCGGTGTCAGGCTCTGTCGCTCCCTCGGCGGGAGCCGCCCGGTCGCCCGCCGCGATGAGATCGGCAAGCTTCGATGGCGCAATTTCATCGGGGCCCTCCTCGGCGTACTCGTCGAGGCGCTGCGCCAGCCGCTCCTGGCCTTTTTCCTGAAAGAACGTGCAGAGCAACAGAACAGGCAGCCGCTCCTGCCCAAACGCATGCGCCCCGGCCTCGAACAGCGGGCGCAGGAGCTGCAGCCAGCGGTCGGCGTCGAAGTCGGTGGCAATTCCTTTGTCGACCCGCCGCAGCACGGAGGCGAATGTGTCGCGGTCGAGGGCCTCCGCGTCTCGTTTTTTGGTGTAGGCGCGCACGGCCTCGCGAAGATAGCCGTAGGGGCGAAAGAACTGCATCCGCTGCCGGATGGCTTCGACTGCCACCGGCCCCTCTGAGTCCCCAAAGACAAACTCGACCAGCACCGGCACCGGCCGCACCAGATAGGCCGTCACATAGTCCACGGCGTGGCGTAGCGTATCGTCCCAGGCGTCGGTCGGCACGCGGGTGTGGGCAGCCACCGCGTCGAAGAAGGTCCGAACGGCCGCCTCCATCTCAGGGTGGTCGTAGTTCACCCAGTCGGTGCGGGCCCGGCGCAGGCGGCGCACCTCGCGGCGGCTGTGCTGGCGAAGCCGGTGCTCCAAGAACTGCTGCACAGCCGCTGGCATGGCCTCATCTTCCCAGTCACGTCGCGTGTAGGACGATCCCGGTGGAAAGGTGCGACGAAGGCGGTGGTACAGCGGGTCGGCAAGGCGGCTGGACATCATGCAGGCGGCCTGTAGACGGATCAATGATGGGACAGATGGGGAATCGGCGTGTACATGCGCCGGGACGAGCGGGGGTTCCAACGTCGTAAGCCCCCGCGTCGTTTGACGGACCGTCACGACCCGTCCCCAGGGCTGGATTGGCTCGATCTTTCCCGGCGGGTTGCGAACATCGTTCGACCAACCGTCTATGTTGACACTGTTCGATCCCGCGTTCACTGCGCCTCTCTGCCCGTGCGCGACGACGTGTATTCGCCCCCCCAACTTCGCTCGGTCTCTGGCCCACAGTGCGTGGCCTACGGTGGCCTGCTGGTCGTGCTGTGCGGGGCGGCCGTTCTCCTAGGCACGGGCGCCGACGTAGCGGCCCGAGCCGCCGGACTGCGCCTCTGGGCGCTGGCTGCGGCGGCTCTGTTCGCCATTGCGCCGTCCAACGTGCTGCTACCTGACCCCAACACGAGACTGCTACAGCGCCTCAACTGGGCGCCCGGGCGCCTGCTGCGCTACCAGATTGAACGGATGGGCTCGCTTGTGGTCCTCGGGGCCGTCCCGGCCGCCCTCCTGGCGTACGCTGATCCCGCCGCGCCCCTCCAGCACCTGGGGGCCAAGACCGCCGCCCTCGGGCAGGCACTCGTCCTCATGGTGGGGGCGGCGGGCGATAGTTTTGCGCATTTCGCGACCCTCGGCCCCCGGTCGCAGGCCTGGCAGGAGGGACAGGCGGGCACCTGGTACGCCCGGGCGGTGGAGGAGCGGGGGCAGGGCGTGAGTCTGCCGCGCGGCCTCGTGCCTGCTCTTTTTGCCACCACGCGGTGCTTTGCGGTGGCCCTGGCGGCCGTGCTGGTGAGTGGGGCCGGGGCGCAGGCCGGCCTCCCTGCCGTGGCCTGGGGCGCGGGCCTCGCCCTCCTGGGATGGGCGGTTCTTCGGCTTCGGCGGCACCGGGCAAGATTCGACCGGCACTTTTATCAAACGACGGCCTTCTACGCGGAAGTGATGGGCGGGGGCGTGACGGCCACGGAGCGCGAGCCGGTGCCGTTCGACGCCCTCTACTGGGTGCCCTCCCGCTGGCGGCCGGCCGTCTGGGGAAGTCTCCGCCAGCTCGATCGCCGGCTGCCGCTGGGGCGCCTCGTGGCCCTGGCCCACGCGGGCCTCTGGCTGCTCTGCTTGCGCGGGGCTCCCTCCGCCCTCACCTCGGGCTACGTGGCGACCCTCTTCATCGCCCAGACCACCGTATGTGGCCTTCTTACGACCCCCTCGGCGGCCCCGCTCCCCTTCCAACACACAATGCAATCCGTGGGCGACTGGATCGGCACCCGCACGTTCGTCAACCTGCGCTGGCTCGCCGCCCACGGCGGCAGCCTGGCCCTGGTGGCCCTCTTCGACGACACGTACGGCGCGGCCTGGGTCGGCACCTGGGCCGCCGTACACGTCGCCCTGTCGCTCGTCGCCGCCGCCGGGGCCACCGCTGTCCACGAAGGGCGGAGCCGCCGGGCCGCCGCGTAGCGGTTCCGGTTGCGCTCCGACAGGTTGCCCTGCCCCCTCTGTTTTTCGCTCCTCGCCCCCTCGATCGCCCATGCCCTCTTCCCTCGTGCTCTCCGATGTCACGAAGCGGTACGGCGACGGCCCCGCTGTGCTCGACGGCCTGTCCCACCGCTTTGCCCCCGGCACACTCACCGTGCTCGTCGGCCCCAACGGGGCGGGCAAAACGACGCTCCTGCGCCTGCTCTCGGTCCTGGCCTATCCCACGACCGGTACGGTACGGTACGACGACCTCAACGTCCACGACCACCCGTACCGCTACCTCGCGCATGTGGGCCTCGTGCACGCCGGGGCCGGGCTGCCGGAGCACCTAACGACGCCGGAGCTCCTGGAGTGGATCCTGCGGAGCCGGGGCGGCTGGGCCGACGACGGGCCGGGCCGCATCGCCGCCCTGCTCGACCGCCTCGATCTCGACGAGCGCCGAAACAACCGCATTGGGACCTATTCGAGCGGCATGACGCAGAAGGCGCAGATCGCCGCGGCGCTGATTGCCGATCCCGACGTGCTTCTGATGGACGAGCCCTTGCGCAGTCTCGACACCTCGACAACCGAGGCCACCGTGGCCTTGATTGAGGCGTTTATTGCCGACGGCGGGCTGGCCGTTGTGGCCAGTCACCTCACGGATGCCCTTGCCCCTCTGGCCGACGATACGTTGTCGCTCGGCGCGCCTGCCCCTTCGGCAACCCATCCGGCGACCTAATCCTGCTCCGGGATCGGAGACGGCTCGTCCTGAAGGGCATCGTAGACCTCCTCTCGGGGCATTTCACGACCCGTCCACTGGGCATAGGCCGCGGCGGCCTGCTCCACCAGCATGGCGAGCCCCCCAATGGTGGTGGCCCCCTGCGCGGCGGCCTCGCGCAGGAAGCGCGTCTCCTCGGGATTGTACACGAGATCGTACGCCACCTGCTCGGCCCCAAAATCGTCCGAGGTGGGCCACGGGGTGCCATCCGTCTCGGGTGTCATGCCAAGGGGCGTGGCGTTCACCAGGAGGCGACTGCTTCGGACCGCGGGCGCGGCGTCATCGAATGTCGTCACGCGGAGCCCCCCCTCCGGGTCGTAGCCGGACAAATCTGCAGCCAGCTGCTCGGCCTGCGCGGGCCGCCGCGCCACGAGGGTGAGGGGCGCGGGCGCGTAGCGATCCAGAAGCCCGTACGTCACGGCACGGGCCGCCCCGCCCGCCCCAAAGACGACCATCGGCGCACCGGCAAGGGTCCGGTCGGCCCCCTCCAGCGGGGCAAGAAAGCCCTCCACGTCCGTATTGTCGCCCCGCAGCCGAGCCCCCCCGTCGCGCGTCTCCCGCACAATCGTGTTTACGGCGCCCACGGCCGCGGCGCGCTCGCTTACGGTGTCGAGCAGGGGACGCACGGCTTCCTTGTGCGGCACCGTCACGTTCGCGCCCCAAAACTGGAGCGCGCGCAGCCCCTCCACCGCCGCCGCCAGATCCGCCGGGCGGACGGGCGTCGCCACGTAGACGGCATTCACGCCCTGGGCCCGGAAGGCTGTATTGTGGATGTGCGGAGAGCGCGAGTGCTCGACCGGATGGCCCAGCAGCGCCACCACCCGCGTGGCTGCGTCAATAGTCATCAGAGGTGGGGTCAACGGAGCAAAGACAGACGGCCGTTAGAAACGGGTGGCGAGCCCGAGGCCCACGAAGAAGCCCGTGTCGACGTTGTCGTCGACCCGCAGGCCGGTGGTAACGTCAAACTGAGTGTCGGCGTTGGGGGTGAACGTAATGCCCCCTTCCACCCAGTTCCGGTTGGCGTGTGTGCCGTAGAAGCCAGCGTATCCCACGTACGCCCCCGTGGTTTCCGAGAGCCCGACCGCCAGGGTGGGAATAAAGAGGCCCTCCACATCCCGGTCGCTCTGCGGTCCGCCGTCGTCGTAGTAAAACGAGGCCCCGCTGTTCACCGAGAGCGTGAGGCCCTCGCCCAGCGCCCCATCGAGCGCCAGTTTGAGCTCCTGTCGCGCCCGCCGGTCGTCGGGCGCAAACTCGCCCGTGCCCACCGGGACGGAGGTGGTCGCCACCCCGCTCCACATGGTCGTCATGCTCCGGAACAGTCGAATCTTGGCCCCAACGGAGGCCCCTTCGTAGCCGCTGCCCGCTCCCGTAGCCTTCAACGAGCCGACCGCGCCACGCACCTCTACGGCACGGGCAAGACCTCCGCGCACGAGCACCTGGCCGAACTCGTGAACGGTTTCGCCCGGGGCCCGGCCGGTCTCCCGATCCAGTGCGTACCCAAGGCCAAGCTGTGCTGTACCGGGACGCACGGTCGCCGCTCCGTCTCCGAAGCCGGGTCGATCGGCTGCAATCTGCGCGTGGGCCGCCGGGCTGCCCCCCAGGGCAAGGAGGAGTCCCACAAGGCCCGCAAGCCGCGCGGGCGTCAATAATGCGGTGCGTATCATCGTGGAAAGCCGTTGTTCACGTCCCGTCGTGTGGCGGTCGCGTGTCGATGCCGCCCGTCGTCACTCAGTCCCCGGCCCGCCGCCCCTCCTCACTACTCCACCACCCCCTCCCGCTCTCCTTGTCGGTAGAGTTCGTAGAGGCGGTCGATGCCCGCCGGGTTGCCAATAACTGTCACCCGATCGCCCTCCTTCAGTTTCGTAGAACCCGACGGCACCGTAATCTGCCCGTCGCGGCGGACGAGGGCCACGAGCACGCCGGCGGGGAGCGGAAGGTCCGCGACCGTGTTGCCGATGAACTCCTCTGTGCTGGTGCCGGACAGGAGGTGGAGCGTAAGGTAGCGCTCGTGGTGGAGCAGGCTTTCCTTGACTTCCTGCTCATCGGTGGCCGCGCGCCACTCGACCAGGAATTGCTCTTCGTCGGTCCGATTGGCGAGGGTCGCCAGGGTGCGGAGGTGTTCGCCCTCGTCTTTCCGCGGGCTGACGAGGAAGAAAAAGGCGTAGACCGGTTCCGAGGTGTCGAGCTCCTCGATGTCGTCTTCCAGGTTGACGCAGATGCCGGACTGGCAGTGCACCATCACCATTTTCGACTCTTCGATGCCGTCGAGCCGGCAGTACGGGAGGGCGGCCCCGTGCGAGACCGACACCGCACTGTAGGGGGCTCCCTCCAGAAAGCCGTGCTTGAGGGTCTCGACCGAAATATCGAACGTGTCGGCGAGGCGCGTCGCGACCTCCTCTACGACGTCTCGGTAGGGCTGTGGATCGTCGAGGTGCATCACGTCCGACTCGGCGACGAGCCGGTCGAACGCCGTGTCGTGCCCCACCCCTTTCTCCTCCAGAATGGTCTGCAGTTCGCGATCGAGGCCGTCGTCGCGCTGCTGGCCGAGCCGGGCAAAGAGGTGAAAAATGGCGCCCTCGCGCGGGACGGACTGAACGTAGTAGAAGTACCAGGCGACCCCGAGGAGCACCACCACACCGGTAAAGACGATGGCGAGCGTGCCCATCTCAGAGATCAAGAACGCCGGAATGACGATGCCCGCCACCTGCATCCAGGGGTAGAGCGGCGACCGGTAGCCCGGCGCGTAGGACGGGATTTCGCTTTCCCGCATCACGATGACCGCAAAGTTCAGCAGGGCAAAGATGAGAAGCTGAAACGCGCTCGCCAGCTTGGCGACCCCTTCCTCGGAGAGCACGAAGACGATGACGAGCATGAGCCCCACCGTCACCACAATCGACCGGGTGGGCGTGTTGAACCGCCCGATGGTGGCAAAGCTATCGGGCAGCAGCCGGTCGCGGGCCATCGCCAGCGGGTAGCGCGAAGCCGACATGATGCCCGCATTGCCGGTGGAGGCAAACGCCGCGATGGCCGCCACCACGATCAGGATGGGCCCGAGCGTGTACGGGAGCCAGTTGAAGAAGACCTCTCCCGAGGTGTAGACCGGCGTAAGGTCGGCGTGGAGGTCGGCGTCGGGAAGAACAGCCACCATGATGGCCACGCCAATCACGTAGATCGCCGTGGCCGTCAGCAGCGACAGAATCATGCCCAGCGGGATGTTGCGGTCCGGGTTCTCCACCTCCTCGGCCACGCTTGCCACCTTGGTGAGGCCGGCGTACGACACGAACACGATGCCGATGGTGGCAAGAAAGCCGCGGGCACCCTCCGTAAAGAAGGGGGTAAACTCTCCCGCCGCCCCGCCGACAGCGCTCTGTCCGCCCCATACCGAGAAGACGCCCTGCGCAACGTAAAAGCCCAGCACACCCACCAGGATCGTCACCAGCACACGCTGGAGCCAACTGCTTTCCTTCGCGCCCACGATGTTGAGCGCGCCAAAGGCCACGGTGAGTGCCGCGGCCAGGGGCTTGATGGGCACGTCGGCGTAGATGGCGAGGTAGGCGCCCATCCCGATGAGCGCAAACGCGCTCTTGAACACGAGGGCGAGCCAGGTCCCCAGTCCGCCGACTGTGCCGGCAAGCGGGCCGAGCGCGCGATCGAGGAAGTAGTACGTCCCGCCCGCCTTGGGCATGGCCGTGGACAGCTCTGCCATGCTGTACATGGACGGCAGGATGAGAATCCCGGCCACGAAGTAGGCGAGAACGACGGACGGGCCCGTTTCGGCCGCCGCGATGCCCGGGAGCAGGAAAAAGCCGGAGCTAAACATCGCCCCCGTGCTAATCGAATAGACATCGTACAGGCTTAGGTCTTTCTGCAGCGAGGAAGAGCCTGACGCCATAAGAAATCAACAAAGGCTACGAAGAGACAAGCGAGGAGCAGCTCCACGGCGAGAACCAACGGCCTACGACGAAAGGTTCCTCCGTGGGGGTGGACCCGGCGAAAACCGATGGGGCCGACGCGAGCGGGCCCGGTTAGGAGGCAAGACGCGTCTGTCGACCCACGTCGTATAGTTCGCGGAGGCGCTCGATGCCGGCCGACTGGCCAATGATCGTGATTCGATCCCCATCTTTGAGCACCGTATGGCCCTTTGGAATGAGGATGGTGCCCTGCCGACGAATGAGGGCCACCAGCATGCCGGCCGGCAGGGTCAGGCTTTCAATTTTGCGGTCAATCAGGTCTTCCGTGGTCGTGTCCGACAGCACGTGCAGCGTGAGGTACCGGTCGTGGTGGAGCAGGCATTCTTTGACTTCTTGCTCGTCGACCGCCGAGCGCCACTCGATGAGAAATTGTTCCTCATTGACCCGGTTGGCGATGGACGCAAGGGTGTTGAGGTGGGCGTTCTGGTCGTCCTTTGGACTCAGGAGCAGAAACACCGCGTAGACCGGCTCCTCCTCCGTCAGTTCAAGTTCGTGGTCGTCGAACCGGATGGACGTGCCCGACTGGCAGTGGACCATGACGAGTTCGGGGCGCTCGACCTCGGCGGTCTGGAAATAGGCAATGGCCGCCCCGTGGGCGACGGAGGTGCTCCCGTACTGGGAGGCTTCCAGAAAGCCGCGTTCGAGGACCTCCGGGGCCAGGTCCGCCGCTGCAGAGAACGCTTCGGCGGCGTCCCGCACGACCTCCTCGTAGGACACCGGGGACGAAAGCTGAATGACGGAGGCCCGCGCGACGAGCTTGTCGAAGTCGGAGGCGTCGCCCACGTCCTTTTCTTCGAGAATGTCCTGCAGTTCCAGGTCGAGGGCATCGTGCCGGAACCGGCCCAGGCGCGCGAAGAGGTGATAGATGGCCCCTTCGCGAAGAACGTGGTCCCGGGCGTAGTACAGGTACCAGGCCACGCCGAGCCCCACGATGCCTCCGGTAAACCCGATGGCCAGCAGGCCCATCTCGAGGATGAGGGCGCCGGAGATCAGGAGGCCCAGGAGCTGGGTCCAGGGATAGAGGGGCGAGCGGAACCCGGGCGCATAGGTCGGGATGCGACTCTCGCGCATGATGATCACCGCGAGGCAGCAGAAGCCGAACACGAGAAGCTGAAACGCGCTGGCGAGCTTGGCGATGTCTTCCACCGGAAGGGCGAGGATGGACACCAGCATGAGCCCCCCGGTGAGCAGCACCGCCCACACCGGCGTCCCAAACCGGCCGAGCTGGGCCAGTTCGGTGGGCACGAGCCGATCCCGCGCCATGGCCAGGGGGTACCGCGAGGCGGCCATAATGCCCGCGTTGCCGGTGGACGCAAAGGCAGCCAGTGCCGCAAGGACGATGAGGAACAACCCCGCCCCCCACGGCAGCCAGCTCATGAACGCCTCGCCCGCCGTGTAGACCGGCGTCAGGTCTTCGTGTAGCGTGTCCGGCGCGAGCACGGCCACCATGACGAACACGCCCAGGGCGTACAGCAGCGTGGCCGAGAGCAGGGACAGCCCCATGCCCAGCGGAATGTTGCGGTCCGGGTTCTGGACCTCTTCGGCCACACTCGTGGCTTTGGTCAGGCCCGCGTACGACACGAACACGAGGCCAATGGTCGACAAGAAATTATCGAGGCCGAAGGGAAAGATCGGCGTCAGTTCGCCGCCGCGCTCGCCGAGAGCCCCTCCCGTGCCGAGGTCGAAAAACGCCTCCACAAGAAAGAAGGTGAGCACCCCGATCAGCACGGAGACCAGCAGGCGCTGGAGGCCGCTTGATTCTTTGGCACCGATGATATTAACGGCCGTGAAGGCCACGGTCAGGGCAATGGCCACCGGTTGCACCGGGAGGTCCACCCAGATCACGAGGTAGGCGCCCATTCCGATAAGCGCAAACGCGCTCTTGAAGACGAGGGCGAGCCAGGTCCCCAGCCCGCCGACCGTGCCGGCGAGGGGACCGAGGCTGCGGTCGAGGAAGTAGTACGTGCCGCCCGATTTCGGCATGGCCGTCGAGAGCTCCGCCAGGCTCAGCATGGCCGGCAGAATGAGGAGGCCCGCGACGAAGTAGGCGAGGACGACGGACGGGCCCGTTTCGGCCGCGGCGATGCCCGGGAGCAGAAAAAAGCCGGAGCTGAACATCGCGCCCGTGCTGATCGCGTAGACGTCGTAGAGCGTCAGCTCCTTTTGGAGAGAGGAGCCTGAAGCCATAGGAGTCAGGGAGTCGGGAGGAAGTTTTGGACGGGACTAAAGCCGAGCCGCGGGGGAAACGGTTCCCACCCTTGCCAAAACTTGACGAGGGTCACAGAAAAAAGACAATCCAAAGCAGAAGGGGCCCCGGCAGTTGCGGTGCCGGGCCCCGGCCTAAAATGCGCCCCGTTCCAGGAGGCGCCCCAGGAGGCCGGGCTGCCGCGTCTGGTGCGGGCGCACCACGAGGCTCGGGCCTCCAAATGCCTCGACGATGGGGTACGGCTCCCGGCTGTCGAGGACGCGGCTCCACCAGGAGGCGTCGCTCTCCACGACGACAAGATCGGCCCGTTCCGCGGCCCGCGCCACCGTAGCGGGGTCCTCTCCATCCACGATCACCGACTCGACGGGCCCGGCACACAGCGCCATCAGGTCCTCGTGGTACGTTCGGATGGGCGCGCGCTGCTCGTCGGTTGCCTCCGGCGGCATCGCGTGGACGAGCACAATGGCGGCGTCCGCGTCCGTCGCAAGGGCATCCACCAGCCGCACCTTGAGCGGATCGAAGGGGCCGCTGTCCGTAACGAGGGCAATGCGGTCGAGGACGGAGAGGGGCGTTGGCTCCGCCAGCAGCAGGTCGGACGCACAGTGGCGGCCGATCCAATCCAGATCCTGTTCGTCCCGCCAGGACCGGTCCGCCCCCACGGCCCGTCCCAGTACCAGCAGGTCCGCGCCGTGGTGCCGGGCAAAGTTGGCCACGGCGTGGCGCACGTTGTGGCTCACCACCTCCCCGTACGCGAACGGCACGTCGAGCGTCGCCTCCAGGCGGTCCATGCGCGCCTCAAACTCCACGTCATCGGGCGACTGCATCTCGGCGGCCGGCTCCAGGGGCAACTGATCGGGCACCGCGTCGAATCGGACCACGGACAGATGCCCGTTGCGGGCCCGGGCGAAGGCGGCGCCCATCTCCACCAGATGGGCCTCGCGGTCCGCCCGCATCGTCTCGCCCACCCCCACCACCACTCGATCCGCCTCCGTCGCCTCCTCGAACACCGCCCGTGTGCGCTCCGCTGCGCGCCGTCCCACCCGTCGCCGGAGCTCGTCCCGCACCACGCCCTCCCGCGTCACCCGGCGGCGAGCATAGGCGTAGTACCAGAGCACGCTGCCTCCCGTGATGAGCACAGCCCCGAGCACCGGCACGCGCCCCATCTGACTCAGCAACGCCAGCCCGCCCACGACCCCGATGCCCTGCGTCCAGGGATAGAGCGGATCCCGAAATGACGGCTCGTAGTCGTCGAGGTCGCTCTCGCGGAAGGCGACCAGTGCCAGGTTCACCAGAATGAAGACGAGGATCTTAAAAGCGCTGCCGAGCTTGGCGATGTTGTCGATCGGCACAAACGCAATCATGGCAAGCATCACCCCACCCGTGAGCGTGATGGCGGTGGTCGGGGTATCGAATCGCTCGCTCACGTGCTGGAGCGCGTCGGGCACCAGCTGGTCGCGACTCATTGCAAAGGGGTAGCGCGAGGCGGAGAGGAGGCCCGCGTTGGCCGTGCTTACGAGCGCCAGGATGGCGGCCACGACCACCACCAGCACGCCCCACTGCACGAGCGTGCCCTCCGCCACATCGGCCACCGGCGTCACGGATCCCGTGAGGTCGCCGGTCGGGGCCGCCCCCACGATGACGGTCACCACCAGCACGTACAGGAGCGTGGTGAACCCGAGGGACCCCAGCAGGCCCAGGGGAATGTTGCGGTCCGGATTTTCAATTTCCTCCGCGACGCTGGCGACCTTGGTGACGCCGGCGTACGACACGTACACGAACCCGGTGGCCGCCAGCAGCCCCTCGATTCCCTGGTCGAAGAACCCTTCGAACCGGAACGGGTCCACGTCACCCAGGCTGCCCCCCACAAACCACACCATGGCGGCCAGCATCACGGCCACAAGGACCACCTGCACCCGTCCCGTCTGCTTCACCCCCAGCAGGTTCACGCCAATGAGCACGGTTGCGATGCCGAGGGCCAGCGCCTGAGGGGGCACGTCGAATAGCAGGACGATGTACGGGGCCCCTCCAACGAGAGCGAGCGCCCCCTTGAACGCGAGCGAGAACCATGTGCCAATGCCAGCGATGCTGCCCATGAGGGGCCCCATCCCGCGCTCGATGTAAACGTACGTGCCCCCCGCTTCCGGCATGGCCGTGGCCATCTCCGCCTTGCTCAGTGCGGCGGGCAGCACCAGCACGCCCGCCAGCAGGTAGGCCAGCACCACGGCCGATCCGGCCATCTTCATCGCCAGGGCAGGCAGGATAAAAATGCCGCTGCCCACCATGGCCCCGATGCTGATGGCAAGAACAGACGGCAGGCCCAAATCGCGTTCCAGTTCCTTCGCCATGAGGTCGTATCCACGTCAAGACAAAAGAGAGCGGAAGCCCCCCACGAGTCCCCAACCGTCCGGGGCGAGGGGGACACGTCTCGTCGACCCGTTTCCCCAGGTCGCGCCTCCAGGAGCGTCGGCCCATGGAGCCATCTGGTATGGACAGGCCGTCACGACGCCCCAGAGGCCCGGGTCTCGTCGCTCGGGGCGCTCGGCTCGTGCGGGTGCGCGCCGACGTGCTCGGCAAACCAGTCCATGAACGCATCTCCGGCGGCATGGGCAAACCGAACCGCCGTGCCGCCGCGGGCCTCTACCCACTCGGCCTCGTGGTCCTCAAAGACGCGCACGAGAATGGGCACGGTGTCGCCCACGTAGTTGAGTAGATCCCGGAGGACGGCGGGATTTCGAAGGGTCGACACAATGACCCGCGCCTGGGCCGCGCCGGCCTCCAGCAAGACCGACAGGTCGCCCCCGTCCCCTCGCACGCACGTCACGCCCTGCTCCCGAAGGCGATCGAGGACCGCCGGGTCCTCATCGAGGACAACGGCTTCGTATTCAGACTCGCGCAGAAGCCGGAGAATGGGCTGGGTACTTCGTCCGCCCCCGAGGAGCAGGACGTGGCCGCTGGGGACGTCGGTCAGCGGGTCCAAATGGCGCGACGGATGCCATCGAACGAGCTCCCACACCACCGTGTCGCGCGTCAAGAGCGGCGTAGCCATCATCGTAAGCACGGTGGTGAGCACAATCACGCCGAACACATCGCCGCCAATCTGCCCCGCAACCAGGGCCTGCAACCCGACAACCAGCGAGAACTCGCTCGTCTGCGCGAGCAGCAGGCCGCTTTCCACCGCCGGGCGCGCCACCAGGCCCGTCCACTCTCCAACGATAGCTACGAGGAGGGGCGTGAGAAGAAGAACAATCCCACCGAAGAGGACGGCATGTCCGACGAGGGACCAGCTGGGAACGGTTGCGGCGATGCCCAGCGACGCAAAGAAAATCGCCGAAAAGAAGTCGTACAGCGGCTGCATCTCACTGTGCACGAGGCCGCTGAACGGAAACCCGGACAGGGCGACCCCCGCCAGAAACGCCGCCGCAAATCGGGGCACCTCCACCCACTCCGCTACGCCCATAAAGCCGAACAATACCCCCAGCACGGCCAAAAGCTGCGTCTCGGCGTCGAGCGTTCGCTCCAACAGAAACGGTACGACCCCTTTCATGACGACGGCCACGCCGCCCAGAAGCAGGATCGTTCCCCCGAGGCTTCGCAGGATTCCCGCGGCCCCGTCCGGGAAGCGAAGGAGGAGCGGCAGGAGCAGCACGACGAGCACGTCCTGGAGCAGCAGCACGCCGACCACCGTCCGCCCAAACGGCTCGAAGAGCTGCTGGCGGCGCTCCAGGAGGCGCACGCCCACGATCGTGGAGCTGGCCGAGAGGGCCAGGCCCAGGTACAAGGCGTCGGTGAGGCCGTAGCTGAGCCCCAGGGCCAGCCCCACCCCGGCGGCCGCCAGGCCCACAAACTGCACCAGTCCAATGCGAAGCGCCGCGGACGCAAACGGCCCCACGCGCTGCAGGCTCAGGTCCGTGCCCGCCACGAACAGCAGTACGGAGACACTGAGAAACAGCACGTCCTCGACAAATTGGGGGTCGCCAACCAGTCCCGTGGCGCTGAGCCCCAGGCTGCCGACGAGGAGGAAGGGAATGGCCGGGAACTGGGTCCAGCGGGACAGCCCCACCCCTACGGCCGCGAGTCCGAGGAGAACGGTAAGTTCGATCATGATGCCAACACCTCTCGCGATTCCAGTTCGCGGAGCAGGCGGCGGGCCCCCTCGTGCTTCGACCGGATGAGGTGCTCCACCCCAAGGTCTCGAAGACTGTCCTCGCTGGTCCGATCAAACGCGTGAATGCTGCACGGCACCCCGGCCTGCCGGGCGTGATAGGCCAGCAGGTTGTTCGTGCCCTCAATGCTGAGGGTCGACACGAGGAGCTTGGCAGTGCCCAGGTGCATTTCCCCCCGAACGGCGTCGTGGATGGCGTTGCCGTGGACCGTGCGGGCCTCCAGGGGAACAAGCTTCTGCGGATCCGTGTCGACGGCCACGACCGTCTCCCCCGCGCCCGCCAACCGGTCCACGAGCCAGCGCCCGAGCGTGTTCATCCCCACAACGATGACGTGCCCCTGCAGCCCGTCCGCCGGAGGGGCGGGCGCCTCCTGCACCG
>JAWOAQ010000277.1:0-4356 GCA_046498495.1 Salinibacter sp. | reverse complement strand
CTCAGGGGCCGATTGCGGGTGCTGGTACTGGTTTTGAGAGACTTCAGTCCCTGGATGTCTCGCAACCGATTTTGTACCCGACAGCGGTGAGTTATGACAGATGCCGACGCCCCCGCCCCAACCGTCCTCGTCGTGGATGATGAGAAAAACGTCCGCCTCACCCTCCGGCAGGCCCTCGAAGACCTGGGCCTGACCGTCGACACCGCCGACGACGGGACCGAGGCCCTCTCGCGGCTCGACGAGGCCGACTACGACCTCATGCTGCTCGACCTTCGCATGCCGGGCCTCGACGGCCTGGAGACGCTGAAACGCACGCAGCGCCAGGCCCCCGAGCTGCCGGTCGTCATCGTGACGGCGCACGGCACGGTCAAGAACGCCGTGCAGGCCATGCGGCGCGGGGCCGTAGACGTGCTGCTCAAGCCCATCAGCCTCGACGCCCTGCGCGACCTGGTGGACCGGGTCTTCCGCGAGCCGTCGTCCCCGCCCGACGCGACGCCGTACGACGAGTGGATCCAGCTCGCGACGTGGCACCTCCGGTACCGGCGCACCGACGCGGCGCGCCACTGCCTGGAGGAAGCCGTCAACCGGGACGATTCGCACCCGGAGGCCCACACCCTGCTCGGGCTGCTGGAGGGAACGGCGGGCAACCTCGAGGCCGCCCGCCGGCACCTGGAGGCGGCCGTGGAGCGGGACGGCGACACCGCCACGGCCCAGCTTCTGCTCGATCGTCTCGGGGGCGACGACCGGTTTCCGGTGGACCGTCCGGAGGTTCTGTTGTCCCCACCGGCGTCGGCCGACGACGAGTCGGCCCCGAACGTGCGGCGCGCCCCGTCCCAGTCCCGGATCGGAGACGACGTGCCGCACCGGGTGCTCGCTGTCCTGGGCGAATCCGTGGCCGAGGGCCGGACGACGGCCCATCGATCGACCGTGCAGTTTGCTGCCGACTCGACGCGGTCCCACGTAAACGGCGAGCTTCTGCTCCTCGGTGTCGTCGAGGTGCCACGACAGCTTTCCCTCTCACAGGCCGAGGAGGCGCATCAGGATCGAATCCAGGAGGTGGAGTGGCACCTGGAGGCCCTGGCCGAGGAAGAGAACGGCACCGCGCTTCACGTGCGACCGATGGTGGTCGTTGCCCACCAGACCGCCTCCGTCGTGGAAAACACCGTCGTCGAACAGTCGGTGCAGCACGTCGTCGGCCGCTGGTCCGGCGCGGGCGAGGAGGCCCCGGACGCAGATACGGGATGGACCGACGCCTTGGACACGATCGCGTGTGAGGCGACCCTCCTCCGGCCCGGCGCGGACGCGCCTCCCGACGACGGCATGAACGTGACCGCGTTCGTCACCGACAGCCCGCATGCCCCGTTTGTGGCGCGCCGGGCCCGGGAGTGGGCCCAAGGGAGCGGCGTCGGCACCCTGACCCTCCTCACCATCCAGCCGAATGACGGAACCGCAGGTGCCGATGCACTTGAGCAGCGGGGGCAGCGCCTCTTGTGGGACGTGGCCGACCGGGCGGGCCTGGCAGACGAGCAGTACGAGGGGCGCGTGCTCGTCTCAAAGGACGTGCCGGTGGCCGCCGCCCGGTGCGCAACGGTCTGCGATCGCATCTGCGTTGGGGCCGGTCGCAACGCGTCGTTGGCCGATCCCGGCGCCGACTCGCTTGCCGGACACCTCGCCGCATCGACCGACGCCCCCATCGCCCTCGTTCGGGGACCGCATCCCACGTCCCGCTCGTTTCTGGAGTCCCTCCGCAAACGCATGACCGGAGCGTGAAGAGTGAGTCGTGACGCGTGATGTGTGAAGGAGGGTCCGAAACAGCTCCCTTCACGTATCACGCCATCACGCATCACGCCATCACGTTTCACGTCTTCGCGTGTTGAGAGGCTCGCCTCCATCTCAGTTGATTTTCGTCCCCGTTCAGCAGTTCTGATTCCTCCATGACATGGACCGTCCGCACGAAAATCCTCCTGGCGAACGGCACCGTGCTGCTCCTCCTGGGCCTCGTGCTGGGGTGGGCCCTCACAAACCTCCAGAATCTTGGAAGCGCGTCGGAGGCGATTCTGAGCGAGAACTACCGAAGCATCATCGCCGCGGAGAACATGATCAACGGCCTGGAGCGGATGGACAGCGCTGTGCTCCTGCACCTCCGAGACCGCGAGCAAGGCCTGGAGCAGTTTCGCTCGAACCAAAACCAGGTGTCCCGGTGGCTCGCCCGCGCCCAGGACAACATCACAATTGAGGGCGAGGACCGCGTCCTGGCGCGCATCGACTCCACGTTCGACCGCTACACCACCCAGTTCGATTCGCTCCTCCAGCAGCCGGACGCGTACGGCGATCGCCCCTACGACGACGCCATGCTCCCGGCCTTTCAGGCGGTTCGGAGCGCCGCCGGCGACCTGCGCAACCTGAACCAGCAGACGATGGTCGAGGCATCGGACCGCGCCGAGCGTGTGGCGACGTGGGCCATCTGGTCCGTTGGGGGCATCGGCGTGGGCGCCATCGTGCTCGGCCTCGTCGTCAGCGTTGTGCTGGCCGGGCGCATCGTGCGGCCCATTCGCAAGGTGCAGGCCGCCACCCAGAAGATTGCGGAAGGGGACTACGACGTGGAGGTGCACACCGACGCACGCGACGAGCTTGGGAAGCTGGCCGACCAGTTCAACGAGATGGCCGCGGAGCTGCGGCACTACCGCGACCTCAACGTCGAGAAGATTCTGGCGGAGCAGCAGAAGAACGAGGCGATCCTCCAGAGCATCGACGACGGGCTGCTGGTCGTGGACGGGGACTACTCCGTCGTGAATTTGAATCCCACGGCCGAGTGGGCGCTCGGGTTGACGCGTGAGGAAACGGAAGGGCGGCACGTCCTGGAAGCGCTCCGCAACGAGCGCCTTTTCGAGCAGATTCAGGGCACCATCGAGTCCGGAGAGCCGTCGATGCCCAGCGAGCCGGGCGATACGCTCACCGTCGAGCGAAACGGGGAGACGCGACACTTTCAACTCGTCGTCAACCCGGTTCGGGGGGCGTCCGAGGAGATGCTGGCGGCCATCTTGCTATTGCGAGACGTGACGGAGCTCCAGGAGCTGAACCGCCTGAAGTCGGAGTTCGTGGCCACGGCCTCCCACGAGCTGAAGACGCCGCTCACGAGCATCGGCATGAGCGTACGCCTGCTGCGAGAGCGGCACGGCGAGGGGCTCGACGAACGGGACCGGGAGCTTCTCGACGCGGCCGTCGAGGACGTGGAGCGGCTCCGCGCTCTCGTCGACGACCTGCTGGACCTCTCGAAGATCGAGTCCGGTCGGATGGAGATGGAGCGCGAGGCGGTCCCGGTGTCGCTGCTGTGCGAAAAGGCCACCGAGGCCCTCCAGTCGCAGGCCGACGAGAACGGCATCTCGCTGGACGTAGATGTGCCCAAAGAGCTTCCGGACGTCGAGGCCGACCCCAACAAGGTGACCTGGGTGCTGAACAATCTTCTTTCAAACGCCCTCCGGTACTCCGAGCGGGGGGATCAGGTGCAGATCCGCGCGAATCCGATCGGCGAGTCGGTGCACGTCTCCGTGGAGGACGAGGGCGCAGGCATTCCCTACGAGTACCAGTCGAAGATTTTCGACACGTTCGTGCAGGTTGACAGCGACCAAGCCTCGGGCGGAACGGGACTGGGGCTTGCAATTGCGCAGGAGATCATCCATGCGCACGGCGGACGCATCTGGGTCGACTCAGCGCCGGGAGAGGGCAGCACCTTCACGTTCACGCTTCCGATTGCCGACCGCTCCTCCGCCCGCGGGGCCGCGGTATCGTAGGAAGTAGGCGGTTGGGGACTACGCGCTGTACCGGCGTGATGATACGGGCCACAGACGCGATCCCAGAACCCGAAGCGGGTTCCTCCGATCGAGGTCGAGGAACCTCCAGAAGCAGGCGGGCGGATCCGGAAGCGTTATCTCGCGAGCACCGCAAGGGCATCCGGCCCTCCCCCTTTCAGTCGGCACTCGCTCCCTCCGGTCACAGCGCGATCCTCGTCCCTCGCCGACGCCCGAAATGACGTGGCCTGAACCGGGCTTCAGGATCGCTTGTGACTTGACAAACTGAGCTTGACCGACCACTAAGTACACCGTAAACTTTATTTTTACAGGCATGAGCGAACTCAAAATCCCTCAGGCAGGTCGCTTCGAGCGCACCCCGGAGAGCACTCGGTCGCTCCGCTCCCAGCGCAGCCCGGTGACTATTCGGTCGCTTCGCTCCCAGCACAGTCGAGAAGCCTCTTTGAAGCAGGCGGCTTCGTCAGGGAGATTTCTCGACGTTGCTCGAAATGACCTGCTGGATTTCCGGGATGTTGAGTTCGCTTGGATAGCCAAAGAATTTACTTGC
>JAWOAQ010000260.1:0-3372 GCA_046498495.1 Salinibacter sp. | reverse complement strand
TCGGTGTGGATCTGATTGCCCGCCGTCTGCGCCCCAAACTCGTCGAGCACCACCTTCGACACCACGTGCTGCGCGGTATGCATGCGCCGGAGGATCTGTCGCCGATCCGCGTCAATCTGGCCCTCCACCTCGTCCCCCTCGTCCGGAAGGGCCCCGTCCAGCTCACCAATGGAATGCCGCACGTCGCCGTGCGACTTCTGCACGTCGGTCACGGTGGCCGATCCGCCGTCCCACTCCAGGCGGCCCCGGTCGGCGGGCTGGCCGCCGCCCTCAGGGTAGAAGTACGTGCCGTCGAGGACGATGTATTCGTCCGTCGCGTCCGTGACGGTGGCGGTGAAGTTCGTGACGTCGTCGCGGTCGGGGAGGTAGCGGAGGGTGGTCATGGGTGCTGCACAGACGTTATGAGAAGCCAGTTGTAGTGAGGAGGTCGTCATTCAGAGTCGGGAGGCGCCTCGGGCGGGGACTGCCACAGGTACGCCAGCAGGAGTCCCCCGACCAGTCCGCCCGCCACTTCGCCCCCCAAGACCACCGGCCAGGGGTCCGGGGACAGCGCTAGGCCCGTCGTCAGTGCCGCCCGCACGCCGCCAAAGACGAGTCCGCCCACCGCCCCACGGGATGCCCAGTGGACCGGAAGAGAAGCCGCCCCTGCACCAACGGCCAGCCCAACGCTCCAGAGAAGCATTTCTTCCCCGATCTGAGCCAGTCGAATGCCTCCCTCAAGCACCCCTTCCATCAAGCCTGACAAGACCCCGGCTACGAGTCCCCCAATGGCCCCAAGAAGAATCCAGCGCTGCATGACGTTGTCGTACGTGACCTGTTTGGTGTGCCGGCGGCGGAGTTACACTTCGACCTGTTTGGGAGACTCCGGTGCGATCTCAGACTGCTCCCGTTCGTCATCTCCAAAGAACTGGATCGTTCCGTCGTGGCGCACGACCCACACCTCCTCCGCCCCGACCTCCCGGTAGAGCCCCCGCTTGGCCTGCATTTCCCCTTCGGTGTTCGAGTCGCTCATCACTTCAACGCAGATCTCCGGGGCCAGGGTCGAAGGATCCCCAGTTGCTCGCATCCGTCGTCCCCGCTCGGGACTGTACCAAACAACATCGGGCACCTTCACGCCCTCGGACGTAGCGAGGGCGTACGATGGCGGAGCGGATCCGTCCGGGGCGTGCTCGTCCAGTGCCTGCATGATCTCGCTCATCCGGAGCGACCGGGATACCGAGATCGGGGTGAGAATGAGTTGCGCCTGCCGATTGGTTTCCACCTTGTACGGAAGATCGTTTAAGCTAGGGTCCCGGGAGAGGCGCTCCCACCGCTTCTGATGCTCCGTTGCCGGGTCCTGTATGCTGGGCATGGCAGTCGGGCTGTTGTGTCGAGGGCACAGTCGTCATACCAGACCCGCCCGTCCCCGTTCACCGCATGCCACGAGGCAAAAGAAAAACGCCGCCCCGGGATCGCTCCCCGAGCGGCGCCTGGAATGAGTCGCGCGTCGGCAGAAGGTGCCGTTGCTTCTCGCAACTCGACATTTGCAGTTCCCCGGTCGACTACGTGCCGGCCGAGTAATCGGTGGCGTAGTGCTCCTGGTCCTCGGAGAGGCTGTCGATCTCAATGCCCATTGTCTCGAGCTTCACCTCCGCAATCTCGTCGTCCATCGCTTGCGGGATGTCGTACACCTTGTCCTCCAGCATCTCGTCGGACTCGTGGCGCTGGACGAGGTCGAGGTGGGCGCGGAACTGGTTGGCAAAGCTCATGTCCATCACCTCACTCGGGTGGCCCTCCGCGGCGGCCAGGTTCACGAGCCGCCCGTCGGCCAGGACGAACACCTTCTTTCCATTTTCGAGTACGTACTCGCGATTATTGTCACGCACCTCGCGGGCGTCGGTGGAAAGCTCCGCCAGCTCTTCGAGGTTGAGCTCCACGTCGTAGTGGCCGGTGTTGGAGATAATGGCTCCGTCCTTCATCTTCAGGAAGTGGCGCCCGCGGATGACGTCCTTCATGCCGGTGGCCGTGACGAAGATGTCGCCCTTCTCCGCGGCCTCCTCCATGCTCATGACCTGGTGCCCGTCGAGCGTGGCCTTGAGGGCCTTGGCGGGGCGCACCTCGGTGACGATCGTGTTGGCGCCCATGCCCTTCGCCCGGGTGGCGACCCCGCGGCCGCAGTGACCGTAGCCGGCGATCACGAAGTTCTTCCCGGCAATGAGCGTACTGGTGGCACGCAGGATGCCGTCGATGGTGCTCTGCCCCGTGCCGTAGACGTTGTCGAAGTCCCACTTCGTCTCGGCGTCGTTGACGGCGTAGACCGGGTACTGGAGTTCGCCGTCCTTGTCCATGGCGCGGAGGCGGTGCACGCCGGTCGTAGTCTCCTCGGAGCCACCGATGATGTGGTCGGCCATCTCCGGGTGATCGGAGTGGACGGTGAAGATGAGGTCGGCGCCGTCGTCGAGCGTCAGGTGCGGCGGCGTGTCGATCGTGCGCTCAATGCACCAGTAAAAGTCCTCGGTGTCGAGGCCGTGCCAGGCGTAGATTTCGGTGCCGCCCCGGGCGAGCGCCGCGGCGATATCGTCCTGCGTCGACAGTGGGTTACAGCCGCTCCAGGCCACCTCGGCGCCGCAGGCCTGCAGCGTTTCAACGAGCACGGCGGTCTCCTTTGTGACGTGGAGGCAACCGCTGATCTTGTAGCCCTCAAACGGTTTCGAGTCGGAAAACTCCTCACGCAGTTGCATGAGGACGGGCATGCGGCTTTCCGCCCATTCGATGCGCTTGCGGCCTTCATCGGCGAGGCCGAGGTCGCGTACTTTGTACTGTCCTTCTTTGTGATCCATGTGTCGAGAGGGGGAATTCGTGTAGAGGAGGGGGCAGTCGGTCGTGCGGGGGGTCGGGGCACCCCGCATCCGTACGCTCTACACGTGAACGGGGCCGACGGTTTGTTCGCATGGAGTAAATTCCCTCGTTTTCCTTTCCCTACGCCTCCCTCAGGGCCTAGTGCCGTGTCAACCGTGATTCTTGCACAGAAAAACGCACCCTGTCATCCCGGGCGGAGCGAGCGTGCGAGCGGAGATCTGGGATCTATACAGCGGTAGAAGAGAGCACTCCGGGTTCCGCTCCGCCCCCTCACAGGGCCATTCCTCCTCAGTCGAGCCCCATTGAGTCGGCTGGATCGATCCCGGCTCGGCGCCCCGAAAGCCCTCGGGGCTTGGCCGGGATGACAAACACAACATTGAGGTTTGACACAAGACTAGGATGAAGTAACCAATTGCTCCTTGGCCCTGCGCCGGAGTTGCTTGATGGCGTACTCGCGTTGCATGGCGGCCGACTGGCTGTCGTACGCCTCCACGTGTACGAGCCTCACGGGGCGGCGGCCACGGGTGTACTTGG
>JAWOAQ010000167.1:0-3059 GCA_046498495.1 Salinibacter sp. | reverse complement strand
ACGCGGGCCCGGACGGGCCGGTCGGTCACGAGCTGGGCAACAGGCGCATCGGGGGAGGCAGTCGGCATGAGCACGCGGGGCAGGTGAAACAGCGGGCGGGGCAGAGGCCGCGGCGACCACGGCCCATCACATATAAGAGTCTTTTATCCGATTATTGACCGCAAGGCTCAGGACGGCGGGAGAATCAACGGCCCGGGGGAGGGGCGGCCCTATAATTCGGAGCCAAAGGTCCTAATTACGGGCGTCGGCTTTGGTTCCGGGGCGTCGGGCGGTGGGGGGCGGCGCCCTTCTACCGCAGGTCGCCAAGGCGAAGGGTAAGGCCCAGGCCGCCGAGGGGCTGGGCGGTGTTGACGTTCGCAAACGCGTAGAGCCCGAGCGAGAGGACCCCCGTCGGCGTCCACGCGAGGTGGCCCTCGATCGGAAAGCCGATCATTGGGTCAAAGGACGCGCCCGGCCCGCCCCCAAACAGGCGGGGATATCCGGTCCCGCCCACGACCGACACGCCGGTGCCCGCCGAGAGGACGACGGACCCCATCGTGATCGCGCGCCCGTACAGACCGGCTGCCTCCCAGGTCTCGCGGCCCGGGGACAGGTCGGTGCTTACGCCCCGGAGCGACATCACGTGCCGGTTATACGCGACGGCCACGCCCCCGCTGAGGCCGGGCCCAAGGGTCGTCACCGCCGGCCCGCCGTGAACCCAGACCTGCGTCTCGGGATCGGGGGCGTCGGCCGGTTGGGCCAGTGCCGACGGGAGGGGCATCAGGAGCAGGCCGAGAAGGAGACAAAAACAGCACGTGTGCTTCATGTCGAAAGGAGGACCCGTGTGCGATGGATCGGTGGGCAACCGGCCGCCTGGGGGAGGCTCGTAGGGCGGGGGCTCGTAGGGCGGAGGCGTGTGGGGCCGGGCGGCGGGTTAAAACCGGGTGTTGACCACGTCGGCAAAATCGGACCCGAAGCTATAGGACAGCGAGATCGACCCGGTGACCGAGACGTCGGTGGCCAGCTCCCGCTGGTCGAGCAGGACATCCTCGGCGGAGGTGTCCCCTCGGGGAAGCGACAGCTGGTCCTGGATCCGTTCGACGCGCCCCGAGAAGTTGAGCGACAGGCCTTCGACGATGCGGACGGAGGCGCGCCCGAACAGCTCGGCCCGGTAGCGCGATGCGTCGTGGAAGTAGTGAAACCCCGTCACGCCTGCGTCCACCTCGCCCCAGGGCTGTTCGAAGCTCACGGAGGCCTCGAGTTCGTGGTTGGCCAGCCGGTCGGAGGTCTTCAGGAAAATGGTTTCCTCGTAGTAGTCGACCATCGACAGCCCCACCTGATACGTAAACGTGATCGATCGCCGGGTGGCGTCCTCGTAGGGGAAGAGGCTGTACTCGATGCCGGGGTTGAGGCGCACCCGGTGTTCGAGGTTGCGGTCGTTGCGGGTAATGTAATCGGCAAAGAGGCCCACCGACCAGTGCTGGTTTAGGCTTCGAATGGCGTAGCTGTTAAATCCGTGCCGGTGGGTGCGGCTGGTGACGGGATCGTCGTCTTCCTGCTCGATGCGCACGTAGCTAAAGTTGAAGTAGGGACGCAGGCGCGTTTTCCACGTCTCGGTTACCCGATCGGCAAAGAAGCCCCACCGCGAGCGAAAGTCGCTCTGGTTGGACTCGTAGCTCATCCGAACGCGGCCGCCGTAGATTTCAAAGACCCAGTAGTTCCAGGGGTCCTGGGTTTGGTCCTGGGATTGCGACGCCGAGTCGGGGGCGGGGTACTCCAGCGAGAGGGCGTCGCCCAGGGGGGTTTTCAGGAGGTAGGGCGTGAGCCCCGTCTCGAGCACGCGGTTCACGGCCTCACGCGCCTCGTCGTCGGTGGCGTCGCGGTCGACGGTCCGGGTGAACGAATATTCGATCCCTTCAAAGTCGCGCCGGCCCAGAAACGAGACGTCGTATTGTCGCCCGCCGCCGCCCGTCCCTTCAACGGTCACAAAGACATGGATGTCGGCCTGCTGCGGCTCGCGCACGTAGCGAACGAGCGTCACTTCGCGGCGGATGTGATTGTAGTCGCACCGGTCGCAGTCGATGTAGACGCGGGGCGCCTGGCTCCAGTCCTGCGCCTGGGCTGGGGCCAAGGGGCCGAGAAGAAGGGCGCCACAGAGGGCGTAGGCCAGGGGAAGGAAGGGGCGGAGCCATCGGCGAACATCATGCGGCGCATCCATGTGGTGTTCTCTACTGCGTATCCGTACATCCTAACGTCAGGCGCAGGCGCGCTGCCTGGTGAGGGCGGGCCCACGTCCTGTATCGGCCTGTATCGGCGAGGCCTCCGGGTCCGTGTGCTGGTCCTCCGGTGCTGGTTCTGTGTGCTGGTCCCGTCTACTGGTCGTGCGGTCCCCGTGGGGGCCGTGTGGGGCCGGGACGCCAAGGGGCCAGCCGGTACTTCGAATGTTTGTCCCCTCCCGGAGTGGGAACTTACAGTATTGAGTAGAGCACGAGAAGAGCAGTAAAGGTCCCGCGCTTTTACTTGCGTGATTTCACTCCGCTCATTTGCCGGGACATACACGGACTCTTCTCGTTGAGCGTAGTGAAACAGTCCCGATACTCGTGAGCGTTTGTTAATGTCTTGCGAGGCAAGCGGCAATGCGGAGGTAACCCCTCTCGACCGCGCCCGGAGCAGTTGCTTCGGCAGGGCACCTCGAAGGAGGTGCCGTACCAAAGCCTCCAGACAGCGAACAGGAAGTATCTCGGGCAGGAGTCCGTCCGAGTAGCTGGCATCATGGCACTGCCCATGAGGTAGAAGCCTCGTGTAATCCGGTGAGGAGAGCACCGCTGCCGGAGCGAAAGCTCCATTAAGTGTCTCCGTTGACCCGTGAGAGGCGGGCTGACCCGCCAAGAATCTCCCGGCTTTAGCCGGGGGAGTGTCAAAATGTATCTGATAGACGAATTGAACGGAGCGCCGTTACATTTCGCCGCATATTCCATGCCAGTACAGGGGAGCCCTCACCACTGCGAAAGACCGTCCATGCCACAGGTTGTCGGCGGTCGCGCCCCGGGATTGTGGGGACAAAACGAAAAATACGCGGG
>JAWOAQ010000193.1:0-6542 GCA_046498495.1 Salinibacter sp. | reverse complement strand
ACTGAAAGGAGACCTCGCCCGGAGATACGAGCACTCTGTTGGAGGATGAATCCAGTTCCAGACCCGGGGAGATCCGGTCGTAGACCTCCAGGTTGCCCGACCCCTTACCGTTGATTTGAACATCGGCCTTGATGGTATCTCCTTCGAATATCTGCTCCTTCTCGAGTTCCCTGCTGAACCCCGGACGTCTTGGAAGCAGACCGATGGACATTATCACGACCCCCAGGCAGATCACCCCGGCTATAACGAAGAGCTGGGAGGAAAGCACTGTCCCAAGTATGATGAGGACGAAGGATGCGGCGGAATATCCGATCATCCTGTAGGAGTGGCCGGTTATCTCCGTTCCCAATCGTTCACCTCCACAAGCACCGTGGTAAGGTCCATGTTCTCCGGCAGCTTTCCTCTCCTTGCGAGATTGTACAACATATCGTCCTCGACGGTCTTTTCTATCTCTTCCCATGACAGGGATGAGAACTCATCCCGGGACATGCCCAAGGATATCCTAACCTTGTCTAGCAGCACCTTTCTTATCTCGGGCATGTCGCTATCGTAGATGGATGGGTCCACTATCTCTGCCACACCGGTCCTGTCAAGTATGGATGAATGCTTCCTCACCGCAGGTGGGTCATGCATGTATATCAGTGCGAACAGGGAGATGGCAGCTATGGTCCCAAGAACTATCTTCATGTTTATATCCGAGCTGAGAATGACCGGGAGTCTCAATGACCTCTGAAGCAGAAAGTTGCCTCCCTCCACATCCCTGACACCTTCGTCGAATATCACCTCCCCGCCCTCGGGCAGGAGGTGATCTATCAGAGCCTTGAACAGTTCGAGGTTCTTCTCCTCACCGATCATCCAGTTCATGAACATCGATGGATCGGAAAGGAAAGCTGCGGTCCCGGAGCCCTTTTCCTCGAAATTCGGATCGGTGACGACACCCACATATCTAGGTCCAGGTGATTCACCCTGTGAGGTGGTCTGGTTGTCCATTATTCCGTTTTCGTTCCGGTCCACCCATGAACTCTCCGAGGTCCTGATGAAACCCTGCCCCTCGGTGAACAGAAGGGATGTGGGTCTGTTCAGAAGGACTATCCCGTTGAAATCACCGATCCTTACATCGTCCACCCTGACCAGATCCGGAGTGCCCTCGAAGTTCTCGTCGTAGAGTTGACCACCCACCAGTGTCACGCCGAGCTCGCTGGCAAGCTTTTTCATGAAACCGCGGTCATCGGCCACCAGCACCCTGCCTCCTCTATTGATGAACTTCTTGATGATATGAACCTCCGTGGGGGAGTATCCTCTCTGGGGGCCGATACAGACCAGCAGTTTTTTCTCTGGCTCATCCTCCTCTATCAGGAGAGCCGGGGAGGAGAAGCTGGGCGACTTCGCCGATCACATCCAGACGGTTCGAGGCGTGGGCTACCGCTTCGTCCGCGAGGAAGAATCGGCCGAGGCGTAACGTGGGCATTCTGGGGGGCATGCCGGCGGTCCCCCCCTGCACATGCCTCTCGTGTCTTTTTAATCACGCGCGGGTCCCTTCTCGCCGGGGGCCATCGTCCGGGCTGCAAGGTGCTTGATGTCGGTCTTCCGTTCGCTCTCCGACTTTGTTCTCCCCGACCGCGCCTCCACGCAGACGTGGATGGTGCTGACGTTCTCCCTGTTCGTCGGGACGGCGGTGGTGGGCGTTGCGTTCTACGCCCTGCTGGTCCTGCGGGGCGAAATGCGGACGGCCATGCGCGAAACCCTGCACGACCAGGCGGAACGCATCGCCGTGCAGGTGGAGCAGGCCCCTGAATCGACCCGGCGCGCGACCATCGTCGAGGCCCTAACAGAGCTAACGGACCTGCGGGTCTCTGTGGCCACCGCCGATACCACCTACGCCGCCGCTGGGTCGACGATGTCGGACTCCCTTCTGAAAGGAGCCGACCGCACCAGCACCGCAACAGGAACGCAGTTTGACGACTACCGAAACGAAGACGGCACGCGCGTTTTCGTGGCGGCCCTCTCTCGTCCGGCTACCGACCTCACTGTTCGGGTCGAGCAGGCCGCCCCGCCCCTCTACCACCTCGTGCAGCGCTCACAGGTGGTCCTCGTCCTCGGCATGGCCCTCGCACTCGTCCTGGCCGTCCTCGGCAGTTTCGTGGCCGCGTATCAGGTAACAACCCCCCTCCGCCGCATCCGCAAGACGGCCCAGCGCGTGGCCGAAGGCAAGTTTGCGGGCCGGGTGCGCATCGAGTCGCGCGCCGCCGAATTTCAAGACCTCGCCGAAAGCCTGAACCGCGCCGGCGCCACCCTTCGGGACAAAATTGAGGAACTGGAACGCCTCACCCGGCTTCAGAGCGAGTTCATCGGCAACGTCTCCCACGAGGTCCGAAATCCCATCTTTGCCATCAGCGGCTACCTGGAGGCCCTGGGCACCCCCGGCCTCGGGGACCAACAGCGAAAAACGTACGCCGAAAAAGCCCTCACGAACCTGGAGCGCCTCCAGAACCTGTTCAATGACCTCATCGACATTGCCCGGCTCGAATACCGGGAGGACCTGATCAACCGATCGACGTTCGACCTGAAGGATCTGGTGAACGAGGTGGCGAACATGCTCCGCCCCCAGGCCGAGGAGAAGGGCCTTGACCTGGAGGCCGACGTGCCCCGCTTCCACGTGGACGCCGATCGGTCCCGGATCCGACAGGTGCTGCGCAACCTCATCGAGAACGCCATCGCCTACACCCCGGATGGCTCGGTGCGGTGTCGCGTCCAGCGGCGGGCCGACACGGTGCGCATTCAGGTCGTCGATACGGGGCAAGGCATCGATGCGGATCACCTCGACCGCATTTTTGACCGCTTCTATCGCGTCGATGAGGATCGATCCCGCGACAGCGGCGGAACCGGCCTCGGCCTCAGCATCGTGAAGCAAATCTTACAGGCCCACGGCGAGGCCATCCACGTTGAAAGCACAAAGGGGCGAGGGACCCGGTTCTGGTTCGAACTGCCCTATGCCCCCTCCCCGGACCGGGCCGAAACGTAACCCCAGAACAAAGCGTGCCCAAAACAGACAGATTTTCCGTACACAATTCTCGTTCTTTCCTCCGCCCCACCCCGCCCGCGTCTTTTGCTTAATCCCTTTTTTGCTTACGTTAGAGTACCGGTGGGCGCTCTCCAGACCGGATATGTAGGTTCGCTCCACCCGGAAGCGCTTTGACGTTACGGCCTGTCGACCGCAGGGCCCCGTCGAGGCCACTGTCTCTTCGGATGGCTTTGCCTAATCCCCCCTTCTCAACATGGCGGACACAACCTCCTCTCCCGACTCCCCCGATCCGGATGCCCCGCACGCCCCCGAGCCGGAGGGGCCCGATGCAGAGGCTCCCGAGCCCGATCCGGAGGCCGCCGAAGCGGCGGCCTCCGACGACCTCCCCGTAGATCATCTCATGCACGGGGATGGGCACGCGGCCATTCCCGAAATTCCCTCGATCGAGTCGGACGGATCGCTTGATATTAAGCGCCTGGGGCCCACTGACTTTGATCCCGACGAGCTCCGGCAGCGCCTGCGGACCATGATGCTGTCGCGGCGCCTGGATGAGAAGATGCTGACCTTGCTGAAACAGGGAAAAGGCCACTTCCACATCGGCTGCGCGGGGCACGAGGCCGCCCAGGCCGCCATCAGTCGCTATGCGCGCCCCGGCGAAGGTCCCGGACACGACTGGTTCTGCTTCTACTACCGTGACCTCTGCATGGCCCTCTCCCTCGGCATGACGCCGCGGGAGGCCCTCCTGGCCCACCTCGCCAAGGCCGACGACCCCAACTCCGCCGGTCGCCAAATGCCGGAGCACTTCGGTCTGAAGCACCTGAATGTGATGACAACGGCCTCCTCGGTCGGGGCCCAGTTTAACCCCGGCGTCGGGTTTGCCTTCGCCATCCAGCAGCGGGGCGAGGACAACTTTGTGTACATCTCGTGCGGCGAAGGAGCCACCTCCCAGGGCGACTTCCACGAAGCACTCAACTGGGCCGCCCGCAAACAGGCCCCGGCCCTCTTCTTCGTGCAGGACAACAAGTACGCCATCAGCGTGCCGATCGACGAACAGACCGCCGGCGGCACGCCCTACAAGCTGGCGGCCGGCTACGAAGGCCTCAGCCGCGCCCGCGTCGACGGCACCGACTTCTTCGCGAGTGCGTCGGTCGCCAAAGCTGCCACCGAACACATCCGCGCCGGCAAGGGACCGGTGTGCCTCGTGGGCGACGTGGTCCGGCTGCTGCCCCACTCCTCCTCCGACGACCACAGCAAGTATCGCCCGCCCGAGGAACTGGAGGCCGACCGCAAGATCGATCCCATCGCCCGCCTGGAGGCCCGCCTCCTCGACGCCGACCTCATGACTGAGGACGAGGTGGAGACGATGCGGGAGGAGGTCCGCCAGGAGGTCGACGAGGCAGCCGAGTGGGCGCAACAGCAGGACGATCCCGCCTCCGACACCGCCACCGACCACGTCTTCTTCGAGGGCGAACTGGACATTGAGTACAACTCGGAAGAGGACCTCGACCCGGACGCCGAGCCGATGGTCATGGTCGACGCCATTAACCGTACGCTCAAAGAGGAAATGGCGCGCGACGAATCAATCATCGTGTACGGCGAGGACGTGGCCGGCGACAAGGGCGGCGTGTTTACCGCCACGAAAGACCTGACCGCAGAGTTTGGCGCGGACCGCTGCTTTAACTCGCCCCTGGCCGAGGGCTCCATCATTGGAACCGCCGTCGGATACGCCGCCAGCGGCTTTCGGCCGGTCGTCGAGATCCAGTTCGCGGACTACATCTGGCCGGCGATGCAGCAACTCCGCAACCAGGTGGCCCCCTTCCGCTACCGCTCCAACGGACAGTGGAGCTGCCCGATGATCATCCGCGTGCCGTGCGGCGGGTACATCCACGGCGGCCTCTGCCATTCGCAGAACATCGAGTCGATCTTCGGCCACACGCCGGGGTTTAAGATTGCGCTCCCCTCCACCGCGGCCGACGCCAAGGGCCTGCTCGCCACCGCCATCCGCATGGAGGACCCCGTCCTTTTTCTGGAGCACAAGGCGCTCTACCGCGCGGCTTCGGCCCGCACGCCCACCCCGCCGGAGAACTACACCCTGCCGTTCGGCGAGGCGCGCATTGCTCGCGAGGGGTCGGACCTGACCATCGTCACGTACGGCATGATGGTCCCGAAGGCACTTAACGCGGCGAAGGAGATGGAGAAAGAGGACGGACTCGACGTGGAGGTCATCGACATCCGCACGATCGTCCCGCTCGATTCGGAGACCATTCTCGACTCGATTAAAAAGACCAACCGGGCGCTCGTCGTCTACGAGGACCACGAGTTTATTGGGTTCGGCGCCGAGATCTGTGCCCAGATCGGCGACGATGCATTCACGTACCTCGATGCCCCCATCCGCCGCGTCGCCGGCGACTTTACGCCGATTCCCTTTGCCCACTCCCTGGAGCGCGCCGTGCTCCCGAGCGACGAGAACATCCTGGCGGCCGCCCGCGACCTGGCTGCATTTTAGTCGCCGAAAAACTGCCCGTGAAAGCCGAACGGGATGGGGTGTGGAACCGTGGCCCGCGCTCGCTCCTCAAACGAGGCCGCATCGAGCACAAGCAGGAACGACTGCTCCCCGGCCGGATCGAGCGCAACTGACAGCACCACGCCGTCGTCTTCCGCCGTCCCGTCCGGGCGCGGAACGAACACCGGCTCGCCCGGGTGCACGCCCGGTTCGTACCACCGCGTTGCGGCTCCGTCCCCCACGTTGATCTTCACGAGCTGGTCGCTAAACTGACCCTCCGCACGCGACCCGATGCCGTACACAACGTCGTATGGCTGAGCCGTCGCCGGCCCATCATGGATGCGCGGAAGCTCCAGCCCCTGCTCACTCAACAGGGTGGATGCGGCCCCGCCGCCATCCAGCGGGAGCCGGTAGCGACGAAGGACGCCCGTTCCCGGCGTCGGGTTGTCGCTGCGGAGGCGATCGAGGTACAAGTCGTCGATGATGGACGCGTCGGGGTACGTCACGATGTCGCACACCACCTCGCCTGCCCGTTCAAACGCATTGACGTGACCACGAGTCGAAGACGGCCTTGATGGAGAGTCTCAGCTGCGTGTGCGGGTCGGTGGGGAATGGCTCGCCGATCTTCTCAAGATACAGGGCCTTGTACTTCTCCACCAGCTCCTTGAGGCCGTCCAGGCTCACCTCGAAATCTCGCTGGACCCCCTCTTTCTCCTTCAACGCCGTGAGCATCTCTTCGAAGTGATCACGGTCCAGGCCGATCACCACGTCCGAGAACATCGTGATGAAACGGCGGTGGGCGTCGTAGGCGAACCACTCATCATCGGTGAGCTCCGCCAGCCCGTCCCGGGTATCATCGTTCAAGCCCAGGTTGAGGACGGTGTCCATCATGCCCGGCATCGAGACGCGACCCCCCGAGCGGACCGAGACCAACAGGGGGTTCTCGGGGTTCCCGAACTCCTTCCCCGTCTGTTCCTCAATGTCCTTGAGGGCCTGCAGGGTCTGGTCCCACATTCC
>JAWOAQ010000019.1:0-3771 GCA_046498495.1 Salinibacter sp. | reverse complement strand
GATCTGCGGCAGCCCGAGCATGCTCAAGGACATGACCCGGCTGCTGAACGAGCGCGGCTTCAACGAATCCCGCCACGGCACAGCGGCCCACTACGTGATCGAGCGGGCCTTCGTCGAGAGCTGATCAGAGCGCGTCGGCGACCTGCAGGGACTCCCGCAGTTCACGCTTGAGGAACTTGCCATTGGCATTGCGTGGCAGAGGCTCGGGCATGAGCCAGAGATAGCGCGGCACCTTGTAGGGCGCCAGCAGGCCGGCGCAGTGGGCGCGCAGGTGAGCGGGATCAGCGCTGGCACCGGGCCGCAGATGGACGGCAGCACCCACCTCCTCCCCCAGGCGCTGATCGGCCACCGCAAACACCACACATTCGGCCACGTCCTCGTGGGCAAACAGGGCATTCTCCACTTCCGCACAGTAGATGTTCTCGCCCCCCCGCAGCACCATGTCCTTGGCCCGGTCCACCAGGAAGATGAAGCCCTCCTCGTCGATGTAGGCGATATCGCCGGTGTGCAGCCAGCCATCGGTAATCGACTCTGCGGTAGCGTCGGGACGGTTCAGGTAGCCCTTGATAACCGGCGCACCCCGCACCCAGAGCTCGCCTATGGCATTGGCGCCGAGATCCTCCCCGCTGGCGCCGACACACTTGGCTTCGAAGGTCGGCATGGCGGGACCGACGCTGGCGGGCTTGTCGACAAAGAACTCGGCGGAAACCGCGGCAATAATACCACTGGTTTCGGTCATGCCATAACCGGTGTTGGGCCGCGCGGACTTCGAGCGCTGCTGGATCTTCTCCATTCGAGCGCACCCCGGAGAGCACTCGGTCGCTCCGCTCCCAGCGCAGCCCGGTGACTATTCGGTCGCTTCGCTCCCAGCACAGTCGAGAAGCCTCTTTGAGGCAGGCTGCTTCGTCAGGGAGATTTCTCGACGTTGCTCGAAATGACGTGCTGGATTTCCGGGATGTTGAGTTCGCTTCGATAGCCAAAGAATTTACTTGCCAAAGTACTTAGGTTACACTGCCGCGTAGCTGCGCCTCGTCGCCGGCCTCGACCTCCCGAACAATTTCCCGCTCGGAGCGAGCCACGGGGTTGAACCAGCCGTAGAGGGTAGGGAGCAGCAGCAGGGTAGAGGGCACGAGCGTAAAGATGCCGCCGACCACCACGGCCGCCAGGGGCCGCTGCACGTTGGCCCCGATGCCGGTGGCCACCAGCAGCGGCAACAGGCCGAGCAGCGTCGTGAGCGTCGTCATGAGGATGGGCCGCAGGCGCAGCAGTGCCCCCGTCCGCACGGCCTCGGCGAGGGAGCGCCCTCGTTCACGGAGATTGTCGATGAAGCTAATCATCACCACCCCGTTCTGGACCGCGATGCCGAGTACAGCGATGAACCCGACCGACGCCGGCACGCTCATGTAGAGGTCCATGGCCCAGAGCAGCACGACGCCGCCCACCACCGACACCGGAATGTTGAGGAAGACGAGCACCGCCTGGCTTAGCGAATTGAAGGTCATGAACAGGAGCACGAACACGATCGCGAGGGTGATGGGCAGGATGAGCATGAGCCGGTCCTGCGCCCGTTCTTGATTTTCGAACTGACCGCCCCACTCCACAAGATAGCCCGGGGGCAGGGCCACCTCGTTCTGCACCGCCTCCTTCGCCTCGGCCACGAAGCTCCCGGCGTCGCGCCCACTGAGGTTGATGCCCAGCGTGATCTTGCGCTTCCCTTGCTCTCGTGTCACTTCTGCGGGGGCCTCCGTGAGCTCAACGGAGGCCACATCCTCCAGGCGCACGCGGGCCCCCTCCACAGTCGTCAGTGGCAGGTTACGGATCGACTCGACGGAGCCGCGAGAGGCGTCCTGAAACTTCCCCACCAGGGCAAAGCGCCGGTCGCCCTCGCGGACCGTACTGACCTGCTCGCCCCCGATGGCCGCGTCGATGGCCCGCTGGATGGTCCCCACGCGGAGGCCGTAGCGCGCGGCCCGGTCGCGCTGAAGGGTCACCTCCACGTAGCCGTAGCCGGCAATCTGGGAGGGCAGCACGTCCGCCACGCCCGAAATGTCGGAGACCGCGTCGGCGGCCGCCGACTGCAGGCGGCGAAGCTCATCGAGGTCCTCGCCGAAAATTTTGAGGGCAATATCGCTCTTGGCCCCGCTCACCATCTCGTCCAGCCGGAGGGCAATGGGCTGGGTAAAGGCCACGTTGGCCCCGGGAATCTGGTTGACGCGGGTTCGCATCGAGTCCACGAGCGCGTCCTTCGAGTCGACGGACCACGTGTCGCGGGGGGTGAGGCCGACGAACATATCGGTCAGGTTCTGCCCCATGGGGTCGAAGGCGACGGCCGGGCGTCCCGTTTTGCTCACAGCCGTGGTCACCTCCGGAAACTCCATGAGCGTGCGCTCGATCTTCGTCTGCACCTCGGTCGACGTTTCGAGGGCGGCGTCCGGCTCCAGGGCCACCTGGAGGGCCACCGAGCCCTCCTCCAGGTCCGGGGCAAATTCGGTTCCGAGGGTTGTGAAAAGCCCCACGCCGCCCGCCAGGAGGGCCACCGAGACGCCCACGGTCGCCCACCGGTGGGTGAGGGCCGCGTCCAGCAGCGGGCGGTACACGGACCGAAGCCCGGCGACCAGGCGAGTCGACGTGCCGCCGGTTCCTGCGCCAGCTGGGCGGGTGCCGTTGTCGGATGGGGAGGCGTCTGCGTGGGAGGTCAGGTCGTCCGCGCCGGGGGACCCGTCAGACCGGTCGCTCGCCTCCGCCGGGTCGCCGACAGAGGCGAGCAGGTACGAGCTCAGGGCCGGGGCCATCGTGAGGGCCAGAAAGAGCGCGGCCATCAAGGCAAAGGACACCGTAAACGCCATGGGCCGGAACATGCGCCCCTCCATCTGCTGCAGGGTGAAAAGGGGCAGGAAGACCGCAATCACCACACCCACGGAGAACGCGATGGGACGCGCGACCTCCCGCCCGGCCCGCACCACGATGAGTCCAATCGACTCCTCCGGGTTCTGCTCGCGGAGGCGGTAGATGTTCTCCACCATCACGATGGCCCCGTCCACAAACATCCCGAGGCCGATGGCGAGGCCGCCCAGGCTCATGAGGTTTGCCTTGAACCCGAAGTAATTCATCAGGATGAACGTGATGAGCGCCGTCATCGGCAGCACGAGGCTCACGATGAGGGCCGAGCGCCAGTCGCCGAGAAAGCTGATGAGAACGAGGAGCACGAGCAGGCCCCCGATCAGGAGGCTTGTTGTCACCGTGGAGATGGCCGCGCCGGTCAGCTCATTTCGGTTGTAGTACACGTCGACCTCAACGCCCGGCGGCAGGGCCTGCTTCAGCTCGCCCATCTTGTCGTCCACGGCGTCGACGACCTTCTGCGCGTTGGCGCCGCGCCGCATCATCACGATGCCGGTGACCGTCTCCCCCTCGCCGTCGGCCGTAGCGGCGCCGTAGCGGACGGCATGGTCCACCTGCACGTCGGCCACGTCGCTCATCTGGATGGGCGTGCCGTCCCGGCTCGTGATGACGGTGGTCTCGATGTCCTTCACGACGTCGCTGCTGTCGGCCCCCAGGCGCCCGACGCCGCGAACCACGTACTGCTGGTCGTTGCGGGTGATGTAGCTGCCCCCCGAATTCCGGCCAGCGCCGACCACGCGTCACCGCTACCTCACACGTCCACGTTCTCCGCGAAGTGGGCGTTGGACACGATCCACTCCCGCCGCGGGTCGGCTTAAAAGGAGTGTTATGCACATTCTAAATTCAAACTCCCCGCGCTGCGGTCGCGCGCTG
>JAWOAQ010000128.1:0-3202 GCA_046498495.1 Salinibacter sp. | reverse complement strand
TCGACTACCCGAACGAGATCGGCCCCGGCGTCTACGACATTCACTCCCCCCGTGTGCCGACGGTGGAGGAGATGGAGGGGCTCATCCGAAAGGCCCTTACGGTGCTCGACCCGGAGCAGATGTGGGTGAATCCCGACTGCGGCCTCAAGACGCGCCGCTGGGTAGAGGTCAAGCCCTCGCTCGAAAACATGGTGCAGGCCGCCGAAAACGTCCGCGACCCGGTTGTGGCCTGACCGATGCCTCCCGGCTACACGCCAAACGGGGCGAGTGGGTTGATCCCCGCTCGCCCCGTTTTCTTTTTCTGCAAGTTGGGCCAAAAAAACGCCCATCGTTTTGCCCTCCCGACGAATCCCGATGGACTCGTCGGGGCGCTTGGGACTGATTTCGCATCGCGCGAAGCCCGGGTTTTGTGGCGGCCCCTTCCTTTCATCGCCGATTCCCGCCCCATGACAGTCGCCTTCGTGCTCTTCGACGGCCTCACCGCCCTGGACTTCGTGGGAGCGTACGATCCCATCACCCGCCTGCACTCCATGGGCTTCCGGGACGACGTCGCGTGGGATCTGTGCGCGTTCCGGACGCCGGTGCACGACGGCCGGGGACTTCGGTTCACGCCGGACCGCGTAGGGGCGTCTTTGGACGACTACGACCTGTTGGTGGTGCCGGGCGGGCACGGCACGGACACGCTCCAGGACGACGAGGCCTTTCTGGAGTGGCTCCAGACGGCGGCGCCGGTCGGACTGAAGGCGTCCGTATGCACCGGCTCGGTGCTCCTTGGGGCCGCGGGCTTCCTGACGAGTCGCACCGCGACGACCCATCCCAATGCCACCGACGAGTTACAGCCGTACTGCGCGCAGGTGGTGGACGACCGGGTGGTGGACGACGGTGCGGTCGTCACGGCCCGGGGCGTCTCGGCCGGCCTCGACCTCGGCCTCCACATCGTCCGGCGCCTGGCCGGGCCGTCGGTACAGGCCCAGATCGCCGAGCAGATGGACTACCCGTACGTCCTGCCGGCCTCGTGACCCGCTGCCAGGGGGAGGCCGGCGCACAGGGGGCAGCCCGTTAGGAGCGCGCCGGTTCGGGGCCGCCTGTCCCATGCTCCGTGCAGACGGGGGCGGCCGCGAGGGCGTCATCAAGGAGAAGCCGAAACCAGGGCGTGTAGCGCTCGGGATGAGCCTCTACGTCCGCCTGGAGCGGCAGAGGCGCCATCCACTTCCACGCTGCAACCTCGTCGGGGTTTGCGCGAATGGGGGCATCCCGGACCGTACCGACAAACACGTGATCCAGTTCGTGCTCGACGAGGCCGTTGCCCACGGGGGCGTGGTAGGTGCGCCGGAAGGCGGGCGTGACGGGGCACGAAAATCCCATTTCTTCCTGCAACCGCCGCTGGGCCGCCGCCGTCGGGGGCTCCTCGGCGTGTGGGTGGCTGCAGCAGGTATTCGACCACAGCCCCCCGGAGTGATACTTATCTCGGGCCCGGCGCTGCAGAAGAAGCCGCCCCCGCCGGTCGAACACGAACACCGAGAAGGCACGGTGCAACCAGCCCTCGGCGTGCGCCCGCAGTTTCTCAGCCGTGCCCTGGGGGCGGTCGGCCGTGTCCACCAACACAACAGCGTTGGACATGAGCGAAAAGAGAGTGGTGGGGGCAATAGCGAACTGATGTAGTTTCCTAGGGTGGTGCGGGGCAACAGGAAAGGCAACGAGGCCACCAGCATATTACGGGTTTATTTCACCCAAGACATGCTCCAGAGGGGCATATCCCCATGATCCGTTTCGCACGGATGGCAAGGATTCGTAAACGACCGAAGGAGGACTTGACGGGCGCCGGGCGGTTTCTCTTCTTTCAATCCCAGTCACACGTTCTTTTCGACCGTTTTATATCCGTCATGTACGAACTCACCATCAAGGGCGTCGGCACATTTGAGGTTGCAGAAGGCACCCGGCTTGTACGAGCCATCGAAGATTGTGGCGTCGACATTGGGCATCGCTGCGGGGGGCAGTCGAGCTGCACGACATGCCGTGTGCAGTTTGCGGAGGGAGAGCCCGACGTGATGACCGAGGCCGAGCACGAGAAGCTCGGCAACATTGGGCAGCTGGGGGAGATGCGTCTCTCGTGCCAGATCGTCGTGGACCGCGACATGACGGTGGAGCCGCTCATGACGGTCGAGGACCAGGGATGGGACGACGCTGGGCCGGAGCCGGCCATTACGGTGGAGCCGGCGCCAGAGTGGCACCCGATCTCTGTCTTGGATGAGGGCCCCAGCGAGGACGAATGATTCCTTGATTAAACGGCAGCTCCCTGCTCTCAGTGTAGCTGTGCCGATGGACACACCGGCTCCCACGGCCGATTGTGTCTCCCGGTGTCGGGGAAGCGTCTGTGTTCGGCCGTTTCGGGACGCAGACATCGAGCCCCTCGCGGCGGCGGTACAGGCCTCGCTCGACGACCTGCGCCCCTGGCTTCCCTGGGCCCATGCGGCATACGACCGGACGGATGCCCGCACCTGGGTCGAGAGCCGACCGACCGCCTGGGCAAACGACGAGGCCTACAGCTTTGCCGTCGTGCACACCGGGACGGGGCGATTTCTTGGCGGCGTCGGCATCAATCGGATTGACCGGCCGAGCCGGGTCGGGAATCTCGGATACTGGGCGCGAACGGACGCCACTGGGCAGGGCGTGGCGACCACCGCGGCCCGCCTGGCGGCGGACATCGGATTCGAAGATCTTGGGCTTCGTCGGATTGAGCTCCTCGTCCCCGTGGGCAATACGGCGAGCCGCCGCGTTGCGGAGAAGATCGGGGCGGTAGAGGAGGGCCTTCTGCGACGGCGACTCCGAGTCGAAGAGAACGTGTACGACACGGTGTTGTACGCCCTATTCCCGGAGGCCGTATCGTCCTGTGCGTGAGAGAGGACCGAGGGGGACGCCGTGGCGGAGAATTCGTCTTGCGCCGTGAACCTCGCCGGGGAGGGTCCGCATTAAATATGCTTTGCAAGATCTTGTGGCAGCCTCGGGGGTGTGCTGCTCTTCCTTTCCTCACCCAGCTTCCGGATTTATGTCGTTTCTCTCGTCGAATCGGCTTGTGCAGGTCCTTCTGGCCCTCGTCGGGGTCGTTCTCACGGTGCTGTTTCTGGCGCCGGGCCTCGTGGTCGAGTACTTCTGGATGGACGAGCTCGGTTTCGCACAGGTCTTCTGGACCATTCGGGGCATC
>JAWOAQ010000127.1:0-3065 GCA_046498495.1 Salinibacter sp. | reverse complement strand
CGTGAATGGGGAGGAACGCACAGTTCCGGACGGATATCCGCTGACGGAGGTGCTGACGGATCTGGAAATCGACCCGGCGGAGGCCACCGGGGTGGCGGTTGCAATCAACGAGGGCGTGGTTCGACGGCAAGACTGGGACGATGTCACCCTCGCGGACGAGGATACCGTCGAGGTTATTCAGGCACAACAGGGCGGATAACGATTTTAGATTTTGGATTTTAGATTTCGGACTCTGGACCGGGGCGGTACCACTCTATGGCAAACGACGTGCGCACGAACGGATCGGTACGGGAAACGAACGATCCACTCGAGATCGGAGAGTATACCTTTTCCTCGCGCCTCATCGTGGGGACGAGCCGGTACCCCAACCCGCAGGTCATGCTTGAGGCCCTGGAGGCCACTGGGACCGAGCTGGTCACCGTGGCGATTCGGCGGGTCAATGTCGAAGATCCGGCTCCGGAAAGCCACCTCGACCTGCTCCGCACCGGGGGGTACCAGGTGCTGCCGAATACGGCCGGCTGCTACACGGCCCGGGAGGCTGTTCTCGTGGCACAACTGGCGCGCGAGGCCCTCGACACCGACCTTATCAAGCTGGAGGTGATTGGCGACGATGAGACCCTGATGCCGGATGTCGAGCAACTCCTTGACGCGGCCAAGACGCTCGTGGACGATGGCTTCACGGTGCTGGCCTACGCCAACGATGATCCCATCACCTGCCGGAAGCTCGCAAACCTGGGGTGCGCAGCCGTCATGCCGCTTGGCTCGCCCATCGGGAGTGGGATGGGGCTCGTCAACCCGTACAACCTGCGCATCATCCGTGAGGTTGTGGAAGACACGCCCCTCATCGTCGACGCGGGAATCGGCACCGCGAGCGACGCTGCCACGGCGATGGAGCTCGGCTACGATGGCGTTCTGCTGAACACGGCGATTGCCGAGGCGCAGCATCCGGTCGAGATGGGCCATGCGATGCGTCTGGCCGTGGAGGCGGGACGACGTGCCCATCGCGCGGGCCGCATTCCGCGTCGACTCTACGCACAGGCCTCCTCGCCCATGGAGGGCACCGTTGGGGATTAGCCCGTGCCGGCCCGGAGTGCCCATACATGATTCTTCCCGCATGTCCCCCCTCCCGCATCCCAGATTCGCCCTTATCGCCGACCGGTTTACGGAGCCGGCCCAGGCCGACCGCGCGGTTGCTGCTGTGCGGGGCGGGGTGCGCTGGGTTCACCTCCGTGACCATACGGTGAGCGTGGATACTTTCGCATCGGCGGCCGCGGCCCTCACCGCCCGGCTTCGAGCAACGGCGGATGCAGTCACCGTTACGGTGAATGCCCAGATGGAGGTGGCAGAGCAGCTCGGAACGGGCCTTCACGTCGGCTGGCGCGGGCCATCGGTAGCACAGGCCCGGGCCACCCTTGGAGAAGATGCCCTGATTGGGTATTCAGCGCACGAGGAGGTTGAGGCGACGGGGGATCGAGCCCGTGGACGCGACTACTACTTTTACAGTCCAGTCTTCGCAACCGACAGCAAGCCGGACCAGCCCCCCGCCGGCATTGGAGCACTGCGGAGCTTCTGTGAGGCGGCCGCCCCGACGCCGGTTTTTGCCCTGGGTGGTATTACGCCCGATCGGGTAGAGGCCTGTCGTGCGGCAGGGGCCGAGGGCGTCGCTGTGCTCTCCGGCATCATGGAGGCCGACGCCCCCGCGGCCGCCACCCGCGCGTACCTACGCGCCCTGAGTGGGGCGGCGACGTGAAGTGGTGCGCCCGCACGAATCATGCGCTGCCTGGCAGCACCGTGACCGTGGGCCCCGTTGGAATCCGACGCTTGCCTTTTGCATCTACCCTTCCGGACAGTTTCCTCTCCATTCCAATGCAAAAACCCGTTGCACTTACCATTGCCGGCAGTGACTCTGGTGGCGGAGCCGGAATTCAGGCCGATCTTAAAGCCATGGAGGCCAACGGGGTGTTTGGCACGTCGGCCCTGACGGCCATCACGGCCCAGAACACCGAAACTGTGGCCCGGTCGCGTGATCTTCCCCCGGACCTCGTGGCCGCGCAAATTGATGCGGTGGCCGAAGACCTGGACGTGCAGGCCACAAAGACCGGCATGCTGTCCGCTCCCGACATCATCGAGGCCGTGGCCGATCGGGTCGAGGCCCACGGGCTGGTTCCGTTTGTCGTGGATCCGGTGATGATCTCAAAGACCGGATTTAAGCTGCTTCAAGACGACGCAATCGATACACTGGTCGACGTTCTTCTGCCACTTGCCACAGTAGTGACTCCGAACGCTCACGAGGCGGCCCACCTCACGGACATCAAGGTGGAGACGGTCGATGACCTCCAACGGGCCGCGGAGGCGCTGTACGAAACGGGTCCCGATGCCGTGCTCGCGAAGGGGGGACACCTCAGGGATACAGGGGAAGCGGTCGATGTTCTCGTGGACGACGAGGGGGCCCGGACGTTCACCGCGCCGCGGATCGATACAAAGCACACCCACGGGACGGGGTGCACCTATGCCTCCGCCATCGCCGCCAATCTGGCAAAAGGGTACGATCTCGACGCGGCCATCGACCGGGCCAAGCGATACGTCACCGGGGCCATCCGCCATGCCCTGCCGCTGGGGAACGGGCGGGGCCCGACGAACCATTTTTTCCATCTCGATCCGGAGGCCGCGGTCGCCGCCCCGCCCCCGGATGCGCAGCCGTGAACACTTTATGAGCGCCGGATCTTTTCCAAAGTGGGGCTCGTGTATTCTCATCCCCTGCGGACGAAGCAGTCGCGCAGCCATTTTTTCTGCCCGTAGCTCAGTTGGACAGAGCGCAGCCTTGCGGAGGCTGAGGCCGGGGGTTCGAATCCTCCCGGGCAGGCGGCCCCTCAACGCCCCTCCCACCGATTCGTCGGGTGGAGGGGCGTTTTGCTTTGGAGGGCCGGTGTGCGGACGGTTAGTCCCTGTCGTTTGGCCGAAGCATCTTGTCCGGGGCCGGCGGCTGGTCGATCAACTCCACGTCCTCGGTCTCCAGCCGATCAAGGCCCGTCTCCACGGCGCGGTGCAGCTGCGGGTCGATGCCC
>JAWOAQ010000103.1:0-5902 GCA_046498495.1 Salinibacter sp. | reverse complement strand
CCCGCATACCGAGTACGGCATCGCCTCGTATTATCTCATAGTGAACTCAATAAGAAAACCACATTCTGGTGTCATTTCGAATTCCGGTATTCCGGAGGAGAAATCTGTTTCAAATTCAGAGATTTCTCCTCCGGAATACCGGAATTCGAAATGACACCAGAATGTGGTTTTCTTATTGAGTTCACTATGAGATAATACGAGGCGATGCCGTACTCGGTATGCGGGAGGGACACCTCTTTAATCTCGGCGCCTTTGTCGGCGAGGCGGTCGACCTGAGCCTCGACGACCTCCTGGATGGCCGGGTCGAGGCCCTCCGACGCGAAGTACTCCGTCGGGATGCCCACCTGGAGCCCCTCGACCGAGCCGGTAAGGGCGTCGGTATAATCCGGCACGTCGACCGGGGCGCTGGTTGAGTCGTTCGGGTCCTCGCCGGCGATCACGGTCAGGATCGTGGCGGCGTCTTCCACGCTGTTGGTCAAGGGGCCGATCACGTCGAGCGACGAGGCAAAGGCCACGAGGCCGAAGCGGCTGACGCGTCCGTAGGTGGGTTTGAGGCCGACGACGCCGCAGAACGCAGCGGGCTGGCGCACTGAGCCGCCCGTATCGCTGCCGAGGGCGGCGTGGCAGAGGCCCGCGGCGACCGCCGCGGCCGATCCGCCGGAGGACCCGCCCGGCACGCGCTCCGGATCGTGCGGGTTGCGCACGGGGCCGAAGTGGGAGGTCTCGTTCGACGAGCCCATGGCGAACTCGTCGCAGTTTGTCTTGCCAATAAAGATGGCCCCGGCGTCCCGTAGCCGGTCGATCACCGTCGCGTCGTAGAGCGACGAGAAATCCTTCAGCATCTTCGATCCGCAGCTCACCGGATATCCACGGATGCAGATGTTGTCCTTAATGCCCAGGACGAGGCCGGAGAGGGGGCGGGCGTTGCCGCGCTCCCGCTGGCTGTCAAGGTAGCGGGCGTGGTTCAGGGCCCCGTCGCGGTCGACCGTCGTAAAGGCGTTGAGCGTGTCGTTGTGCGTGTCGATCCGGTCGAGAAACGACGAGACCACCTCCTCGCAACTGGTTTCACCGGATTCGAGGGCCCGGTGGGCCTCGGCGAACGTAGGGGACTCCAGGCTGACGGACACGTGCTACACAGATGTGGTGCGAAAGGAAACTGAAAGGACGAGGTCCGATCGGGGTCCTCATCGCATCGGGACCCATTGATCCACTCGGCGATTACTCCGCGCTTCCGCGGTCGCCGTGGCCGCCGGAGGCGTGGGGTTCCGGCTCGTCCGCGGCCTCGCGCTGCGACTGCGGGGCGGGGTCTTTCTTTTTTGGCTCGCGGGCCTGCGGGGCGCCCTGCTGCGGGGCCTGCGGTTGATTGATCTTGCGTTTCTGGCCCTCGGCCTCCAGTTCGCGCGAGATCTCACTCGTGGCATCCTTAAACTCACGGATGCCCTTGCCGATGCCGCGGGCAATCTCGGGAATGCGCTTGGCCCCGAAGATGAGCAGCACGACCGCAAACAATAGAAGAAGTTCGAGGGGACCGGGCGTACCCATAGCCGGAGGAGAGATCATTGGAAAAAGAGGGGACGGGACGAACCCGCGTCGACCGGGCGGTGCGCTCCTGCCGTCGCCGGAACAGGCCCGTCACGGATGTCCCAAACGATACGGTGCAGACGGGGGTTCCGTCTGGGGACGGAGCAGTGCAGCCTCATCGAGAGCGCATACGTCGCTCGAAACAGCACGGCGGGCGGGAATGTTGAGGCGAAAAATCTAAGCGAGATTCAGGGGGAAAGCTGCTCTTGCCCTTGAATTGCACCCGCTGCGTAGGTTGTCGAATCAATTCCGTCCCCATCCATGCCGTCCGCCCCGTCTCCGGACACGACCGAGCTCACCCGTGATGCCATCGCCTCCTGGCCCAAGGCGGAGTTGCACTGCCACCTCGACGGCTCCATGCGGCTGGACACCATGCTGGATGTGGCGCAGGACGAAGGAAAGCTTGGGGTGCTGCCCGCCGATAGCGTGGAGGGGCTGCGTGAGGAACTGCGGGACGTGGAGCGCTCGGATACCCTGGAGGCGTATTTGTCGTGGTTCCAGTACACCATTCCGCTCCTCCAAACGCCGGGGGCCCTGCGCCGCGCCACCTACGAGCTGGCCGAGGACAACGCGCGAGAAAACGTGGAGTACCTGGAGGTGCGCTACTCGCCCATTCTGCATACCGAAGAGGGGCTCTCGCTGGAGGAAGCAAACGAGGCCGTGCTCGAAGGACTAACGCAGGCCGAGAGGGACTTTCACCTAACCACCTCCCTCATCATCTGTGGCCTGCGGGACCGCTACGAAAGCGCCTCGATGCGGCTGGCCGAGTTGGCGGTGGAGTACAAGCACGAGGGCATCGTGGCGTTCGACCTGGCGGGCGGCGAGGCTGGGAATCCGCCAAAGGGGCACCTCCACGCCTTCTACCACGCCCGCAACAACCTGCTGAATCTGACCATCCACGCCGGGGAGGCCTGGGGGCCCGACTCCATCCGACAGGCGCTGTTCTACTGCGGCGCCCACCGCATTGGGCACGGCATCTCGCTACGGAAGGACCCAGAGCTCATGCAGTATTTTGCGGACCACCGCATTCCACTGGAGGTGTGCCCGTCGAGCAATGTTCACACCCAGGCGGTGCCCAGCCTGGAGGCCCATCCCATCGAGACGTACGCCAAGGCAGGGATCCCGGTTACGGTCAACACCGACAATCGCCTATTCAGCCGAACCTCGGTGACCGAGGAGCTGTGGCAGGTGTATCAGCATTGCAACCTGGGACCGGACCACATGCGTGAGATTGCGCTGAACGGGTTCCGATACGCATTTCTGCCGCACGATCAGAAGCAGGCCCTCCTCCGATCGGTCACCGACGTATTCCCGATGGGCACCACTACGGAAACCCCGCTCTGGTAGCCGGGAGCGTTCGAAGCGTCGTCGTTCGCTCCTGGGCGTACTGGTTTCTATTATACCCCTCCATCGCCGTCGATCTTTTGTCCCGCCACCTCTATGATGCAAACCATCCGCCAGGCCCGCTCCCTGACCGGCACCGTTTCGCTGCCCGCTGATAAGTCGATCTCCCACCGGTCGGCTCTGCTCTCCGCTCTTGGGGACGGCGTCTCGAAGATTCACAACTTCCCGAACTCGGCCGATCCGCAGTCGACCCTCGATTGCATACGGGCCCTCGGGTGTTCTGCGGAGCGGACTGCGGACGGGGTGCTGGAAGTGGAGGGACAGGGCCTCGATGGGCTCCGTCCACCGTCCGAGCCGCTGGACTGTGGCAACTCGGGCACCACGATGCGCCTGCTTGCCGGCATCATGGCGGGGCAGCGCTTCGGGAGTGTCCTCACGGGGGATGCGTCCCTTCGCGAGCGGCCCATGGAGCGCATCGCGGACCCGTTGCAGGCGATGGGCGCGCGGGTGACCCTCCGGGAGGGCTGTGCCCCCATTCGCATTCGGGCCACCCAATCGGGGCTCAAGCCCATCGAGTACCGATTGCCAATGGCGTCCGCCCAGGTGAAGTCCTGCGTTCTCCTGGCCGGACTGTACGCCACGGGCCGCACGGTCGTGGTCGAACCGACGCCCTGCCGCGATCATACGGAGCGGATGCTGGGGCTCAAGATGGATGAGGTGGGGGGCGAGCGCCATATCATCGTCGACGATGACCATACGGTTCCTGCGACGACGTGGACCGTGCCGGGCGATTTTTCGGGCGCGTCCTTTTTCCTCGTGGCGGGCTCAATCGTCCCGGACAGCGAGCTGCAACTCACCGATGTGGGACTCAACCCGTCCCGCACCGCGCTTCTCGATGTGCTCGACGGCATGGGGGCCGACATCACGATTGAGAATGAGCGTGTGCTGGGGGCCGAGCCTGTGGGCGACATTACGGTGCGCACGGCGGCCCTTTCGGGCGTGGAGGTGGGCGGGCGGCTCATTCCCAACCTGATCGACGAAATTCCAGTGCTTTCTGTGGCGGCGGCGTGCGCGGAAGGGCGCACCGAAATCCGCGATGCAGAGGAGCTCCGTGTCAAGGAAACGGACCGCCTCCACGCCATGACGCAGAACCTCCGCGCCCTCGGGGCCGAGGTGCAAGAACGGGAGGACGGTCTGGTGATCGAGGGCAACGGGCCCAACTTGCTGGGCGGGTCCGTCAAGAGCTTTGACGACCACCGCATTGCCATGGCGATGGGCGTAGCGGGGCTTGTCGCACACGGGGCCACCTCCATCAGTGACGCCGAATGCGCCCGCGTTTCGTTTCCGAACTTCTGGTCGGAGCTCCACCGCGTTGCCGCATTCTGACAGTGCGTTTCGCAGGGCGCGTCGGAGCCGTTGAGTCGCCCGGCACCCCCGCCCGCCGACGTGCGCACCGAGCGGCCGTCTCCAACCAGCGCGGGAGCCCCGGCCACGAGTACGGTCGGCGTGCCGCTTCCCCGTTTCCTACCACCAACCCTCGTTCTGGCATGCCAACCCCACCGCCCCGCCCCGGCCCGTCTCGGTCGCTGACCGAGCGGGAGCGCACGGTGGCCCGCCGGGTCCGTCGTGCGCTCCACCTGTCGCCGACGATGTCGGAAGAGGAGGTGGCCGACGAGCTCTACGACACGTTCGTGTGGCGACGCGAGCGGATGATGCTGGCGGGGAAGACCCTTCGCACGAAACTCGTGGACGGATTGACTCCCATTCGAACCCGCCTCCGGCGGGGGCTGCAGTGGCTCACACGCACAATCGGTGCTTCCGGGGGCCGGGACGAGGACTGAGACCGTCCCCACCCACGCGTCCGTATCTCCGAGCCGGCGGAGGATCTACGAGTCCGTTTCACGGAGCAGCAGGCCCGCGTGCGGGGGAAGGTCCAGAAGGAGGGCGGAGGCGTCCTGCTGCACGCGGACGGCGCCGTCACGCGGCGTCTGGACGACCGGCTCATAATCGGCCTGAAGCGAGTCGGGGAGGGGGATGCGGATGGAGTGCGCCTCGTCGCTCCGGTTGAGGACCGTGATCAGCGTTGGGGCGTCGGCATGGGAGCGAGCGTAGGCCAGCATCTGCCGCTCGTCGTCGGCGGCGAGGGGGGTAGAGGCGCCGCGCCGCAGGGCCGTGTGCTCCGTGCGGAGGCCAATCAGGGAGCGGTAGGTGTCAAAGAGATCATGCCGAAAGCGAACGGAGTCGGCCGGTCGGTCGTCGCCGTAGGGATGGCTGTCTTCCACCTCGTACGTTCGGTCGGGCCACACCATCGGCTTGCGGTCGTCCGGGTCGTCGGCACCCCACATGCCGGCCTCGGTGCCGTGGTAGATCATGGGCATGCCGGGCGTGGTCATTTGCGTGAGGGCGATGAGCCGTTGCAGGCGGCGCTCCGTGGGCCCGGGGCCACGCACGTTGTAGTCGGGATTCTGCCGCAGATCGACCACGCCGCCCCAGTCATAGTCGAACCGGTTGGGCCGGGCATAGCCGGTGTCGGCCCGGTTCACCAGCATGGTGGCGAGGCGGGGCGTGTCGTGCGAATCGATGAGGTTGAGTAGCGCCGGGCGCACCGCGGGGGCGTAGGTCTGCCGCCGGGACTGCATCAGGTCGGCAAAGGTGGACGGGTCGATGGCGTTGTCAATCAGGAAGCCTTTGACGGGGTAGGCGAACCCGTGGTAGTTCATCGTCGCAGAGAAGCCGCTCTCGCGTAAGAATCCGGACGCCTCCTCCCACACCTCGGCCACGGTGTAGGCCTCGGGATTGATGGAGCGGACGTGGGTGTGCCAGTCGGCCCAGAAGCCGGTTGCACAAGATGCCATCTGGATGGCGGAGGTGGCCGGCGAGGCGACCCATGTCTGGTCACACCAGTCGCGCATCGCGCTGTTTCTCGCGGCTATGCGCCACTTTGCCGCCGATCGCCGGGTCGACGGCTGGCGAGTCG
>JAWOAQ010000079.1:0-3914 GCA_046498495.1 Salinibacter sp. | reverse complement strand
ATCGGGATGGAATCCCTGCTTGCTGCAGGCAGATCGCACATTTTCCCCGATACATCGTGGCACCCCAATCTGTGATGGCCACACCATGCTCGATTCTATCTAGCGTTTAATTGTTGGATGATCTTCTTTGCCGATTTTTTTGATAGATCATTCTTGTAAAATCTCGGGCTATCCCGTTAAGCTTAAGGATTTGATTGTAGGAGATTATTTTGGAAACCTGATTCACAAATAGCTGCTCATCTTCTATCATCTTTCGCTGTATATCAAATCGTTTTTCAATTGCCTTTTTAGCATCTGAGTCACTTAGCGCAGCTTGGTCTCGGCGGGGATAGAGACTCGCCAGTTGTTTGAGATTGGCTTCTCTTTTTTCTGTGTACTCATTGTAAACGGGCCAAAATTTCTCCGCTTGTTCCGAATTTAACTCCAGCCGACTAGTAATGAAAGCAATTCTGGCAGCTTTCAACCGCTCTGGATCAAAATCCTGTTCGCTGTTTCGCTGAGCATAGCCAGAAAATCCCGCGAAGAGGTATATAATTAAGAAGAAATGGATCTTTTTCTGGGTGGTCCCGAGCCTGGCGCCAAACGGCCCGTGTGCAGCGCGGCGCCTGGCACGCGGAGGCCGCGGCCCGAGGGGGGCGGCCGGACGAGGCCCGGCGTGTGGCCACTGCGGCGGCCCGTCAAGCCCATCAGATCGGAGCGGACGCGTGGGCCCGAACGCTTCACGAGTGGATCGAATGGCCCCGTCGTGAATAGGGCCGACGGGGCATCGCTGGGTTCCTGAGTGACGAGGGCGAACCTGTTGTCCCCTTTCGGGTTCACGGCCCTCCCGTCTCGCGACTGTTCCGCTTCTCGCCCTGGCTCCGCGATGCTCCTGCCTGACGCTCGCGTACTCCTCCTCGGGATCTGCGGGATGCTCCTTGTCGGCATGGGAGGATGTGTCTCGTCAAATCAGTCCGACGACGGAGAGGAGGAGGGCCAGCGAACGGAGCAGGAGGCCCCTCGCGTGGGGCCCGATTTGCCCCGGCCGGCGGCGTCCATTCGTACAATCCAGCTGTACCGCGGGGAGGACGAACGTAGCCTCCCGATCCTTTCGCTTCGGGATGGGTCCACGCTCACGCTTGAGTTTGACTTGATGGAAGCGGAGGGGCGCCCACTAACGGTTCGCTTTTTCCACGCCGATCGAAACTGGGAGCGCAAGCTATCGCCGAGCCGGGCCCTGGACTCCTACACCGACGACGATCTGGTGGAGTACCGCCCCTCGCGTGGGACGGAGGTTGACTATACGCACTACTCGTATCGCTTTCCGAACGACGACATCTCGTTTGAGGTGAGCGGCAACTACGTGCTGCAAGTCACTGAGCGGGGCCGCCGGGATTCTGTGCTGTTTGAGCAGCCGTTTTTTGTCGCAGAAGATGCCGGCTCGCTCGATGCGAAGCTCGAATCGCTCTCCGTCCCCGGCCAGCAACTCCCGTCGATTCGGCCGCTGGCGCAGTTCGACCCGCCCTCGAGCCTGGAAGGAGATCCGTTTGGCTATGCCGCCTGCTTTGTTCGCAACGGACGGCTCGGCACGGCCCGATGTGAGGACCGCCCCCGGCTCGGCAGCCAGCCCCGGCTCGAGTTCGAGGTCAGCCGCCGACAGGCCTTCCGCCCTGTCGCCGCCGACTACACGGTCGATCTGGGAAACCTGGGCGCGGGCCGTCGGATCGAGCGGCGGGACCGCACCGTGTCGCCGTTTCGGGTCTTGCTCAAGCCCGACTATGCTCGCTTTTCGGGCGGGGCCCCCTCGGACGTGCTCAATGGACAGATTGTGGTTCGGGAGGCCGTGGAGGGCCGCGCCAATCCCGCCCTGACAGCCGAGTACGTGCGCACGACGTTTGCCTTCGTCCCGCCGGATGAGCAGCCCCTCCCGGGCGGGCTGACCGTTGCCGGCAGCTTTTCGGGGATGGCCCCGGACCGAGGAACGAACATGACCTGGGAGAGCAATCGTGGGCGCTATGAAGGGGAGGTGCTCCTAAAGCAAGGCCAGTACCAGTACTTCTACGAGACCGAGGATCCGGCGCTTACCGAAGAGATTCGCCGCATGCAGTCGCTGGAGCGACGCAGCGCATATACCACCTTTCTCTACTACGAAGACCCAAGCCGCGGCACCGACCGGCTCCTCCAGGTGCAGCATCTCCAGCAATAGACGGGCCAGGCGGGCGGGACCGGGCACGCGTCTCCGTGCCGGCGCACCGTCTGTTCTCCGGAACCGCGCTGTAGGCCAACAAAACCGCCCCCTTCCGGACAGAAGGGGGCGGCTCAGGGACTCCCAGAACAAGAAAACCCTCTACCCAATGACGACGACCTCCTGCGCATTGGGTCCCTTGTCGGTTTCCCCGACACTGAACTCCACGCGGTCGTCCTCGTCAAGGCTCTTAAACCCGTCGGTTTCAATTTCGCTGTAGTGGACAAACAGATCCTCACCACCCCCCTCGGGGACGATGAATCCGTAGCCCTTTTCGTTGCTGAACCATTTAACGGTTCCTGTCTGTCGCTCTTCCATGGTGCTGCAGGGTGTTTCGAGAAATAGATGCTGGCAATGGCCAAGCGGCAATACCGTGTTCGCCCTGCGCCGACGAAGGCACACGCCGAGATCGGAACCGACTTGGATTCCACTGCCGAAACATACAATGATCGTTTCAGGAAAGTCAATTTTTGTTGATATCAACCAGGGGAATACAATAACGTCTGCCCCTAAGCCGAAAAATGATGGGCTTGCTTAAATTGTCTTTCCGTACTCTCCGTTAACAGACCGCCTGTATTGGAGACGATGGCCTTTGCGCTTACGAGTCTTACTGTTGATCCGCCACCGTTTCGCCGCCACGAGGAGGTTCGCGACGCGATGGCCTCGGCATGTGAGGCGCACCCGGATGTGGCCTCGTTCTACGACCTGGGGCCGAGTGAGGAGGACCGCCCCCTCTGCGGGGTTGTGCTTGGGCACGGCGAGCGCACCGTGAGCCTGGTTGCGGGCCACCACGCGGACGAGCCGGTAGGGCCCGAAACGCTCCGCTGCTTTGTGTTGCGGGCCCTGAACCACCGGGACAAAATGGCGCCCTGGTTTCGGCGCTACCAATTCGTCATTGTGCCGCACGCAAACCCGGACGGGGAGGCGCGCAACCGGGCCTGGATCGAGCAATGGCCCGACCTCCGGGCGTACCTTCGCCATGCCGTTCGGGAAGCGCCGGGCCGCGACCTGGAATACGGATTCCCGGATATGCGACCCGAGAATCGACACGTCGCCTCGTTTTTGCGGGCGCACGGGCCGTTTGCGCTTCATATGAGCCTGCACGGCATGTCCGTCGCGGAGGGGGGACTGCTGCTGATCAGCCGGGACTGGACCTTCCGCACACAGGCGCTTCGGGACGACTTTCGACGGGCGGTGCAGGCCGCTGGGCTCCGCATGCACGATCACAACCGGAAGGGCGAGAAGGGGTTTTTCTGGCTGGAGCCGGGCTTCCAGACCACCCCCCGGGGCGACGCCATGCGGACGTACTTTCGTGCACAGGGGGACGAGGCCATGGCCCAACGCTTCCATGACAGCTCCATGGAGTTTGTGAGCGGGTTGGGGGGCGATCCGCTCGCCCTGGTGACGGAGATTCCTCTCTTTGTCGTCCGGAACGAATCCCCGACGCCGGGCCAACCGGATGAGTATTTCCGGCTCCGCGAGCGGGTGCCCGCCCTCCGGGCTCGGTTGCAGCGGGGGGAGAAGGTCGACTCCCTTCTCTCATCGTTTGACCTCCGGCCGGTGCCGCAGCAAACCGCCATGCGCCTTCAGGTGCGCGCCCTTGAGCTGGGGCTCCGGGCCGTGGGCACCGGTCCGGACGCGGACTAAATGGATACGCAGAAATACATTTATTCGAGAGTCATTCTGAGCG
>JAWOAQ010000031.1:0-16276 GCA_046498495.1 Salinibacter sp. | reverse complement strand
TGAGCGACTGCTTTGCAGACAGCGGCTTCCGCGTCTTCGAATCGATCGTGGACGGCGGGGGGCACGTCGTGGCGCTGCGCGTCCCGGGCGAGGGCGACCGCAACCGCGCCCAGATGGATCGGCTGGAGGACTACGTGACGGACACGATTGGGGCGGCCGGGCTCATCTACTTCCAGCTGCCCTCCGACGGCTCGGGAATGACCCAAAACCTGAGCACCGATGCCCTCCCGAAACAGTACGGACGCGCAGCCGCCGACGCGGTGGAGGCCGAGGCGGGCGACCTCGTCCTCACCCTGGCGGGGGACCCGCCCACCGTTTACGAGCAGGCGGGCGATTTGCGGCTTTACATGGGCGAGGCAACTGGTGCGCGTCCCGATCCCCGATCGGGCGAGGATCAGTTCCTGTGGGTGACCGACTTTCCCCTCCTGGAGTACGACGAGGAGGAGGGCCGCCACGTCTCGATGCACCACCCCTTCACCGCCCCGCAGACCGACGACCTCGACCAGCTGGAAAACACGCCCGGTGCGGTGCAGGCCCGCGCCTACGACCTCGTCCTCAACGGCAACGAAATCGGCGGCGGCTCCATTCGCATCCACGACCGCGCCACGCAGCAAAAAATCTTTGACGTACTGGGCATTGGGGCGGAGGAGGCCCAGGAGCGCTTCGGCTTTCTGCTCGATGCCCTCCGCTACGGGGCGCCCCCGCACGGCGGCATCGCCCTCGGCCTCGATCGCCTCGTGATGCTGCTCGCCGGGGCCGACTCACTCCGCGACGTGATCGCGTTTCCCAAAAACCAGAGCGGGCAGGAGCCGATGGTGGAATCGCCCGACTGGGTGGACCCCGAGCAGCTCGACACCCTCGCCCTTCGCCTCGACCTGCCGCCGGACGTGGAGCCTCCCGCCCACGGGGCGCGTCGCTCCCGGCTTGCGTCCTAGCCCGCCTGCCATCCCGATCGGGGCCCGGATCCGTCGCCGAACGGGACGTGCGCTGAGGGGCCGCCCGCAACCTCCCGCGGGAACTTCAGTAGCAGGGACCCACCGTCTCTGCTCGACTCTTGTCGTACGTCTATGCGCAACGCGATTGCCTCCACACTCCTCGTCGTCGCCCTGGTCCTGGCGGGATGCGCCTCCTCCCAGCCCGCCACCACCGACGCAGGCGAGGCCCCCACCCCCGACACCACCCAGGCCGGCCCCGAGACGGCCAGCGACGCGTCGGCCGCGGACACCACGCAGGCCCCGGCCGATACCGCCCTCGCGGACGCCGATGTCTCGTCGGCGCCGCGCGACTGGTTTCACAGCAGCCGCGACGACCGCAACATCCCGGGCCTCGGCACCGAAACGGCCTACGAGACCCTCCTCAACGACCAGCGGCCCCGCGACACCGTCACCGTCGCCATCATCGACTCTGGGGTCGACATTGACCACGACGACCTCGAGGGCGAGCAGTGGACCAATGCCGACGAGGTGCCCGACAATGGAGAAGATGATGACGACAACGGATACGTCGACGATACTCGCGGATGGAACTTCATCGGGGGGCCGGACGGGGACGACGTTGACGCCGACACCTACGAACTGACGCGCCTGTACGTGGACCTGCGGGAACGCTTCGACGGGGTCGACTCCGCCTCCGTCTCCTCCGATGAGCGAGACGCCTACCAGCGGTTCCAAAAGATCGAGCAGGAGTTTCAGAAGAAGCGACAGCAGGCCCAAAAGCAACTGCAGAACGTCCAAAAGGCCCGCGATGCTGTTGAGTTTGCTACGGATGCAATGTCCGAGCATCTCGACACCGACAGCCTCTCTCGAGAAGCCGTCGAGTCCGTAAGCGCGTCCGGCTCGGACGTCCAGCGGGCCCGCGACATTCTTCTCTACTTCTACCGCCAGGATCTTTCCCCTTCGGAGGTGCTCGACTACCACGACTACCTGAAGCGCAAGGTCGAGTACAACTATAATCCCGACTTCAATCCCCGCTCGATCGTCGGCGACGACTACGAGGACAAGACGGAGCGGATCTATGGCAATAGCGACGTGACGGGCCCCGACGCCGAACACGGCACGCACGTCGCCGGCATTATTGGCGCTACCCGAGACAATGACCTTGGCGTCAAGGGCGTGGCCCGCGCCGTGCGCCTGATGTCGGTCCGCGCCGTGCCCAATGGCGACGAGCGGGACAAAGACGTGGCGAACGCCATCCGTTATGCCGTTGACAACGGGGCCGACGTCATCAACATGAGCTTTGGCAAGGGCTACTCGCCCCACAAGGAGGTGGTGGATGCGGCGGTCCAGCACGCCGACTCGATGGGTGTGCTGATGATTCACGCTGCCGGCAATGACGGGGCCGACGTGGACACCACGGACAACTACCCGAGCCGTCGCTACGCAGATGGGGGCGAGGCGTCCCTCTGGATCGAGGTCGGCGCCTCGTCGTGGAAGGGTGGCAAAAACTTGGCGGCCCCCTTCAGCAACTACGGCGACGAGACGGTGGATGTCTTTGCCCCGGGCCAGGCCATCTATTCCACGAAGCCGGACAACACCTATGGGCGCAGCGACGGGACGAGCATGGCTGCCCCTATGGTCTCGGGAGTGGCCGCCCTCCTCATGGCCTATTATCCGGATCTGAGCCCGCACCAGGTGCGCGACCTCATTTTGGAGACCGCCATTTCGTACCGCAACGTGACCGTAGCCCGTCCAGGGGATGAGGACGAGAGGGTCCCCTTCGGCGACCTATCCCGCACCGGGGCCATCGTGAACGTTCCGGCTGCCCTGGACCGCGCCAATGAGATGTCCCAGTTCGGCCCCCAGTCGCAGTAGGTGGGACGCAAAAAGCCCGCATCCCTCCCTCCTTCTCCCCATCTCGACAAATCCGCGGTGGAGGGAGGCACGGGTGGGGCTCCAGGGCGCTCAAGGAAACTGGAGGAGATTGATTTCGCCCCAGTGGCGGGCGGCAGGCACATTCGTGGCGGTGCCGTCCCAGGAGGCCCTTCGCCCTCAGAGGACACGGCCACCGCCCCGAACATCACTGCCCCGAGTATCCCGGGTTCTGCTCAATCTCCGGATTGGAGTCGATTTCGCGCTGTGGGATGGGGTAAACGAGCTGATCAGCATCGTATGGAATCGAGCCGATCGACCGCTCCGTCCGCTTAAGATCGTGCAACAGGGTGCCCTCGAAGGCAAATTCGAGGCGCCGCTGCTCCAGCACGTCGTCGACGGTCACGTCGTTCACAGGAGGGAGATCGGCCCGCTCCCGAACCTCATTGACGTCGTCCACCGGATCCGCCCCGATCGTGGTGCCGGCCTCCAGGTTGGCCTCGGCCCGGGTCAGGTACATCTCGGCCAGGCGGAGAATTGGAATGTTCGCCCCGTCGGCCTCGTCGTCCTGCCACTTGCGGGTGCGAGTGTCTCCAGTGCCCGGATCCTCGTAGAAGAAGTCGCCCCGGGCATCGTCTGCCGCGTACCGGTTGAGGTGCTGCTCCTGAATGTTGATGTCTCCGCGCCCGCCATCCGATTCGGCCGCGTAGAAGAGATTCAGATCATTCGCCCCATCCTGCGAAGAGACCTGGACCGCAAAGATGTACTCCGGGATGTCCTCGTTATTGTTGAATGCCCCCGCAAACTCGTCGGCAAGCTCAAACTCGTCCGACGCGATGACCCGATCGGCCTCCTCGGCTGCGTTCTCGTAGTCTCCCTGCATGAGGTAGACCCGAGACAGCATCGCGCTGGCCGCGTAGGTGTCGGCAAACTCGTCGTTGGCGGCAGGGAGGCTGTCTCGCGCCGTGGTCAGGTCCTCAATCACCTGATCGTAGACGGCCTGGACGGGATCCCGCGTCACGTTGTCCTCCTCGTTAATCTCACGCGTGGGCTCCAGCACGAGGGGAACCCCCAGGTTCGACCCCGGGTCCCCCGCCGCCCACGGCTGGGCAAAGAGGCGCACCAGCTCAAAGTATAGCGCGCCTCGAATAAAGAGCGCTTCTCCCTTCACCCGGGTTCGCTCCTGCGCATCCTCGAGCTGGTCGAGAGCGCTGAGCACGTTATTTGCCACATTAATCGTCTCGTAGGCATCCGTCCACTGGGTCTCCACAAATCCGTTGTTGGACCGGATGTCTTTCGACACAATCGCGGCCGGGTCGGCAAAGGTGCCGTCCCACTGCACATCTCCGTTGTCGGCGAGCAGATCGGGCGACATCATGTACTGTCCCCCGTAGAGGTCTGCATCGCTCAAGTCGTTGTACGCTCCTACAAGCGCGGCCCGTACATTTTGCGGCGTGCTCAGGGCCCGGTCTTCGTCGATCGACTGTTTGGGCTCTACGCTCAGAAAGTCGCTGCACCCAGCAAGCAGGAGCACCCCCGCGAGGAGAACCGTCGCGGGGCGCAGAAGGGCAGACGAAAGGAAATTGCGATCAAGCATAACTCGGGTCGGTCGTCAAGCGTCGGAAGAGTGAAGAGGGGGTCCAGGTGTCTCTCGGGGAGTTAGAACGAGAGCTGAATGCCCCCGGTGATGCGCCGGGCCTGCGGCGCCGTGTAGAATTCATTCCCAAAGCCCACGTTGCCGGCCGCGAAGTCGGCGTTCACCTCCGGGTCCCACCACCGGTAGTCGGTAAAGGTGAGCAGGTTCGTCCCGGCGACGTAGATGCGCGCATTGTTTACCGACAACTGCTGCGCGAGGCGGCTGGGGAGGTTGTACGACAGCGTCACGTTCTTGAGGCGGAGGTAAGAACCGTCGTACACGTACCGGCTCGACTCCTGTGCGCCGTTGTTTTCAAAGAGCCGGGGCTCCGGGATGTCGGTCTGGTCGCCCGGCTCCTCCCAGGCGTCAAGCTGGCTGACGTGCTGGTTGTCCAGGAAGCGTCCGTTGGCGGCCTTGAATTCGTCGCCCCCGCCGAAGATTTCGCTTCCATAATCGAAGTTGAAGAGGACCTGCAGCTGCAGGCCGTTGTACTCAAGGGTGTTACCAAACCCGCCGGTGAACTTGGGATTGGGGTCTCCAATGACCACTCGATTGGCCTCGCCGGCGTTGTCCGTCGTGGTTTCGGAGTCGATGACCTCGCCCTCCTCGTTTTTCTCGTTGACGTAGAAGAGCGCATCGCCGTCCTCCGGGTCCACCCCGGCGTATTCGAGGCCGTAGAAGACCCCAATCGGCTCACCTTCGCGGGCCTGATTGATGAAGCCGCCCCGGATGACCTGATCGTTCAGATCGGTCGCCTCATTTCGATTGAACGACAGGTTGAAGGTCGAGGACCAGTTGAAGTCGCCCGTCACGTTTTGGGTCTCCACCAGGAACTCCATGCCCCAGTTTTCGACCGTTCCGACGTTGCGGGTCTGCTCCAGGAAGCCCGTCGTGCTCGGGACATTTACGTCGAGGAGCAGGTCCGTCGTGGTTTTCTGGTAGTAGTCGATGCTACCAGTGACCCGCTGGTCGATCAGTTCGTAGTCCAGTCCGAGTCCGAACTCCCGCGTCTGCTCCCACTGAAGGGCGGGGTTGGGAGTCTGCGTCGGCGCAATGCCGGACCGCCCCGCATAGCTGGAGGCCCCGAAGAGGCCGCGCGAGTCGAAGTTGCCGATCTCCGCGTTCCCGGTGTATCCAAGGCTTCCCCGGAGCTTCAGGTACTCAACACCGCTGACGTCCGGGAGAAAGTCTTCCTCGGTCAGGACCCAACCGCCCGACACGGAGGGGAAAAACCCGTATCGACTGTCGTCTCCAAACCGGGACGAGCCCTCGTACCGAGCGGACACCTCAAGCAGGTAGCGCCCGTCGTAATTGTAATTCCCGCGCCCAAAGAAGGCCAGGAAGCGGTATCCCGTTTCGAAGCCGCCAGCATCCGTAATGTCGGCGGCACTGTTAAGCTGCGAAAAGTCATCGTTCGGGAAGATCTCCCCCGTTACGTCCGCTCCGTTGGTCGTCGACGACTGCAACTGAAGCCCCGCCGTGCCCGACACGGCGTGGACGTCCTGGAAGGTGTCGTCGTACTCGAAGTAGCTATCGAAATTGTAATTCACGATCCGATCCCAGGTCTGAATCCCAAGGCCCTGCTCCGTGCCGACATTCTGGAAGACCTTGCTGTTGTAGTACTGGTCGGAGTTCTGCGTCCGCAGGTCGAGGCCAAACTCGTTCCGAAGCGTGAGGGTCTCGAGGAGATCAAGCTCGGAGAAGGCGCTGCCCACGACCCGGTACGTCGTTTCATTCCACCGGACGTTGTCGTTGTAGAGGAGGTTGTTGAAGTACAGCGTCTGATTATTGAGCTGGTCGGTCGGCTGGTACTCGGTCAGGTATCCCTCATCGTTCGTCGAAACGTCCGTGCTCGGCGTATAGGCCGGTGAGATCGGCGCCTGGGCCACGAGTTGAATCGGCGTCCCAAACGAGTTGTCGTCCGAGACACGGGTATTGAGGACACGATTCAGGTTCACCCGTGTCCCCACCCGAAAGCGGTCCGTAAAGGAGTGGTCAACGTTGGCCCGCGCCGAGATTTTGTCGTAGGTATCATTGTTCAGCAGGCCCTCCTGCTGGCTGTAAAGTCCTGAGAGGAAGAACGTCGTTTCGTCGTTCCCTCCCCGGGCACTCATGTTCACCTCCAGGCTCGTTGGGTTGTCCTGAAAGGCCTGGTCTTGCCAGTTTTCGTCGATGATGGGATTGCCCTCCTCGGCCGGCCGCCAGTCCACCCCCTGGGAGAGCTGATCGAACTGGCCCCGCACGTAATCTTCGCCCACAATTGAGCTGTTACGAGCCGATTCCAGGTAGTAGTTCACGTACTCCTCCGCGTCGAGGAAGTCAGGCTTGTTGGTCGGCCCACTCCAGCTTCGCTCCATGCTAAAGGAGAACTCAGAGCCGCCCGAGGCCCCGGTCTTCGTGGAAATGAGAACCACTCCGTTGGACCCCCGGGCCCCGTAAATCGACGTGGCCGAGGCGTCTTTCAGCACCTCGATCGACTCAATGTCGTTCGGGTTGAGTTGCGCGAGCGGATTGGTGGCCCCATCGCTTGTCGACAGATTTTGGTTGTCCAGCGGCACACCGTCAATCACGTACAGGGGCTGATTGTCTCCCGTAATGGAGGAGTTGCCCCGGATTCGCACGCGGATACCTTGTCCTAACTTCCCGCTTGAGTTGGTGATTTGGACCCCCGAGGTGCGGCCCTGGAGGGCTTCCTCAAAACTGTTGACGGGAGCACTCTCAATGTCGTCCGACGAGATCCCCGAGATGCTTCCCGTGACGGATTGCTCTTCCTGTTCGCCAAACCCGACGACCACAACTTCATCAAGCTCTTGCTGGGCGGATGAGAGGGCGACATCAATTGTCGTCCGTCCCTCCACGGCCACCTCCTGCGACTCGTACCCAACGAACGAGAAGAGGAGCGTCTCCCCTTCCGACACTCGTATTTCGTACGCTCCTTCGGAGTCGGTGGCCGTCCCTCGATCACTCCCGTCCACTTGCACGGTGGCCCCCGGCAACGGCTCCCCCGTACTCTCGTCCGTCACAGTGCCACTGACGGTTTGATCTTGTGCCAGTACAAGGCCCGGTACGAGAAGGCCCAACAGAAAACCCCACACGACTCCCTTTAGCGATACGCTCATGGTTGGTCCGATCAGTCGGAAGAAAGAGCAATAGTGTGTGATCCCCTCGTTCGCTCCCCCGTGGTGGTGCGGAGAGGGGTAACGCCAAAACGACGAACTCTCCTTTGGCGCCGTCTTCGCAGGACATCGTCCTGTCCCGACGAGAGACAGCCATTACGCTAACCCTCCCGAATGGCAAATGCAAGCGATTCACGCCCTGTAAGCGATGGAACCGTTTCCGGCAACGATGAAACCGTTTCCGACGGCAAAGAGGAATCACGCGTACGGCACAGTTCTGTCCCGCGCTCCCTCGCCCCTCTCTGTCCGCGCCCCTCCACATCGGCCCTGTTGAATGAATCAACGCCCCTTTTTTGACTTCCTCCCCCCCACTCCGTTTTGTGAGGAATGTCTCCCTCTTCCCCCACTCCTCTCTCGATTATGCGCACCTGCGCCGTTGTCCTCGTCGCGCTTTTGCTGACGATTCCCACCCACGCTCAATCGCCGGATGACACTCCCTGGACCATCGACCACGTCCTGGAGCAACGCTCGCTGACCGACGTGAACATCGACCCGGACGGCTCCCGCGTGCTGTGGGTCAAGAACACCCCCGACCCCGAGGCCGACAAGACGCAGTCGGACCTCTACCTGACGTACCGGAACGACCCCCACGGCGACGACTCAACGGCCACGGTTCAACTCACGCGCTCCGGCGACAACCGCGCCCCGCGCTGGAGCCCGGACGGCGAGCAGATCGCGTTCCTGTCCTCCCGAGAAACGGATGAGGAGGAAAGCAGCGGCTCGCAGATCTGGCGGCTCGATCCACGCGGGGGCGCGCCCTCTGCCGTCACCTCGGTGGAGCACGGCGTGCAGGGCGCCCGCTGGCTCGACGCCGAGCGCCTGCTCTTTGCCGCACGCGAGAGCAGCACCCGCTACGAGCAGGCCCTGAAGGAGGCCGAGGACGACGCCGACGTGATTGAGGACACGACGCTCTTCCGCCCCGTCCGCCTCTTCACCGTCCACGTGGAGACCGGCGAGGTCACCCGCGTGACGGACAATGACCACCAGATCAACGAATTTGCCCCGTCGCCCGACGGCCGCTACGTCGTCTACAGCCTCGACGACTCGCCGATCGACGCCGACGCGCGCAACCAGCCGCACCAGTTTCTTCTCGACCTGGAGACGGGCGAGACGACGGAGATCTTCGACGAGCAGTACTTCGATCCGTCCAACTTCGAGTGGACGGCCGACGGCTCCGGGTTCTACGCGACGGACAGCCACAGCTCCGACCCCGAGCACGAGGGCGCCGGCATCACCAAGCTCTACCACTACACCCTCTCCGACCGCAGCTACCAGGAGGTGCCGCTCGACTGGGGCGACAAGGGCGTCGGCTACGGCGGGTACAGCGTCGTCGACGGCGGCGTGCACGTGCAACTCGCCGACGGGCCGACCTTCAAGCCGCGCTTCTACCGGAAAACCGACGACGGCTGGACGCACGAGGACGTGGCCGACGACCGGTTTGAGCATGCCTCCTCCTTCACCGCCGGGCCGGACGGCGAAACGATCGTCTTTAGCCACTCGACCGCCGACACACCGCCCGCCTACCGCGTGGGGGCCTACCGCGAGGGGGCCGTCCAGGGCGACGAGACACTGACGACGCTCAACGAGAATCTCGACGACCTGCCCATTCCGAAGGCGGAGGTCGTGGAGTGGGACGGCGCCAACGGCGAGACGGTCAACGGCATCCTGCACTACCCGCTCGACTACGATCCGGACCGCTCCTACCCCATGATGACCGTCATCCACGGCGGGCCCAGCGGGGTGGACCTGGACGCCTGGTCGCTCGGGTGGACCGTTTACGCCCCTCTCCTCGCCCAGCGCGATGCGTTCGTCTTTCGCCCCAACTATCACGGGTCCGGCCACCACGGGCTCGACTTCGTGGAGTCGATTAAGGGCAAGTACTATGAGCTGGAGGTCCCGGACATCGTGAGCGGGATCGACAGCCTCGCGAACGAAGGGATTGTCGACACGGACTCGCTCGGCGTGATGGGCTGGTCGAATGGCGCCATCCTCACCACGCAGCTCACGATCGAGCACCCCGAGCTCTTTCAGGTCGCCGCGCCCGGCGCGGGCGACGTCAACTGGACCTCCGACTACGGCAACTGCGCCTTCGGCGTCCGCTTCGACAACTCCTACTTCAAGGGCGCCCCCTGGGAGTACACCGAGCACTACATCGAGAAGAGCCCTCTCTTCGAGATGCCCACCGTGGAAACACCCACCCTCATCCACCACGGCACCGAGGACCGGGCCGTGCCCTACGAGCAGGGCTGGGAGTACTACCGGGCCCTCCAGCAGATTGGGAAGGCCCCGGTCCGCTTCCTCAGCTACCCCGGCGAGCCGCACGGGCTGGGCGAACTCTCCCACCAGCGGCGCAAGATGGAAGAGGACCTGAAGTGGATCGACACGTACCTCTTCGGCGAGACGTCGATGGACGAGCGCGTGGCTGAACGGCTCGTGGCCGATGACGCCCCCCTCGCCCTCCTGGAGTCGACCTCTGCCCCTGCCACCACCGACGGCCGGTACGGCGACAGGGTGAACGGCACCCTCGCCCCCGAAACCGTGCCCCTGAACGACACGCTCGCGGTGGGGCGCTTTGAGGTCACCCAGGCCCAGTTCCGCGCCTTTGCGTCGGACTACGAGGGCGTTCCCGATGCGCCCGACCATCCGGCCCACGGCCTCTCCGCCGAGCAGGCCGAGGCGTACGTGGAGTGGCTGCGTGAGGAGACAGGCCGCGACTACCGCCTGCCGACAAAGGAAGAGCTGGAGATGCTGAAGGGGAAGAGAGGCGGCCCTTCAGAGAACACCCCGGCGTACTGGGCCGGCTTTCAGCCGACCCCCGACGAGTACCAACGCCTCCGTACCCGTCTTGAGCAACAGCCCCTCGACGCCCTCCTGATGCCCGTGGGCAGCCGCCCGCCCGGCCACGGCGCGGACGGCAATGGCCCGCTGGTGTATGACGTGGACGGCAACGTGGCCGAGTGGGCAACCACCGACGACGGCCTGGAGGCGCAAAACGGATCGATTCTTACCTTTGCGGATCCAAAGGCGGACGACACCCTACCGGCGCCGCGTCGTGTCACGGGGCTGCGCGTGGTCCTGGACCGGTAAAGGACCGTTTGGCAGACGGGCCAGGGCCTACTTCGATACGTCCTCGTCTTTTCGGAAGACGATATCGCCGTAGTAGGCCGTGGCCGTGCCGCCGGTGTTGTCGGTGTCGGTCATGATCGCCACGCCGTTCACGGGCGGCGGGTCCTCGCCGAAGGCCGTGCGGTAGTCTTCGAGTACGTTGCGGCGCTCCGTATGCCACGTGCCGACATCCGTGGACCCGCTGCGCACGGCGACCATCGTTACCCAGTCGGTGAACGGGTTTTCCAGCAGGGTGCCGCGCTCCACCTGATTGGCCCAGATGTAGTTGAGCGCACGGGTCGGAACCTCGTCGTAGCCCAGTGCGCGCAGGGCTGTGAGCCTGATCCGATCGCCAACCCCCAGGTCGTCGTAGTCGAACGTGATGTAGATCCGCGCCGGATAGTCGTCGCCGTCCTTGGTCCGGGCGTTGCCGTCCTCGAGGACGTTCTCCGCCTTCCAGCGCCACTCCAGAACAGGATATTCCGCGAGGTCGATGCGACGCTCCGTGACCAGGCCGGACGCCCCGCCGTCGCTCCGGGCCCGGACTACGGTGGTGCTGTCCGCGCGGACGAGGTCGTACTCCGTTCGGGTGTCCACTTTCGCCAAGGAAAGGGCCTCCCACCCATCCGGACGGGCCTCCGTGGAGTCGTGCTCCGAAAACGCCCCGACCCGGAGCACATCCGGGGCCGTCCCCCAGCCCAACAGCCCGAGGCTTGCCCCCAGGAGCGCACCAATGATCCAGTGGGAGCGAGGTCGCGTCATCATTCGAGGACGTGGTGAGGGGCGGGCTAAAACGACGCTCGTTGCCCCCACCGACGGGCGAGCCGGGGGTTCCGGCCTTCGCTACTGCGGCGCCGCTGCGTCCCGCTCCGGTCTCTCCAGGTGCAGGAGCCACGTGCCCTCCGGGCCGTCCGGCAGCCACACGCGCGCCGCAAGGGCCTCTTCCGGCGTGTCAAACTGCCCCGCCACCACGCGGTAGGCCGGACTGCCCCGCCCGGTGGTGTCGACGACCATGTCGGCCCGCAGGCCGCGCAGCCGATGGTACAGCATCGCATCCTGGGCCCGCTCCTCCCACAAGTCCGTGTGGAGGACCCAGGTAAACCCGCCCGCGTCGTCCGTCACTCCGCCGCCCCCGAAGAGCGCGGTGCGCGAGAAGGGAGCTCGCGGCGGCGAATCGGCCTCGGCCTCGCCATCATCGGGGCCCTCAGGGGAGACGCTCGGGGGAGGGTCCGACGCCTCCGATGGTTGACGCGGGGCCGTCGGCTCGGCCGGCACCGCCACGGTCACCTGCGTTTGGAGCGTGTCGCGCCCCTGTGCATTTCGAGCCGTGACTGTGAGGGTGTAGGTGCCCGGGCTCGCGTAGGCGTGCGAGACGAGCATACCAACGGAGAGCGTACCGTCGCCCAGGTCCCAAAGGTAATTTACCGGCCGTTGCGATTCCGGAGCCACCTGGGCCCGGAAGTGCCCCACCGTCCCGGTCTCCAGGGTGGACGGCGCCACGATGTCGAGAAGCCGAGCGGGCCGGTCTTCTGATGGCGACGACCGCTGCCCCGTGGCCGAGGGCCCGAGGAGCAGACTCAACACAAGCAGAAGCAGCAGATGACGGGACATGAGCAGGCGGTTACATTGTGAAGGGACACGGTCCCCGACGCGCCCCCGGCCGCCGTCTGATACTCGACCGGGCCGGGCAGGCACGTCTCACGCGGAGGCGGGCGGCGTCCCCCGTTAGTTCGTCTCGCCTCCCTCCGACGGGAGGTCGATTTCGGGACCCATCATTTCATTGACCTCTGGGCTGAAGGTGCGCACGCGCTCCTCCACCTCGCGACGACGCTTCTCCAAGAGATCCGACGGGAGGTCGCGGTTCGCCCGCACGGACACTGGGTCGATCACTTCCGCCTGGAGCACAATGATGAGTTCGCGGCGAGCGAGGGTCTTCGTTTCACGGCCAAATACGTAGCGCAGCCCGAAGAACCAGGGCGGCAGATCTTTCAGTACCGGAATCCCTCGGCGGTCCGTGGTAACGTCGGTCGAGTACAGTCCCCCGATCGCCGTCTGCTCCCGGTCGAGGAGAAGAACCTGCGTCTGGGCCGTGTTGCGATCCACCGCCACACTGCTCCCAAAGGGCCGTCCGCTGGAGCGCTCGACCTTCACGTCGAGGTGCACAAAGTCAAGCGGCGTGTTCAACGAGTCGGAAAGAGTTTCGGTGATGAGGGTGGGCACCACATCCACGATAATTCCGGTGGAGATGAACTGGGTGATCGTGTTGCCGGCAAAGTCGCGCACCTGGATCGGAATGTCCGACCCGATCTGGATGTGGCCCTCCTCCTCGCTCTGCACGGAGACGCTGGGCTGGGCGAGGGTTTTGCCGATGCCGTCGTCCTCCAGGGCCCGGAAGAACCGCGCGAGGTCCCCAAAGTCGATCTCGTCGGGGGCCGTGATTTCGTCGTTGTTGAAGAAGTCGCCGAGCGGCCCGTCCAGTTCGCCCGGGTTCAGCGTAAAGCGCGGCCGGCTGGTCGACCCGCTGCCCGAGCCGCTCCCGCCTCCGCCCTGCTGGCCCTGCGTGTCGGACGACAGGAAAACCCCCCAGTTAAGGCCCAGTTCGCGCACCCGCGACAGATTCACTTCGAAGAGGAGCGCGCTGATCTTAATTTCGGAGGTTTCCAGGGACGCCGGCATCGATTTCTTCTGCGTGGGAGCGGCCTCCTCGTCCTGGCGCGTGCGGCTGGAGGCGATGGCCTCTTCCTCCCCCCTGCCTTCCCCGTCCTGCACAATAAAGTAGCGCTCCGTCTCCCGGTAGGAAAGGTCGTTGGCCTGGAGCACCATCTCGAAGGCGTCCAGGAACTGCATTCGGGTCACGGACACGCCGATCTCCCCATCGTACGACTCGGGGTCGATCACCTGTTTGCCCGTGACACTGGAGAAGATCGGATTCATGAACTCAACGAACTGATCGAACGGGGTCGTCGGGAGGAACGAGACGATTTGGTCTGGGGGAATGTAGGTGCGGAGCTGGCGCTGGGTTGGTTCCTGCTGCGCCTGCGCCGGGAGGACGAGTCCGCCGCCGAGGACAAGGACCATGGCGAGGACGCCTGGAAGCCAGAATCCGGAGGGGGCGATGGACGATCGTGTGGACATGGAGCGCGAAGGGGGCATGAGGGGAGGGGGCGACGGGTGGTTAGTTGGCATCGTTGGTATCAATGGGCACGAGTTGGGAATTGCCCTCTGCCTGTCGGTAGGAGGCACGTTGGGACTCCATCTGGATGTCAATCGTCTCGGTACGCCCCTCCTTTGTGAGGCTGGCGCGCACGACGACGTTGATGGGGTCGATGCGCTCGATGGTGCCGTGGCGCACCGTGGAGCCTTCATAGACGATGTACTGTGTGGTGCCATCCTGGAAGATGGCCCGGTTGCCGGCCACCGACAGCAGCGTGCCCCGCTCCACGTCGAGCCGATCGTCGTCGTCCGCCTTGGGGGCCTGCACCCGCACACGCGGGTAAAACGAGTTGTCCTCCAGGGTGCGGGCGGGCAGATAGGCCTCGGGCACGCGGGGCAGTTCGTCCCGATCGGCGCTGAGCCCGTCGAGGCCCATAAAGTAGGCATCGAGGGTCATTGTAAATCGCACCATGTCGCGCCGGCTGCCGGTGCGGGCGTCCTGCACCTCGGTGCGGCTCATGTTGAGGTCGCGGATGCGGTAGAACTCGGGGTTGTTCTCCATTGCCCAGATGAAGTCATAGAGGTTCTGGTAGTACCCCGTCCCGTCGACGCTAAAGGTATAATGGCTGACGTCCGGGGCATTGGTTACGCCGTTGAGGCGGATGTTGAAGGCCTCAAACCCGGTGGGCGTGTGGGTCTCGAGGTACTCGACGATCTCGGGGGTTTCGAGGGTGGCGGGGACGTACCGGTAGCGCGCCTCCCACTTGCGCACGGTGTCCTCAGCGCGGTCGGCGGACATTTCGGCCTCGGCCAGCAGTTGGGCCACCTCGCCCTGCTGGCTGCGCGCCACGCGGTTCACGTCGTCGAGGCGCTGCCGGGCGGTGGGCTGATAGACTTCGGTGACGTAGTAGCCCGCCCCGGCCACGAGCACGAGAAGGCCAAGGATCAGAAGCGTGTTGCGAGTTGCGGTCATGGATGCGAAGGGCAAACAGGATCGGAAGGGGGATGGGGAGAGCAGGCCCTACGGCGCCGAGCTGGTCTGTGTGGGGGGTGGGGTGAGGGCCTCGTCCCGCAGCTTCGTCGTCACCTCGGGCAATTCAATCTGGCGCGGAACGGTGATGACGAACGGATAGGCACGGGCCCCCTGGATGTCGGTAAACTTGAGCTCCTCCACGGTCCCCTCGAGCGCCCGGGTGAGAGCGGCCAGGTTGCTTCGCTTGAGGGCGTGGCCCTGAATCTCGATGGTGGACGCGTCGATGCTCCAGTTGTCGAACCAGACGCCCTCAATCTCGTCCGTCAGGCGGGCGGTGCGCTCGATGGCACGGCTCCACTCATCGCTCCCCACGAGGAGGGAGTCGAGGACGTCGAGGGACCGGTTGTACGTGCGATGAACGGCGTTGAGGCTATCGACGCGGAGCGCAAGGGCCTCGGGACTCATCTCGGGCAGATCCACCGACACAAGGCGTTGGCGCTGTTGCGCCTGGGCCAGTTCCTGTTCGCGTTCCATGTACCGCCACCCAAAGAACAGGGCGACCCCAAAGAGCAGGGCCAGGGCCCCAACGGTGTGCCAGGCAATGGCCGACGGGGGCCGGCGGCGAGTCTGTGCGATGTCTCCAAACAGGTTCGCACCGGGGGCGTGCAGCATTCGCTGCGCGACGGCCAGTGCGAGCCCGGCGGTTGGCGGAAGCGCCCCCTCCGACTCGATCGAGATTGGGCCGTCCTGCAACCGTTCGTGCAGGGGGTGTACGGTCGCCTTCTCGTAGAACGAAGCGAAGCGCTCGGCCAGTCGGCTACCGCGCGCACCGCCCACGAGAAGCACATGGTGGAGATCCCCCACCCGGTATTCGTCCTGGTGAAGCAGCACGCGGCTGCAGATTGTCTCGGCCGGATCGAAGGACGTGAGGGACCGAAGCCGCTTGACGTGCCGCAGCTCTGTGCCGGTCAGGAAGAGCACCAGGGTGTCTTCGCTCCCCACCCGTACGACGGCGGTCGTTTCGTCCGAGGCGGGCGATACCTGCGTGGCCGCAAGATGGACCAGCAGGGACGCTTCGGTGTCGAGCAGGCGGCCGGCGGTGTCCACCGTCTCATCCGTTGCCGCCAGGGCCCGAAGCGTCGGCGTGACCGCCTCCTGACGTGTGGGCACGAGCGCGAGGACCGGCGCGCGTGAGGGCATCGGATCCACACCGGAATGGCTGGTGGCACAAGCGCGGCGGGCCATTGCGCGGGGCGGTTCTGCCCTGTCCAGTTTTCGCAATCTCAATCGCAATGAGCGTGTCGCGTCTGATGACAGATCCGTTCTGATCACGATTGACGAATGGATGGCGTCCGAGGTGGCACCGGCCAGCCTGCCCCCGCGTGATGGGCCTGTTGTTCTCGGCGTGGATCTTGGCGGCTCTCGG
>JAWOAQ010000231.1:0-12649 GCA_046498495.1 Salinibacter sp. | reverse complement strand
ATGACAAACTGGTAGAGCGCGGCGTAGACGGGGTTGGCCCCGCCCAGGATCATGCCCGCCATCACGCCGGGGATCCAGACCCAGCCCAGGCTCTTCAGCGAATCGACCACCGGGATGAGCGAGGCCTGCACGCTGGTGCGGAGGGGGCGGGCGAGGACGGCCGCGGGCGGGCCGCCGAGCGCGAGGCCCACCTCGATCTCATCCCGCTTGTCGCGGAGCTCTCCCTTGAGTCGGTCAAGAGCCAGGCCGTTAATCTTCATCGCGTTGGCGATGACCAGACTGCCCACGGGCACCAGGCTGCGGACCGTCGACTCGATGGCCCCGGCCGCCGTCATTGTCACGATCACGAGTCCCGATCCGACGATAATCGCCAGAAACGAGACCTGCGTGACGCCGGGAAGCCCCTCCCCCCGCTGCTTGGAGATCCAGGTGGCCCCGCCCACCATGCCCAGCAGAATGAGCGCGCTCCACGCCACGGGCACCGCCAGCAAGAGGCCGATGACGAGGCCGACGGCCACGATTTGCACAAAGCCGCGGGCAAAGGCGATGCTCAATTCCGACTCCAGCTGCAGGCCGCGCTGCCGGGAGAGGAGCACCACGAGGGCCGCCAGCACCGTCGCCGCGCCGACCTGGGCGAGGCCGGTCCACACGACGGGATCCTGGAGGTGAGTGAGCGTTTCCTGGAGCATTAGAGTTCGATTCGTCGATGCTGTGCGATGCTCACGTCAACGTGCAACGTTGAACGTTGGCACGTTGGGGGTAGGCATGCCACCGATCTCTCGCAGCCGTTCTCTTCTTGAAGACCGTTCGTCAGTCTGATGCGCGGAGAACGGTGTCGAGATCGCCGGTGGCGGTCACGCGGCCGTGCTGGAGGCGAGCGCCTCGGTGGCCAAGGCGGCGGGCTCGATTGGCGTCGTGCGTCACCAGGACGGCCGTAAGGGCGTAGGCCTCCATCACGTCCGCCAGGAGCGACTCGACGCGGTCGGCCGCCGCGGCGTCGAGGCTGGACGCCGGCTCGTCGAGGAGCACCACGTCGGGGTCGTTGAAGAGGGTGCGGGCGATGGCCACGCGCTGCGCCTCCCCGCCCGAGAGCCGATTCCCCTCGCGGTCGGCAAAGCCCGACAGCCCCAGCCGATCGAGCAGGTCATGCAGGCGCTCCGTGTCCACCGGCTCGCCGCGGAGCGTGGGGCCCCACGCCACGTTCTCGGCCACCGTGCCCTCGATGAGGGTGGGGGCCTGCGGCACCCACCCCACGCGCCGCCGCAGCGTGCGAGGGTCGAGGTCGCGATAGTCCGTGCCGTCGAGGTACACGGTCCCGCGCGTCGGCTCGTCGAGGCGGTTCAACAGACGCAGGAGGGAGGTCTTGCCGGACCCCGACGGGCCAAAGACGACGAACACCTCCTCCGCCCGCACCTCGATCGATACATCTTCCACCAGCGCCTCGCCGTCGACGACGCGAGTCAAGTGCTCGGTGGCAAGGGGCGGGGCCTCCGACATGCCGGATCGGAATCAGCGAAAAGAACGCCGAGGGACGGAGCCAATACGTCTACTTCGAATCGACAGACCATGGGCCGCCGCCCGCGATCACCAGCACGAGCGAGCCGAGCAGCATCGCCCAGTCGGTCCGCATGGCGTGGGCCATGCTCCAGAAGCCGTACTGGCTCAGTTCGCGCACCTCGAACGGCCCAAAGCCCGCGCCCATCCAGATCGGGATCTTCGTCGTGACGATCGCCACCGTCATGATCGTGGCCGTGCCCGCCGCGGCGAGTCGCGTGTACAGGCCAATCAGGATCAGCACGCCGAATACGACCTCCGCGGCCCCGACGAAAGGGCCCAACACGCCCGGCATCGGCCAGCCCATGTCCGCAAAGCGCCCTGGGCCCCGCAGGGCCGGATACAGAAATTTCTGGATGCCTTCCGACAGGAAGACGGCGCCGACCATCAGGCGGACGAGGGGGAGCACGCGCCAGGCACGCCGGGGAGCAGTCGAGGGTGGCATCGGCTTCGGGATTCTGGGATAGAGAACCGTCGCCTATACGCCTCCTGTCGGTCTTGTGTCCAGCCCCCGGGGCGCGTCATCCGACGCGCGCAGCGCCTTCCGCATGCAGACGGCGCTGGAAGGGCAGAGCCGGGCCACCTCATCGGTCTGCTGAATGGCCTCGGGCAGGACATCGCGCTCGATCCGTTCGTACCCGTGCGCCTGAAAATACGACGCCGCCGACGTCGTCAGCAGGTAGAGCGTGCGGATGCCCTCCCGGCGGGCCCGTTGCTCGATGGCCTCCACGAGGCGCGTGCCCAGGCCCTGGCCTCGGGCATCCGGCGCCACCGCCAGCGAGCGCAGCAACGCCCCGTCGCCGCAGGGCTCCAGCCCCACGACGCCGTAGAGGTCCGCCCCGTGGCGGGCCACCTGGAAATGCGCCAGGTGGGCCGGGGTAAGGTCGTCGTGTGGAAGGCCGCACGTCTCCAGAAGCCCTCGAATGGGGTCAAGATCCTCGGGCTCGGCACGCTGAACGGCGAAAGATGAAGGACGGTGTCGATCCACGTCGTTGGCAGCCTCGAATCAGTCCGAACCGGCGGGGCCGAAGGTTGCGTCGATCCAGTCGGCCAGCTCGTCGCGAATGCGGCGGAAGGCGGCGCGTTTCTCCTCCTCGGTGCCCGTCACGGCCGAGGGATCGTCGAAGCCCTGGTGCAGATTCTTCTTTTCCGCCGAAATGTAGGGACAGTGCTCCGCCGCGTCGTCGCACACAGTGACGACAATGTGCAGCGGCTGGTCCGTGTAGGCATACACGGGGTCGGAGGTGTGGCCCGACAGGTCAATGCCCATCTCGTCCATGACCTCCACGGCAAAGGGGTTCACGCCGCCGGGATTCGTGCCCGCGCTGTGGACCTCATAGCGGTCGCCGTAGCGATCGCGCAGCAGGCCCTCGGCCATCTGGGAGCGCGAGGAGTTGTGGGTGCAGACGAAGAGGACGGTGTCCATGGGGCAGGCCAGAGAAAGAAGAGGAGGCTGTGAAACCGGGCGGTTAGCAGCAGCCGGACCCCGGCGTGCAGCACCCCCCCTGCGACGCGGCATCGGAGGAGCTGTCTCCCATCGAGATCATGACCGAGCCGAGGCGGCGCGTGGTGTTCGGCGAATCGCACGCGGGGCACGTTTCGTCGATTCCGTCTTCGTACTCGGCAACGGGGGCCTGTAGTTCAAAGTCATTCTCGCAGTCGGAACAGCGGTATTCGTAGGTCGGCATGACAACGTATGCTCGGTGAGTGAGAAAATGGGACGATCAAAGCGGCTTACACGCCTGCCGGAGAAACAGGCTTGGCAGCACCGCGGGCCAGGGCCTGCAGGCGCTCGGGGCCGACCGGCTCTTCGGGCATCCAGGGCGCAAGAGCAACCCGCTCGGCGTGCTCGCTGCGGACCGCATCGATCTGCGGCCCCTCGGCATGGGCGCGCTCCACCAGGAGCGGGTCCGACGGCCCGGCCGCCGCCAGGCTCTGGTTCACGACCCAGGCGTAGGGCGTAATGCCGGCCCGCTCCAGGTCGTCCTGCAGCTGTTTTGCTTCGAGGACCGGTGTCGTCTCCGGCAGCGTCACGAGCAGCATCTTTGTGTAGTCCGGGTCCTGCAGGCGCATGAGGGGCGTGGTGATGCGGTCGGCTTCCACTTCGCTCGTGCGCATGACCTCGCGGTGGTAGGAGCCGGTCGTGTCGAGCAGGAGCAGCGTGTGGCCCGTCGGGGCCGTGTCCATCACCACGAACTGGCGCTGGGCCGTGCCAATTTCGCGGGCGAAGGCGCGGAAGACGGCCACCTCCTTCGTACAGGGCGAGCGCAGGTCCTCCTCCAGGAGCTCCCGCTCCTCGGGATCGAGGTCCTTGCCCTTCGTCTTGAGCACGCGCTCGCGGTACTGGCGCGTGGCCTCGTCGGGATCGATGGCGCGCACCTCCAGGGTGGGGAGCGCGTCGCTGCCCACCGCGTCGGCGATGTGGGCGGCCGGGTCGGTGGTGGTAAGCAGCACCTCCTCGCCCCGCCGCGCCAGGTCGACGGCCACGGACGCGGCAATCGTGGTCTTGCCCACGCCTCCCTTCCCCATCACCATGACGAGCCCGTGCCCGTCGTCCGCAACCCCGTCCACCAGCTCGTGGACGGTCGGCAGATCGATATCCGGCGCCTGCCCCGTACCGTTCGTCGAGGCGGCCGCAGAGTCGTCGTTCAGCAGCGAGCGAAGCGCATCGAGTCCCACGAGGTTGTAGCCCTTCAGCGGCACCGTGTCGCGGGGAAGGTCCTCCAGTCCGTCCGGCAGGGCCTCGATGGCCTCCTGGGCCCGGTGCTCCATGGCCCCGGCCAGCGGATCGTCCGGGGCCTGGGCACGGAAGACGCCGTTCACCGCGAGCCGCTGATTCGTAACGCCCAGGTCCTTGAGCTCGCGACTCGACCGCGCGGCCTCCTTGAAGGCCGCCACCTCCGGGCGGCTCACCAGCACGAGCGTCGTCCGGTCCTCGTCCTGCAGCGCCGCCACGGCGGCGGTGTAGCGCTCCTGCTGTGCCTCCAGCCCCGAGACGGGCCCGAGGCACGAGGCGCCCTCCGGGTTCTCCTCGATGTAGTCGCTCCAGGCGGCCGGCAGCTCCAGCAGGCGCAGCGTGTGGCCCGTGGGCGCCGTGTCGAAGACGACGTGGTCGTAGGGCGCGGCGTCCTCGCCGGCCAGAAACTGCGTGAACTTGTCGAACGACGCAATCTCGGTGGTGCAGGCCCCGGAGAGCTGCTCCTCGACCTGATCAACGGTCTCGTCGGGCAGCACGCCCACCATCGGCTCAATCACGCGCTCGCGGTAGTCGTCCGCCGCGGCCTCCGGGTCGATGTTGACGGCCGACAGGTTCGTCACCGAGTCGACGGAGCCGACGGTGTCGCCGACGGGGGCGCCGAGCACCTCTTTGAGGTTGGACGCCGGATCGGTGCTCACCAGGAGCACCTCGCGGCCCGCGTCGGCCAGGTGAACGGCCGAGGCACAGGCGAGCGACGTTTTGCCCACCCCGCCCTTGCCGGTGAAAAAGAGGTATCGGGACGGATTGTCGAGAAAGGACAACATATTTGTGGTGGTCTGAGCCAAGAGCATCACGTTTTTTGAAGGAGTCCTTTTCAGATGGAAATCGACGCTCACCTGCTACTCGACTCCTGTGGCCTTCAGAAAATCGCCGCTCGGAGCCCCACGCTCGCGGAGCGGCCGGTGTGGCTACACCGGGTTGAGATCGGCCATCCGGGCAAACTCGTCCCGCGTGGGGTACGTCCCCTGGGACTGAATCTCGCCGTCGACCAGCACGATGGGGAGAACATCTTGTCCCTCGCGCCGGAGGGCGTCGTACACGACCGGCGTGTCGGTAAACATCTCCGGGTGAGAGGCCGGGTTGTAGCGCTCGACGGAGACGCCCTGTCGCTCCAGCCAGCGCAGCGCGCCGCTTACGGCGACGAGCGTGTCGTCGGGATCGGGGCCGCAGACGCCCGTGGAGCAGCACATCGGGGAATCGAAGACCTCGATTTTCGGCCCGTCGGACGACGCCGTCTTCGAATGAGACCGGGGACGGGCGTCCCGCGCCCGTACGTCGTCGGTCTCCGGTCGCTGCCCCCGGACGGTCACGCTCTGCAACTCGGGGTCCCCCGCCCGAACGCGAGCAACCTCATCGGCGTCCAGGTGCTCGGAGAGAAGATCGTCCGGAAGCGAAATCGTCTTGTCCGCGACGACCTGAACGTCCGTAAATCCAGCCTCTCGAAGCCGATCCAGATACGCCTCCCGCTCCATCGCCCCGGCAATGCAGCCCACGTAAAGCTCCGCCACCTCCCGCAGGTCGTCGGGAAAGGACCCGACGTGCACGATGTCGGAGACCGAAAACCGGCCGCCGGGCCGGAGGGCACGGTGCATCTGAGCGAACGCGGCCTCCTTGTCCGGCACGAGGTTGAGCACACAATTGCTGAGGATAACGTCGAACGTCCCCTCCTCAACCGGCAGGGCCTCGATGTCGCCGACCTCGAAGGTGACGTTGTCGTAGCCCAGTTTGTCGGCGTTCGCGCGGGCCTTCTCGACCATCTCTTCGGTGAAGTCGACGCCGTGGACATGTCCATCGGGGCCCACGTCGCGTCGCGCGACAAACGCATCCATCCCGGCGCCGGACCCGAGGTCGAGCACGCGCTCGCCCGGCTTGAGGCCTGCGTGGTCGGTCGGGCGTCCACACCCCAGGTTCAGATCCGCCTCCCCGGCAATCGCCTCGGCGTAGTCCTCACTCATGTCAACGGCGAGGTCGGCCGCCCCGTCCCCGGACGGTCCGCAGCACGACCCCCCCTCGGTGGCAATGGCCTCGTACGTTTTGCGAACGGCAGACTTCAAGGGATCGTCCGAAAGCGTCGGGTCAGACATCACGTTAGCAGCAGTTGTCATTCGGTGCGGAAAGGGAGAGCCCGTCGAAGAGTCCGTCTATGGCCTCTTTGAGGGCAGCCATCGCCTCCGGGTCGAGGCAGTAGCAGGTGCGTCGCCCCTCGACCGTCCCCCGCACGAGCCCCGCCTCCTTGAGCGCCTTCAGGTGCTGGGAGACCGTCGACTGGGCAAGGGGCAGGTCGTCCACAATCTCGCCACAGACGCACTCGTCGCGGTTGGCCAGCAGGCGCACAATGGTCAGGCGTGCCGGGTGGGCGAGGGCCTTCAAGGCGTCGGCGAGGCGGCGATCCGTATCCGAAAACGCAGACGTTACGGGCATAGGATCCTGGAGACTTATCGTATATCGGCGATGTGCGATATGAGGTGAGCCGTACGTGGTTTCACGGGGAGCCCCCTGCATCCCGTTTTCAACTCAAAAACTCCCCTCGCACTCAAGACCGCCGCGCAGCCCCAAGCCGCCACCGCAGCACCAGCCGGTGCGGTGGGGTTGACCGTGCCGTGCAGAGGCGGGGTGCACCGCGCGGTGTAACCGGACGGGACCAGGACGCGTACAATACGTCCAGTCGTCTTTTCCTCATGCCCCTTGCGAAACATGGCCATCGACACCGGAGACCTCATTCGCGTTTTACTCTCCGTCCTCCTTCCCCCTCTTGGCGTCTTCTTGCAGGAAGGCATTGGCACGCAGTTCTGGCTCAACCTGCTGCTCACGCTGCTAGGATACATCCCGGGCCTCGTGCACGCCGTCTGGATTATCGCGCGGCGGTAAGCCCCTCCCCTCGGTCGGCCGTCCCTCTCCTGCCCCCTCCTTTCGTCGATGAAACCGACGGGTCGTTGCCTGCTTGCCGCCCTGCTCCTGCTGTCCGTGGCCGTCGGGCTGGAGTACGCAGGGGGTGTCGACGTGCCCGGGCTCGACGTGGCCGAGCTGGGCCTGGAGCCGCGGGCGCCGCTTGCCCGCCCGGAGGACGACCGAACGGAGCGTGCCCAATCGAGTCGGGCAGACTCTCTCTCCGGCCGCGCGGAAAACGACGCGCCCGAAATCCGGCTCGTCTCCTGGAACCTCTACAACTTTGGCCGAACAAAGGACGACCAGGAGATTTCGGTGGCCGCCCAGACGCTTCGAGACGCCGATCTGGTGGCCGTGCAGGAGGTGGTGACCTCCCCGCCCGGCGCACAGGCCATCGCGACGCTCGATCGCAACCTCGACCGAACCGGGGCTGCGTGGGACTACCGAATCAGCAAGCCCACCACCGGCCCGGGAACGGAGCGGTATGCGTTCCTCTGGAAGCCATCCCGGCTTCGCCTCCTGGGACGTGCCTGGCTGGAGGCCTCCCTCGCCGACTCGCTCGACCGGGAGCCGTACCTGGCCCGCTTCGAGCACCGCAAAAGCGGGCACACCCTCCTGGTGGCCAGCCTCCACGCCGTGCCCACCTCTAAGAACCCGGAGCGGGAGATTGCCCTGCTCGACCGTCTCCACTGGCAGTATGAGACCGATCACGTCGTGCTCGTCGGCGACTTCAACCTCGACGAAGATGATTCGGCCTTCGACGACCTGCGCAGTCTCGGGTACGCCGCGGTGCTCGACGACCAGCCCACCAGCCTGCGTCGCACACGCCGCGACGGCCCCAACGGCCATCTCGCCAGCGAATACGACAACATTTTTTACGAGACCGGCCCCCTCCGAAACGTCCGCGGCGGCGTGCTCGACTTCACGCCCCGCTTCTCAACGCTCAAGGACGCCCGAAGCCTCTCCGATCACCTGCCCGTGTACGCCGACGTGCAGTGGGTCCGGCCGTCGCCCGCTCGGCCTTGACCCGAGCGCCCTCTCTCCGACCTCTCCCCTCGGCACAGCCGGGCCATGGCGGGCCACCTCCCTCTTTAAATCGACCGTCGGGATCCGCGGATGGCTCGCTCCCGCGCCTGCTGGCGATTCGTCGCGCTGTACTGCGGCTCATCGAATTTTCCGGACCCGCACGCAGCATGCGCGTATGATTCTACAGCGTTGGGCCCGGACAAAAAGGGGTCCTTTGTTCCCCATCGCGAGGATGAACCTCATACCACAACCCCACTCCGATCATGCGAAACACCAAATCGCACGTTCGTCTTCTCGTCAGCATACTGCTTCTCGGCGTCGGGGCGGTGACAACCGTTCACGCTCAAACGTCTCCTGAGGCGCCGCCGTCCGACGATACGACGGAAGCCGAGGGCGCCGGATTCTTTGCCATTGGCACCCATTTCACCGACCTCGCTCCGCTCAACAATCGGCTCGATGAGGCCGGATATCCGACGTTTGCGTCGGAAATGATCTCCATCGGCGGAGGCGGGTACGGCGTTACAAATCGGATTCTCCTCGGCGGTGAAGGGCACGGCCTCATCACGGCGAACAAGGGCTTTAACAGCCGTGACGTGTCGGTGGGCGGCGGCTACGGCCTGTTCACCCTCGGCTATCTGTTTCAGCCCCGGCCCTCCCTTCGCATCTATCCTCAGGTCGGATTCGGCGGCGGAGGCCTTCTTCTCGATATTGGGAGCCAGGGCGATGCCGGCGACTTTGATGAGGTTCTGAACAACCCCAATCGAAGCGCCTCCGTGGGCCGGGCGAGCCTGCTCGCAAGCATCGGCGCCGGGCTCGAATACGAGTTCAGCGGGCCGGGTGAGAAGGGTGGCTTCCGTCTCGGCCTGCGAACGGGATACATGCTGTCGCCGCTAAACTCGGACTGGCAGATCGACGAGACGACCCTCAGTGGCGGCCCGGACGCAACCCTGCAGGGGCCGTTCCTGCGCCTCACAATCGGTAGGGCCGATGGGAAGCACGACGACTAGTGCTCATCTCCCCAGCGCCTGCACGACAACGGAATGCATTCGGCCTCGGATTCCTCACGCCCCGGCTGCCGCCGTCCGGCCGCCCGCTGAGCGGCGTCGGCGTGCGCCAGCCTACTCCGACAGAAGCCGATGGCCCATGCCCCAACCCGCAGGCTGCCAATGCGGGAGTGGACGGGAGGGGGCACATTTCGTCCGTAGCCGCCCGTTCCCAACCTGTGGTGCTTGCATGTCGTACGTCCCGCCTCCGCCCCACTCCGTCGCTCCCGGGGTTATTCAGGGCCTCGCCCCGGCCGTTGCGGCGCTCAGCAAGGCGCGATACGGCGCGCCGCTCCACCTGCGCCTCGTTGAGGACCTCACGCTCTCTACCGCCCCGGCGACGGTACGACTCAACCTGGCCATCGTCTCATTCGAGCGGATGCGCGCCACGCTTACGGTGCGACATGTGGGGGGCAACGTCTACGACATGCAGTGCATTGTGGCCGACGATCCCACGACAGCCCGCGCATTCACCTATTGCCTCCCGGACGATGCCGCCTCCCCGATCCCCCCCGACCTCGTCCACAAGGTCGCGCCCTACCTGCTCGACACAATTGAACGCCTGATGGGACGGGCGCTCCTGCGCCAGCAACTCCACCGGACGACCGGATCCAACCCATCGTCGTTGGCCGACTCCACCCGCCAGAAGACATCGGGGGGGAACTGATCGGGGGCGTCCCTTGCGTTACGAATCGGACGTGTCTTCCTCAACGACCTCCGCAGGGCGAACATCCCACATGAGCATGGTCTCGATGTCCGCGTAGTCCTCCTCCACGGCCTCTTCGTCCTCGCTCCCGTAATCGTTGACGAACCGGTAGTCGCCGTACGTCGTGCGCTCGAACGGCGGGAGGCGTTCCCACTCGGCCCCCTGTCGGTCCATAAAGTGCTCGGGATAGGGGTTTTCCTCGTCGTAGCTGGGGTGGTACGACGCGTAGGTCTTGCGTGCCTCGTAGAGAGCCGCCCGACGCGCCCCGGCCTTGGTCTGGCTCTCCCCCTCCACAGTAAAGGGCGAAATGGTGATCCGCGCCGTCACGAATCCGTTCTCGTCCTCGTGGTAGGAGGGACGCATGACTTCGAAGTCGTTGGGCTCAGGATATGCGCTGCTTTCCTGGTCGGGCATAGGTGGACAGGTCGGATCGATGCATACAGTCGCCGGAATTAAGATCGTAATGCTAACACCCAATTCGGGCTGAGGATTCCCGGCGTCGTTTGCAGAAGGACGCCCTCGCACGGAATTCGAAGGCATTCCCCGTCCCGGCACGCTGGGCGCGGCGGGGTTCTCTCATGCGTACGAGATGGCTCGCCCCGGCCTGCATTGTGCGACCCCAACGACAACGTGACGAAATCCGTCCGCCGACGTCATGGGGTCCAGCGCAGCCGATGTCTCTTTCACATAGCAAGAGCGGCCGCCACCAACCGTGACGACCGCTCTTGGAAGTCGGGGCAGCCGGATTTGAACCGGCGACCTCTTCGTCCCGAACGAAGCGCGCTACCGGACTGCGCCATGCCCCGTGCTCAAAATGTGAGGGCTTTATAAGGCCACTTCAGGCCTGGGATCCGAGCACGCCGGACCGATGCGGTGGGGTTCAACGCTTCTCCACACCCTATGCCCAGACGAACGCACCCGCCCGTCGCGGCACAGCCAATGCTCGCCGGAGCTGGTGGCCGCCGGCGTTCCCCTTCCCTACTGACCAAACTCCTCGTACATTGCGTCGATGCGGTCGGCGAACCGGTTGGCAATGACGCTGCGCCGGAGCTTCAGTGTAGGGGTGATGGTGCCATCCTCCACGGTGAACGGCTCGGGCAGTAGACGGAAATTGCGGATTTTCTCGTGGGCGGCGGCCTCCCGGTTGTAGGATGTAAACAGCTGATCAAAGAGAACCTGTACCTCGTCGTCCTCAATAAGCTCGGCGTCGCTGTAGGCGCCCTCCTCAATGTCCTGATCCCGCGCCCACATCCGCAGCGACTCAAAATCCGGCACCACCAGGGCCGTAAGGAAGGGGCGGTCTTCTCCGAGGACCACGATTTGATCGATCCATCCTTTCGTTTTGAATGTCTCCTCGATGGGGCCGGGGTAGATGTTCTTGCCGCCCCGCGAGACGATCATATGCTTAATGCGGTCGGTAATCTGGAGGTATCCGTCCTCAAACCGGCCCACGTCGCCGGTATGGTACCAGCCATCGGGGTCGAAGGCCGCCCGCGTTTCCTCCGGCCGCTGCCAGTATCCTTTCATCACGTTGGGTCCCTTCACCAGGATCTCCCCCTCGCCGGTCGTGGTGTCGGTGGGATAGTCGCTGCCGCTCACTGTGCCCAGCATCGATTCGTCCTCCAGCGACTGAATGGCGACCGACACGCCCGGCAGCACGTGCCCCACGGTGCCGTAGCGCGGCGCATCGAGTGGATTGGCGCACATAACGGGGGCCGTTTCGGTCAGCCCATATCCCTCAATGATGGTAACACCGGCGGCCTGGAAAAAGGTGCCGATTTCCTTGGGGAGGGCGGCCCCGCCACTCACCGCGAATTTGAGGTTGCCTCCCAGCTTTTCGTGGAGGGTGGAAAACACAAGGCGGTGCGCCAGGGCCTTCTGGGTCCGTAGCCACGGCCCCGCTCCCCCGTTCTGCTGCGCCCGGGCGTACCGCTTTCCCGCCCGGACGGCCCATTCAAAGATCCGTTGCTTCAGGGCGCCAATAGAATCCGAACTCGAATATTCCAAGGAAATGTTGCGGGTTTACGAAAAAGCCTCCCTCGGCTATCAATCACTGGATGAAAATGGACATTATATTACTGTCAACCAAAACTGGCTGGATACCCTCGGATATGACAAAGAAGAGGTCATTGGCAAATCCTTTGCAGATTTTATACACCCTGACTGGCGACATCATTTCAAAGAAAATTTTTCCAGGTTCAAGTCCATTGGTGAAATATTAGGGGCCGAGTTCGAAATGGTCAAAAAAAATGGGGATTTCATTCTGGTTTCTTTGACCGGTAAGATAAGCAGAGATCATAAAGATGACTTTCAGCAGACCCACTGTATCTTTCATGATATTACCGAGCGTAAGCGGGCGGAAGAGGCTCTCAAAGAAAAGACACAACTCCTACAGAATATCACGGATAATATGTTCGACCTTGTCTCGTTGACTGACATGAAAGGTAATTTCACATTTCTTGGCGCTTCCCACAAAATATTAAAATATGATCTGGAACAGTTGATTGGAAAAAATGTTCTGGAATTTATCCACCCTGATGATTTGCCCGAAATATCATCAGTATTCAATGATTTTCTATTCAGTCTCGATGATAACCAAAAAGTTGAATACCGATATCGGTGCGCTGACGGTACCTATATCTGGTTAGAAACAGTTGGACGATTCATCAAAGATGA
>JAWOAQ010000145.1:0-7700 GCA_046498495.1 Salinibacter sp. | reverse complement strand
TGCATCTGAGGTCGTATCACGATAGTCATATTTTACTCCTTGTCGTATATGTTTTGCGCATAAAACGGATCGTTTTTAGTCGCCAAGATTTTGTCGCAAGCATCAATGATTTTGCGACAGTCCTTAATCGGCACGAAGTATGTTTCGTTTATGTCTGTGTCCGCTTCTATGCGTTGCATTCCTCCATTGTCGCCCATCGCCAGTCTCGGCGTCGGGCATGGCATGAAGAGAACTGCTCACAGCAGGAGCGGATCGGGCCTCGTTCTCCACGGCGCCCCAGCGGCCTCACATCTGACGAGTCGCACGGCCAAGAAATGCCCTGCGGCTCTGGGTTTACCAGAACGCCCGAGGACAACCGCGAGGTTCCCCCATCTCACGAGCACGGCTTGGCCTCCGGACTCGGCGACTCGGGGTCGCATACGGTTGCCCCACTGGTGGGAAGAACGCCCTATGACCTCTCCTCTTCCGATTTCTCGCATATATATAGAACCCACACAAGGACTCACACGAATACTCCGCTTCGTTCACCACATTATTGTGCTATGCTTCGATTCAGTCTCAAATTGATGGTTGTACTGGCCCCCGTAACCCGGATGAGCACAGTTGTGCTCCTGTTGCTGGGCCTGGGTCTTCTCGCCGGACCTGCCCTGGCCCAAACCCCGATCACCACAATAGAAAATGGGCAAGACGACCGCCGGCTGGAGGTATCCCATAACGGAGGATTCGTTGTCTCGGGCACGCTGGTCGACGACGGAACAGAAAATGATTCAATTCTGGTGGAGGGCGACGGCGAGCGAATGCTATGGTACCCCGAAAAGGCTGCTTTCCGGGCTGGCGAAGCGTCCGGACAGTGGGATGCGAGTGAAATTGGCACCCACTCGATTGCCCTTGGGAGGTCTACACTCGCTAGTGAACCAGGTGCAACGGCCCTGGGGAGAGAAACTGAGGCCAGTGGGCTTAACTCCCTCGCAATTGGTAATGGTGCCGTAGCCAGCGGGAGTTATTCGGCCGCGTTTGGAAATGACACAGAAGCCAGTGGGTTTTACTCCGTAGCCCATGGAAACTATACCGTAGCAGCAACAAGCCACTCCTTTTCTACGGGCCAATGCAACAGTAGCAATACGTCCTCGGACAATACCCTTTTCGTCGTTGGGAACGGTGGAGGGAACGCAACCGGCTGTGACACCAGAGAGGATGCTTTTGTGCTCGACGAGTATGGCAACCTCGAAATCGCGGGTAGCCTGACCGAAAACTCCGACCGCCGCCTCAAGACCGGCGTTGAGTCGCTGGGCGACGGCACGCTCAAGGCCCTCGCCGACATTCGCCCGGTGCGCTTTCAGTTCAAAGACGAGGGAACCCACCCGTCCGGCGAGCAGATTGGCGTTATCGCGCAGGAGGTCCAGGACGAATTTCCCGAACTCGTGAGCGAGGGGTCCGACGGCACCCTGTCGGTCGCCTACCCGAAGCTCTCGGCCGTGCTGCTGAAGGGCGTGCAGGAACAGCAGGAAGAGATCGACCAGAGGGACGCCGAACTCTCTCGTCAGCAAGAGATCATTTCGGACCTGAAGGCCGAGAACGAGGACATCAAAGACCGACTCGCGTCCCTTGAGGCCGACCAGTCCGACCAAACCCTGGCCGGCGGGACGGGACCGTGGGGTCTTGCGCTCCTGCTCGGACTGGGATTGGTAGGAAGCCTGTTCTGGCGCCGCGGCCCAAAATAGCCCGCCTCCCTCCGCACGTTTCCTACATTGATCGCTTGCGTGATGATGTCTGACCGACTCATTCTCTGCTCCCTTTTTTCCGTCCTGCTATTCATTGGTCTGGGCGCCCCCCTTTCGGCTCTGTCCCAGACCGTCGACATCTCAGACAACACCACCCTCGAGGTACGAAGCGGAGGGACTGTCCACCTGGAAGGAGCAACCATGGACTTTGGCTCGGCCGGGAGCTCCGCCCAGCTCGTGGAAGCGTCCGGGGGTCGCGTAACCGGCGGCCGCCTGGAGGCGACCCGTCCCCTGTATGCCCCCTCCGCGGCCGATCCGGCCGGGCTCGGCCTTCGGATTACCGCCTCCGAAGACCTCGGAGACGTGACCGTCACCCGGGGCCACACCGTTCAGACGGACGGTTCCGGGAGCGAATCCATCAAGCGCTTCTACGACGTGAGCCCGTCCCAAAACAACGACGGTCTCGACGCCGAACTCACCTTCTCCTACGCCGACGCGGAACTCAACGGCCGTTCGGAGTCGGCCCTCGAGTTTTTTCAATCGACCGACGGGGGCTCCTCCTGGAGCGAGGAAGGACAGGATAGCCGCGATGCCTCGGCCAATACAGTGACGCTCGGGGGGATCGGGTCCTTTAGCCGGTGGACATTGGGAAGCGAAGATGATCCCCTTCCCGTCGAACTCGCCTCCTTTAAGGCCACCCAGACCAAGCAAGACGCCGTGGAGCTCCGGTGGACGACGGCCTCGGAACGAAACAACGCCGAATTTGAGATTCAACACCGACGCCCGGAGGGCAGCTCCGACATGGCCGACTGGTCCCCCCTCGGCACACTTGAATCGAAGGCCGAGGGGGGCACGACCGACAACGCAACCTCCTACCGGTATACGGCCGAAGATTTGCCGTCTGGCACCCACGCTTTCCGTCTCAAACAGACCGACCGAGACGGCACCGAGCATGTCCTCGATCCGGTGGATGTGGAGCTTAAAATGCAGGACGCGGTGCGCCTGGACGCACCGGCGCCTAACCCGGCACAGAGTCAGGCGACGCTCTCGTTTGCCGTAAAGGACCGCTCCGAGGCACGGCTCAGTCTGTACAATACGCTCGGGCAGCGCGTGAAAACCATCCATCAGGGCACCGCTCCGGCAGAGGAGACGCAAACCTTTACGCTCTCGACGGAGGACCTTGCCAGCGGCGTGTACTTCCTGCGCCTGCGGGCCGACGGGAAAACAGAAACCCGTCGGGTCACGGTGACGCGTTAACTTGGGTCGTGGGAGGCAACGGTTGAATCGTAAGCTTCTGTTGCTCCCAATTCGTCAAGGGGAGGAGACTTTTTTCACCGCTCCATCCACACGTTACGCTTTCCATCCACATGTGCGTGCCAGTCCGGCGGCACGACGATCGTTGTATCGTACTGCTGGAGGACGGCCGGGCCGTCGAGGGCGTGCCCGTGGTGGAGGTCGGCCCGTCGGTACGTTGGCGTATCGATCGGGCCCTCGGCGTCAAACCACACGGGGCGCGTGCCGATCTGTGCGTCGGCACGGGGACGGTTGGTTTCCGGCTCCCGGGGCAGCGACAGTGGATCGGTCGTGATGCTCCCCCGTGCCCGAAGCGCCACGACCTTGACCGGTTCCTCCGGGTTGGCGTGGCCGTAGCGCTGGCGGTGCCGTTCGTGAAAGGCCTCGGTCGCATTGTGGATCGCCTGCGCGTCGAAGGGAGTGGCGGCCGGGACGCTTAGCTCGTAGCTTTGGCCGGCGTAGCGGAGGTCAAGTTCCCACGTGACCGTGAGGTCCTCGCGCTCATCCAGTACGGTGTGCACCTCCTGCTCCGCCGCCGCGGCCGCGTTGCGGAGAGGCCCCGGATCCGCGGCCAGCCCCGAGGCATCGGCGAGGACGGCCCGGCTGGTGTCGTAGACCACGTCGGCCATGAGGAGGCCGAGGGCACTGAGCACGCCGGGCGACGGCGGGACGAGGAGGTGTTTGATGCCAAGCGCCGCGGCCAGGGCCGGGCCGTGGAGCGGGCCGGCGCCCCCGAAGGGAACGAGCGTGTAATTGCGCGGATCGTACCCCCGCTCGATCGATATGCGCCGGAGCGCCCGTTCCATCCTGGCGGTTGCCACCCGGAGGATGCCCAGCGCGGCTTCCTCCGGCGACAGACCGACCTCTTCTCCCAGTGCCGCGACCGCATCATGGGCTGCGTCGGGCGCCGCATCGAGGGTGTCACTTCCGCCAAGCAGGCGGTCCGGCTGGAGACGGCCCAGGACGACGTGCGCGTCGGTGACAGTGGGCGCGGTGCCGCCTCGTCCGTAGCAGACCGGCCCCGGCTCGGCCCCGGCGCTCTGCGGCCCCACCCGTAGGCTCCCGCCGGCGTCCACGCGGGCCATGCTGCCGCCCCCGGCCCCCACGGTGTGGAGATCGACCGACGGCAGGCGCAGCGGCACCCCTGCAATCTCATGTTCGGCCGTGCGGGGCACATCGCCGTCGCAGAGGGCCACGTCGGCACTGGTGCCGCCCATGTCGAGCGTCATGAGGCGCGGGCGGTCGGTGTCAAGTGCGCGACGGGCCACCCCCAGCGCCCCCACCACGCCGCCTGCTGGGCCGCTCAAGGCCAATCGAGCGGCCTCCTCCCCGGCCACCTCGGGGGATATGGTTCCTCCATTCGACTGCATGACGCGGAGGGATCGGCGCCCCACCGTGTCCCCCAGTTGCGAGAGATAGCGCTCGACCGGCGGACGCACGTAGGCATTGACGACGGTGGTCGCCGTGCGCTCGTATTCCCGATACTCGGGGAGCAACTCGCTACTGAGGGTGATCGGAGCGTCGAGGCCGTCGTCTCGCAAAATCGCGGCCACGCGGGCTTCGTGCTCGGGATTTCGGTACGCATGCAGAAACACCACCGCCACGCTTTCGACCTCCTGCTCAACCAACGTCTGGGCCACGCGTCGCGCCGCTGCCTCGTCGAGGGGCGTCACGACGGCTCCCGCTGCATCCAGGCGCTCGGGGACCTCATGGCGGCGGGCCTTCGGGACCAGGGGCGGCGGGCGCGACGGCTGCAGGTCGTAGAGGGCGGGGCGATTCTGCCGGCCAATGGCCAGCACGTCGGCCGTTCCCTCCGTTGTCACCAGGGCCGTGCGGGCGCCGTTTCGTTCCAAAAGCGCATTGGTGGCGACCGTCGTGCCGTGGACGATTGGGGCGTGGGAGGCAACGGCCAGCGCGGTCAGCCCAGCGTCAACCGCTCGGTGCTGCGGAGCAGTGGTTGGCTCCTTGTGGACCTGAAGCCCCTCGTTGGTCACCTGTACGAAGTCGGTAAACGTGCCGCCAACGTCGATACCGACCGGCGGCGGGGGCGGAGGAGATGAAGGCACAGCAGCGGCGAAGCGGATCAACGGGGCGGCACGTACGCAAAAGACGACCGCTGGATGAGACAGTCAAGCGGTGCCGTCACGCCCCCGGCTCCGCAACGGGCCTGCTCGCCATCACACGTCCGCCTCCATCTGCGCCTTCGTCGTGTGGGTTGCCGTGGCCTGAAGGGGATTCTCCGGCCAGTAGTGTTTCGGGTAGCGGCCGCGCATGTCCTTTCTGACGTCGAAGTAGGTGTCCTCCCAGAAGCCCTCCAGGTCCTGCGTGATCTGGACGGGGCGCTGGGCCGGCGAGAGCAGGTGAAGGGTGAGGGGCACTCGGCCCCCGGCAATGCGCGGCGTCTCGGTTTGCCCGAACAGTTCCTGCAGGCGCACCGCGAGGACCGGGGTTTCGGGGTCGGAGTAGTCGATGGGACGGTCAAATCCGCTGGGGACCGCAATGTGGGTGGGCGCCCACGACGCCAGCCGATCCCGCTGGTCATAGGTCAGGAGGTCGCGCAGGATCTGGGGCAGGTTGAGCCGCTGCAGGTCATCGGCCCGCTTCATGTCGTAGACGTGGGGCAGGAGCCAGTCGTCGAGGGAATCGAGCAGCGCCTCGTTCCGCACGTCGGGCCAGTCGTTCCCCAGGTGACGGTGTAGAAACTGGATGCGGTGCTGGAGCTGGCGGGCGTGGTCGGTCCACGGGAGCAGGCCGAGCCCATGCTCACGCACGCCCGCAACCATTGCTTCGGCCATCGCCGTCGGGTCGGGGGTTTCGATCGGCCCGTCTTTGAGAACGAGGGCGCCCAGTTCCTCCCGTTGCCGGGCGCGGACCCGTTGTGCCTCAGAGTCCCACGCCACGTCCGTCGTCGGGGTGATTTGGTCGCCGAAGTAATCGATGATGTCCGCCTCGTCGATGGGCGCGGCCAGGAAGATGCGGTTCGTCTGCCGCCGCCCGTCCACGTGAGCGGCCACGAGAAAATCGGCGTCCGAGAGCAGTTGTGGATTCGGCAGTTCGGCCACTTGGCCGTTGCGGAGGCGGAAGCGTCCGCTTTGGCCGCCGATGCGTTGCGCGATGCGGTCCGGGTAGGCGAAGGCGGTGAGAAGCCCGCAGGCCTCAATGTCACCTTCTTCCTCGTGCGACACGCCAATTTTGGACCGCCAGTGGTCGGCGGTCGTACGGACGTGCCCCACGGCGCCGTAGGGGACGACGTAGGAACGAGCGTGGTTGGGGGTGGGGCGGTCGCCGCGGCGGAGGCGACGGAGCGCTTCGAGGCGGAGGCGCAGGTCCACGTCGGGCGCCTCGCCCTGTCCCTTGAAGATGTCGCGCTCGCTGAGGAGAGCGGCCAGGTCGCACGCCAGCGCGCCGTGCCCGAGGGTCTGGGCATTGATGAGCATGTGGGCGAGGCGCGGATGCAATCCCAGACGCGCCATCTCGCGCCCGTGGTCGGTCATGGTGCCGTCGTCGCTGACGGCCTCCAGGCGGCGCAGAAGCGACTGGGCGCGCTCATAGGCATCGGCGGGCGGCGCGTCGAGCCAGCGCAGGTCCGAGGGATCGGGCGTGCCCCACGCGGCCAGTTCCAGGGCGAGGGGCGCGAGATCGGCGTTCTCGATCTCCGGCGGCGTGTGGCGGTCGAGGTGGTGCTGCGTGCGTTCGGTCCAGAGGCGGTGGCACACGCCCGGGGCCACGCGCCCGGCGCGACCCGTGCGCTGGTCGGCGGAGGCCTGGGAGATCTTGACCGTTTCGAGGCGGGTCATGCCGGCGGCGGCGTCGAAGCGGGGGGCGCGGCGGAGGCCGCTGTCCACCACCACGCGGACGCCTTCAATGGTGAGGCTCGTCTCCGCGATGTCCGTTGCAAGAACCACTTTGCGTCGCCCTGCCGGACTGGGGGCGATCGCCCGGTCCTGCTCCTCGGGCGGAAGGTTGCCGAAGAGGGGGTACAGATCCACGTCGGCGGGCACGTTATCCTCCAGGCGCGACTTCACGCGGCGAATCTCGCCCGCGCCGGGCAGAAAGACGAGCACGTCCCCGTCCGTCCCCCCCAGCGCATCCTGCACCGTCGAGGCCACAGCAGGCTCGATGCGATCTTTTACGGGACGGTCCCGATAGTGGAGGTCGACCGGGTAGCTACGGCCTTGGCTCTCAATGAGGGGGGCGTCCAACAGCTCTGCAATGGGGCCGGTGTCAAGCGTCGCACTCATCACCAGCACGCGCAGCGCAGGCCGAAAGAGATCGCGGGCCTGAAGCGTGAGGGCAAGGCCGAGATCCGCCTGCAGGTTGCGCTCGTGAAACTCGTCAAACAGAACGGCCCCCACACCCCCCAGTGCGGGATCGTCCTGCAGCATGCGCGTGAGCACCCCTTCGGTGACGACCTCGATCCGGGTCTGGTCGCTTACCTGCGTGTCCATGCGAACCCGATAGCCCACCGTCTGGCCGGCCGCTTCGCCGAGCTGTTTCGCCATAAACCGCGCGGCGGACCGGGCCGCCAGCCGCCGCGGCTCCAACATGATGATGTTCTGGTCGCCCAGCCAATCCTCGCCCAGCAGCGCCGGGGGAACGCGCGTCGTCTTGCCGGCGCCGGTGGGGGCCTGCAGGACGGCCTCCGGGGCGTCGCGGAGGGCCGCTTTCAGGTCCGGCAGGACGGCG
>JAWOAQ010000248.1:0-4307 GCA_046498495.1 Salinibacter sp. | reverse complement strand
GTTGCACCGCCCCTCTGCTCCGAGAGGGAGCTTCGATAAGACGTTACACTCAGTCGACGTGCCCACCAGAGCGTGCGGGATCGCGGGAGCCGTCCTCTCCCTCCATGCTCGGAACCGCCTACTCCTGGTACTCATCGTGCCCTGGTAGGCCCGTGCGGACCCCAAGCCGGACGTGAGAGTCGAAACCGCCTCGGGGATGTGCGTGTGGTGCGGAGGCGGAGCGCGCGAAGGGATCGGAGATGGGACGTCAGGACGAACGAATCGGAGCACCGGAGGGAAAAAGAGAACTGGACGCACGCCTCGCAGCGCTCCGCTACATTCGCACCAGTTCCACGCGCCGGTTCGTCTGCCGTCCTTCCTCCGTCTCGTTCGACGCGGCCGGGACGCTTTGGCCCTTCCCCTCTGCCACCAGCCGGTCGGCCGGCACGTCGTACGCCGCCATCAGGAACGCCCGGACCGCCTCGGCCCGCTGCTCGCTCAGCCGCTGGTTCCCGTCGGGCGTGCCCGTGTTGTCGGTGTGGCCTTCGATGCGAAGCCGCAGATCGGCGTGCTGCTGCAGCGTGCGGCCGATGTCCGCGAGAGTGGGGGTCGACTCGGGGCTGAGCGTGGCGCTGCCGGTGTTGAACAAAATGCCACGCGTCACCACACGCCCCTTGGCGCTCAGCTGCTCGTAGATGCGGGTGCGCCCCCCCGTTGCCACCCGCAGATTTCCCAGGTAGATGGGGCGATCCACCCTGCTCGCCATCGCAAACAGGAGCCCCGTGGTCCCCTCCGGAAACTGCACCTGGGGGACGTTGGCCACACGCTGCTCGCGGGCGTAGATTTTGACGTACCCCTTGTCTACCGACATCCGGATCGGGACGACGGTCTCGTCCAGTTCCCCCACGTCGTTGGTGGAGACCGGACGCCCCTCTGTCCAAATGCCTGATCCCCGCCAGTTGCCCACGTTGATGTAGTGGCCGTCGTGCTTCCGTCGGTCGTAGGTCGCTGGGTCGCCGTGCGTAACCGGAATGATGGTGGTGCCGCTTTCCGTTGCCGGGTCGTGGAGATCAAACTCAACTGTGTACCGCTCCGTGAGGCCGTCCGGCACGGGAATCACGAACTGATCGTTGCCGGTGCCTCGCATCAAGCGACGGCCGTTCCACTCCACGACCTCCATGTTGCCCCGAACGTAGGTGAGGCGACGCGGAAAGTCGCCCACGTATTCGGTCGAGAAGTCGTCGGCAAAGAGCACGCGATCGCCGGGCACGAAGTCGTAGTTGGACCACACTCCTTCGCCCGGGGCCTGTGGTCCCGGTGCCTCCTCCGCCTGGGCCGTCGCGACGGTCGGGTCCGTGACGGGGGTGCCCTCCTCGTCGCGGATGACCTCGCCATCCGCGTCGGTCATGACGACGGTCTTTCCGCTCTCCTCGGCGTCTTCGATGCAGGCCTTATCGGTGACGGCGCACGCGACGGCATTTTCCATGCCGTCCAGGGTGGCCTCCACCGCGTCTTCGGTCTTCTCTTCCGCCTTCTTTTCGACCGTCTGCTTGGCCTTCTTCTTCACCTTCGTCCAGACCTGCGCCTCGGCCCCCCCGGGCACCACGAGCACCGCCGCGAACACAGAGAAGAGAACGACGGAAAATACCGATCGAAAGGTCATGGGTCGACGAGAATTGTGGACAGGGAACTGTTTAAGGTGAACGGTCCCAGGATCACCGTCATGAACTTCTGGATCGAATGTCCTAGTGCCACCGGCGTCTCCGCAGACGGACTCGCACGAAAAAGCACAGCGCCGCCGCCTCCCTCTCAGAAAGCGACGGCGCCTGAAGAATACGACTCCGAACGTCCAATCGACTGGTTAGGCGTCGACGGCCGCGGCCCCGTCCCCGCCCGCCTCGGCGGATTCGGCCGCTTCCTCGATCCCGGCGAGCGTCACGGACTCAAACGTGAGCCCTTCCTCGTCGTCCGCCAGTTCGATGCGGACAGTGTCGCCGTCCTCGATTGAGCCGTCGAGGAGTGCCTGCGAAAGCCCGTTCGACACGTGCCGCTTCATCACGCGCTTCAGCGGACGGGCGCCAAAGGCAGGGTCGTAGCCGCGCTCGGCGAGCCAGTCCTTCGCGTCGTCGCTGAGCGTGAGCGTCAGGGCATGGTTCTTCGCAGCCAGGCGCTGGACGCGGCGGAACTGGATCTCGACGATCTCGCGGATGTGCTCGCGGCTGAGCGAGCGGAACATCACGATGTCGTCGATGCGGTTCAGGAACTCCGGCTTCACCTGGCGGCGCAACATCTTGAGCACCTCCCCTTCGAGCTCTTGCTGCTGAGCCTCTGTCAGGTGCCCGTCGACCTCGTCCATCCGCTCCGAGATCACGTCAGACCCCATGTTCGAGGTCATGATGATGATCGTGTTCGTGAAGTCCACCGTGCGCCCCTGGTTGTCGGTGAGGCGCCCGTCGTCGAGCACCTGCAGGAGCACGTTGAAGATCTCGGGGTGCGCCTTCTCAATCTCGTCGAGCAGCACCACGGAGTAGGGCTTGCGGCGGACTGCCTCGGTGAGCTGGCCGCCCTCCTCGTAGCCGACGTAGCCGGGCGCCGCACCGATGAGGCGACTGGCCGTGTGACGCTCCTGGTACTCGCTCATGTCGATGCGCACCATCGCGTTCTCGTCGTCGAACAGGAACTCCGCGAGCGTCTTCGCGAGTTCTGTCTTACCGACGCCGGTGGTGCCCAGGAAGATGAACGAGCCGATCGGCTGGTCGCCCTCCTGCATGCCGGTGCGTCCGCGGCGGACGGCGTTCGAGACCACCTCGATGGCCTCGTCCTGACCCACCACGCGCTCCGACAACTCCTCCTCCATGCGCAGGAGCTTCTGCCGCTCGCTCTCCAGCATCTTCGAGACCGGAATGCCGGTCCAGTTGGAGACGATCTCGGCGATGTCTTCGCTGCCGACCTCTTCCTTCAGCAGCGCGCCGTCCTCCTGAATCTCTTCGAGCTTCGCGTTGGCCTCCTCGGCCTCCTTCTCCAGATCGGGAATCTCGCCGTAGCGAATCTCGGCGACTTCGTCGTACTTGCCCTCGCGCTCCAGATTTTCGGCCTTCACGCGCAGTTCGTCGATCTTCTCCTTCGCCGAGCGGACGGTCTGGATGAGATCCTTTTCCTCTGCCCAGCGCGTCTTGAGCTCGTCGCGCTCGTCTTCGAGGTCAGCGATGCGCCGGTCGATGTTCTCCAGCTTCTCGGCCTGCTCGCCCTCGTCGCGCTTCACCGCTTCGCGCTCAATTTCGAGCTGGCGGATTTCGCGCTCCAACTGGTCGAGCTCGGCGGGCATCGAGTCGATCTCCATGCGCAGCCGGGCGGCCGACTCGTCAATCAGGTCGATGGCCTTGTCCGGGAGCTGGCGGTCGGTGATGTAGCGCTCGCTGAGGTCGGCGGCGCTGATGAGCGCGCTGTCGTTGATGCGCACGCCGTGGTGCACCTCATATCGCTCCTTGAGCCCACGGAGAATCGAGATCGTATCCTCCACGCTCGGCTCCTCCACAAGGACCTTCTGGAAGCGGCGTTCCAGGGCGCGGTCGTCCTCGATGTGCTTGCGAAACTCGTCGAGCGTCGTTGCGCCGATGGCGCGCAGCTCGCCGCGGGCGAGGGCGGGCTTCAGAATGTTGGCCGCGTCCATCGCGCCCTCGGACGCCCCGGCGCCGACCAGCGTGTGCAGCTCGTCGATAAAGAGGACGATCTCACCGTCCGACTCGGAGACCTCGTTCACCACGGCCTTGAGTCGGTCTTCAAATTCACCGCGGTACTTGGAACCGGCCAGCAGCGCGCCCATGTCGAGCGCCACGATCTGCTTCGACTGCATCGACTCGGGCACGTCGCCCTGCACGATGCGTGTGGCGATGCCCTCGGCGATGGCCGTTTTCCCGACGCCCGCTTCGCCGACGAGCACCGGGTTGTTTTTCGTGCGGCGGCTCAGGATCTGAAGCACGCGGCGGATCTCCTGCTCGCGCCCGATCACCGGATCGATGTTGCCCTCCCGGGCCATCGCGTTCAGGTCCTGGGCGAACCGGTCGAGCGCCTCGTAGCGACTCTCAGCGTGGGGATCGTCGGCGCCCTGCCCACCGCGCACGTCTTCGAGCACCTCCATCACGTGCTCTTTCGAGGCCCCCTGGTCGCGCAGGGCCTGCCCGACCTCGTTCGTGCCCTCGATGAGTCCAATCAGCAGGTGCTCGGTCGACACGTACTCGTCGTCCATCACGTCGGCCTCGGCGCGGGCGCGGTCGAACACCTTCTTCAGGTCTTCGCCCACGTACTGGTCGCCGACGCTCGCGCCCGAG
>JAWOAQ010000209.1:0-10702 GCA_046498495.1 Salinibacter sp. | reverse complement strand
TATTCAATAATCATTGAAGCCGAGCAAAGACGCAGGGAGGCGGAGGAGTACGTGAAGGCCCGCCAGGGACAGTTCCGGGAAAAGGGCATTGATAGCAGAGGCATAGTCTTCCAGGGGCCCGTGGTGGAGGGGCACGTGCCGGCGCAGGATGTGAAGCGGCTCCTAGAGACAACCCCGCAGGTGCGTGGACTTAGCGTCCCGGACATGCCGATTGGGTCCCCGGGCATGGAGCGCGGAGATCGGGTCGAGCCCTACGCCGTGACGAGTTTTACGGCCGAGGGGGATACGTCGGTGTTCGCACGATACGGGCAGCAGTAACGACCCACAATGACCGCGTCAACCATTAGGAACCGTGTGGGGCTCAGGGCTGTCTGGAGCAACGGACTGCTTGGTCTTCTGGCGTGCGTGCTCGTGGCCTGCGGAGGCGCATCCTCCGGCACGTCGGGATACGAGCAGGAGGTGATGCAGGAGCGCGTGCAGCGCGACATGCAGATGCGAGACAAGGAAAGTAGCGTCCTGCCCCCGGATCGTCAGAGTGCATTCCGCGGCCTTGACCACTACCCGGTTGACACAACATTCCGGTACGTTGGGGAACTCCAGCGTCGCTCGTCGCCGGACACCGTGTGGATTCCAGAAAGCACCGGGGACGTCACCGCTCAGTTGCGCGTGGGGCGCGTATCGGTACCCCTGCCGGAGGGGGAGCACGAACTGGTGGTGTTTCGGGGGACGAGCGACGATCCCCGCGGGCGCCTTTGGCTCCCCTTCGCCGACGACACCAACGCCGATTCGACCTACAAGGCCGGCCGCTACGTGGACGTGACCCGCACGGAGGGCGACTCGGTGGTTGTTGACTTTAACCGGGCGTACAACCCCACCTGCACCTACAACCCTGAGTTTGCGTGTCCCCTCCCCCCGTCGGAGAATCGACTCGACGAGCCGGTTCCGGCAGGCGAAAAGCGGCCCCAGTTCTCGGACACATAGTCGTCTGCCCCGAGAGTAGGGCACGGGTCATGGAGGGAGATCCGACGGCATCCAAGCGGGAGAGACGCCACTCATTCTTCGTTTTGTTGGATCTGGCATTGCCCCGTACCGGTGACCCTTCTCGCCCTCGAAACCGCAACCGAAGTGTGTGGCGTGGCCCTGCTGCAGGACGACACCATCGCAGCCCAGGCGCATTTGCATCGTCCCCGCATCCACGCGGCGCGGCTCACGCCGTTGATTGAAGACGTGCTGGAGCATGCCGCCGCGGATCGGGGGAGCCTCGATGCCGTCGCCGTGTCGATGGGGCCGGGCTCCTACACCGGTCTGCGCATCGGCGTGAGTACGGCGAAAGGCTGGGCGCAGTCCACTGGTGCCGCCCTGATCGGCGTGCCCACGCTGGATGCCTACGCTGCCCGCCTGCAGCCCGTGGCCGCGCCCGGTGATGTTGTTGTCGCCCTGCTCGACGCCCGCCGCGACGAGGTGTACGCCGGGGCGTACCGGTGCCGCCCCGATGGGGTCGCCCCGCATGCCGACACCACAGCGCTCCCGGTGGGTGAACTCCTGGACTGGCTGGGGGCCGTGGAGGGGCGCCTCTGGGTTGTCGGGGACGGAGGGGCGAAGAGCCGCGAAGCGCTGTCCGGCGCCGACGCGCCCGTCACCGTCCTGGCTCCCGCCGACGTGCCGCCCTCGGCCGCTTGGGTGGGGCGGCGGGGCCACGCCCGCCTGGCGGCGCACGGGCCGGACGACCGCGCGTCGTTCGAGCCGCTTTACGTGAAGGACGTGCACGCGACCCCGGCGCCCTCGCCCTTCGCGTAACCGGTTGGATCTGGACGTTGCGCCTCTCGTTTCGGTTCTTCTGGACCCGCGTGGAGGGCCGCGGGCGTCGCCGCATTCGTCATTCATTGTCGCAACGCAACACCGTCATGCCCTGGTTTCGTCGTGAAAAGGCCGGCATTCGCACCACCCGAGAAGAACAGAACGAGATGCCGGAGGGACAGTGGGTGAAGTGTCCCAAGACCGGTGAGATTACAAACCGCCGTGAACTGGAGGAAAACCTGCTTGTCTTCCCCGGCTCGGGGCACCACTTCGGCATGGAGAGTCGGCAATACTTCGACTTCCTCTTCGACGAGGGCGACTACGATCTTCACGATACCGACCTCCGCTCGGTCGATGCCCTCGACTTTGAGGACCGCAAGCCCTACGCCCAGCGTCTGGAGGCCGCACGCGAAAAGACGGGACAAAACGAGGCCGCACAGGCCGCGACCGGGTCCATTGGTGGCCACCCCGTGTCGATGGCGGGCATGGACTTCGGCTTCATTGGGGGCTCAATGGGGTCGGTGGTGGGGGAAATCGTCGCGCGGGCCATCGAGCGAGCCTACACGAACGACATGCCGCTTGTCACCATTGCGCAGAGCGGCGGTGCCCGCATGATGGAAGGCGCCCTCAGCCTCATGCAGATGGCTAAAACCAGTGCTCATCTCACGCGTCTCGATGAGGCCGGACTGCCGTACATTTCCATTTTCACGCACCCCACGACGGGAGGCGTCAGCGCTTCGTTTGCAATGTTGGGGGACATCCACATCGCGGAGCCGGAGGCGCTGATTGGGTTTGCCGGCCCTCGGGTCATCCGGGAAACCATCGGATCGGACCTCCCGGAGGGGTTCCAGCGGTCGGAGTTTTTGCTGGAGCATGGTTTCCTGGATATGATCGTAGACCGCCGTCAGCTCCGCCGTCGCCTCATCCACCTTCTCAACCTGTTGATGGAGGAGTAGGGCGACGGTGGGTGGAACGGCCTGGCCGACCGATGGGCCCCGGGCCGTACAAGAGGGACCCGCCAGGATTCCGCAGGTGGCAGGGAGAAAAAATGGAACCCCTCTCCGTGAATAAGCTAAAACGAACCGGCTTCGAATTTTCATCACATGCTACGGATCGTGATCCCACGCCCTATGAATCGACTATTACTCTTCGCGCTCGCCTTCTGTTTGGTGCCCGGCGTGCTCCCCGCCGCGGCCCAGTCCACGGCAGACGGGTCCTCGGCCCAGGTCAATGGGTTTAGCCGGGCCCTCGACATGGAGGGGGACCACATCTTTGCCGGGGAGCCGAACAACATTCACACGCCGGGTCAGGTCTACGTCTTTGGACAGGGAGATGACGGAGAGTGGACCCAGCAAACGGCGCTAGAAGCCGATGACGGTTCTGTGGGCGACAGCTTCGGCGCGTCGCTGGACGCTCACGAAGAAACTGTGCTCGTAGGTGCTCCGTCGGCGGGCGCGGCCTACGTCTTCAGTCGTCAGGACGGATCCTGGACCGAAACGGACCGTCTCGCCCCCGCCGCGGCCGATAGTGCAGCGTCGTACGGTGGAAGCGTGGCCCTGGACGGGGATCGACTCTTTGTGAGTGCGGAGGCCTCGGCCCAGGCCGCTGATAGCGCCGGGGCGGTGTACGTGTACGAGCGCCAGGACGGATCGTGGTCGGAGACAACGGTGCTGAGCAGTGCGGAACTGGATGCCGATAGTGACTTTGGGGCGGCCCTGGCGGCCTCCTCGGAGCATCTGCTCGTAAGCGCACCCTCCCAGGACGGCGGGGCGGTGGTGGCGTTCCAGCACGATGGCGACACCTGGACCGAGACGCAGACGCTTCAGGCCTCCAATCTCGGTAGCAGCGCGCGCTTTGGAACGGCCCTCCACTGGATGGACGACACGGTGCTCGTTGGGGCGCCGCGGGCCCTGGACGCGACTGGAAGTGTGCATGCCTACACGTACAGCGCGGAGGACAGCTCGTGGACCGGTGGTGAACGACTGCTGCCCTTCGATGGGGGCGCACGACACCTCTTTGGGGCGGCGCTTGCGTCGTCAGGGTCGGACCTCTGGGTTGGGGCGCCCGGCGCGGACGATCAAACCGGGGCGCTTTACCGCTTTGAGCAGGTCGACGGGTCCTGGTCGGGCACCTCGCGTGTCCGCCACCCGGCAGCCGAGGAGCGGAATCAGCTCGCTGGCACCATCGCGGCGGGGGCATCCTCCGTAGCGGTCGGCCTGCCGGGCGATGACTACAACGCCGGCACGATGGCCGTCTACTCGACGGACGCCAGCAACTGGACCACCGACGCGCCTCTAATGCCAGACGCCAAGGAGGTGCTCACGGCCGTTACCGGGGAGGCCCAGGACTGTGCCGATGGCCAGGCGGGAGCGTTCGACTGCCAGGGCATCGACATGGAATCCTTCCTTCCGATCGATGAAATTGGCGGCGCACGCGGAATTGAATTGAATGACATCTGGGGCTGGACCGATCCCGAGACCGGCACCGAATACGCGCTTGTTGGCCGCACCGACGGCACCTCGTTTGTCGACGTGAGTGATCCGACGAATCCGGTGTACGTGGGCCAGCTTCCGCTGACGGAGGGCGCCCGCGTCAACTCCTGGCGCGACATTAAGGTGTACAAGGACCACGCGTACATCGTCGCCGACAATGCCGGAGAGCACGGCATGCAGATCTTTGACCTTACGCAGCTCCGCGACGTCGACACGGGGGCCATGCCGAAGACCTTCGAGGAAACGGAGCTTTACGAGGGCATTCACAGCGCCCACAATATGGTCATCAATACCGACACGGGCTACGGCTACATCGTAGGCAGCAGTGGCGGCGGCAACACCTGCGGCGGGGGGCTCCATATGCTCGACCTGGAAGACCCGACGAACCCGACCTTCGAGGGCTGCTTCGCCGACCGCTCGACGGGCCGCTCGGGGACGGGATACTCGCACGATGCCCAGTGCGTCGTCTACGAGGGGCCGGATGAGGAGTACCAGGGCCGCGAGATCTGCGTGGGCTACAACGAGACGGCGATCAGCATTGCCGACGTGGAAGATAAGGAGAACCCGACGGCCATTGCGACGGCGTCCTACCCCGATCACGCCTACGTCCACCAGGGCTGGTTCTCGGAGGATCACCGCTACCTCTACCAGAACGATGAACTGGACGAGATGCAGGACAAGGTCGACCGCACCCGCACCCTCGTGTGGGACGTGTCGGACCTCGACAATCCCCAGCTCGTCAATGAGAAGCTCCTGTCGGAGGAGAGCATCGACCACAACCTCTACGTGAGGGGGGACCGGATGTACCAGGCGAACTACCTGAGCGGACTCCGGGTGCTTGACATCAGCGATCCGGCGGAGCCGGAAGAGGTCGCTCACTTCGACACGGAGCCGTTCGGGGAAAACCGGGACGCCTTTGCGGGCTCCTGGAGCAACTACCCGTACTTTGAGAGTGGCACGATTGTGGTATCGAGCATTGGCGAGGGGCTCTTCATCCTGAAGGAGTCGGAGCAGGAGCTGTAAGTCTCCAAGGGCGCTGAGCCGGGGGCGCTGCGTACGGAGCGCCCCCGTGTCGCCCGGCCCTCCTGTGTTTGCTGTCCGTTCTAATTGCATCTTGCCATCTATGCGTCGTCTCGTTGCGCTTCTATCCCTGGGCCTCGTGCTTCTTGCCGCTCCCGTGGCAATGGGCCAGTCGTCCGGGCCCAACCTGTACGTGTGCAATCAGGGCGAGGCCACCATCTCGGTGATCGATATGGCCTCCCATTCGGTGGTGGAGACGGTCGATCTGACGCGCATGGGGTTTTCGGAGAACGCCAAGCCCCACCATGTGCTGGCCGACCCCGACGGATCCTACTGGTACGTCACGCTCATTGGGGACAACACGATTCTGAAGTTTAATCGGGACAATGAGCTCGTGGACCAGCTTTCGGACTTCGAGGTCCCCGGCCTGATGGCCCTCCAGGGCCGTTCCAACCGCCTCCTCGCCGGCCGGTCGATGAGCGCGGTGGATCCCCCTCAGAGCATCGGGATTCTCAACCGCGACAGCATGACGGTCGAGGAGGAAGTCGATACGTTCTTTCCCCGGCCGCACTCCCTCGTGGTGGGCGATGATGGGACGTATGGCTTCGTCGCCAGCCTTGCCACCAACCAGCTAATGGGCGTGAACCTGGAGACGGGCGAGACCGAACTGACCCGCCTCGGCGGCGAGCAGCAGACGCTCGTGCAGTTTGCCATGACGCCGGACGGCCATACGCTCCTCGCGGGGGGACAGCGAACCGGTCAGCTGCTCCTGTTTGACGCCCGCGACGCCCCGGCCCTTACGACGACCGACACGCTCGAGGTCGGCCAGCAGCCGTGGCATCCCGTCATCACGAGCGACGGCCACACGGCCTACGTTCCAAACAAGGGCTCCCACTCGGTGAGCGTTGTGGACCTGGAGGCGCGAACCGTTGCGGCGACCATCGAAGGCGACGGGCTCGCGCAGCCTCACGGCACGGCCCTCTCGCCGGACGGCCAGTACCTCTTCGTGTCCAACAACAACCGGGAGGGCACCTACACCCCAACGGGGGACAATCCGGATGCTGGCACCATCACGGTGATCGATACCGATACCAACGAGATCGTGAAGGTCATCGAGGTTGGAACCTACCCCTCCGGCATCGGCACGGTGGGGGGACAACGCGCCCGGTCGATGGAATAGGAAACCACCGCAAGGGCCCGCTCAGCGGGCCCGCCGCCGTGCGATTCGTTAGCTCAACCTGCTTCTATGCATCGCCTGTTTGTTCTTGCGGCTGGGGCCTGCGCACTGTCCCTCGTGCTGCTCGGGTGCGCAGGGGCGTCCCAATCGACCCAGGAGGACGACGCTCCTCGGTTCCCGGATGATTACTATCGAGTCGTAACCCCGGACGTTGTCGTGCAGGACTCTGCGGGCCGCCCCATTGGCAACCCGTTCTACGGAGGCCTGAATACCCCGCGCCCTCAGTTTGTGGATATCGATGGAGATGGGGACGAGGACCTGTTTCTCCAGGAGCGCTCCGGGAAAATTACTTTTTTCGAACGCGTGACGGAAGGGGACACCTCGCGCCTCGTGTGGCGAACCGACGACTATCAGGGGCTGGACGTGGGCGAATGGTTCCGATTCGCCGACCTTGACCAGGATGGCACCCCCGATCTTCTCGCCGAGCAGCGCTACAGCCACCTTCGCGTGTACCGCAACGTCGGTTCTGAGACCGACCCGCAGTTCGAGCTGTTTACCGATTCGCTCCGCACCCCGGACGGGACGGCGATCTTTTCGGATCGACAAAACATCCCCAACGTCACGGACATCGACTGCGACGGCCAGCTCGATCTGTTCCTCGGCCGCCTCGACGGCACCATCACCCGGTACGAAGCCGAGGCGGACACGGCGGGGATGCCGCAGTTTGCCCACGTGACCGACGACTTTGAAGGCATTGAGATTGTCAACCAGCAAGTCGGGCTGCGGCACGGGGCCAACACGCTCACGTTTGCCGACATCAACGACGACGACGCCCCCGATCTTTTCTGGGGGGATTTCTTCGAGCCGGGCCTCCTCCTCATCGAAAACACCGGCTCGTGTGACAACCCGTCCCTCAGCGGCGAGCCGGAGGCGTTCCCGCCTGGCAATCCCCTCCGGACGAGCGGCTACAACGCCCCAACCCTCACCGACTGGACCGGCAACGGACACCTCGACCTCTTCGTCGGGGTCCTCGGGGGCTCGCAGGATGCCAACGAAAGCCTCGCTGAGAACTTCTATTTCTACGAAAACACCGGGGAGCGCTACCGGCTTCGCACCCGGCAGTTTACAGGGGGACTAAATGTGGGCAGCGAAAGCGATGCGGCCTTCGGGGACGTGACCGGGGACGGGGCCCCCGACCTGCTGCTCGCCAACAAAATTGATCCGAAGCGGGGCGAGACCTCCGTGGTGTACCGCCTGAAAAACGAGGGCACGGACGCGGATCCGCGCTACCGGAGAGACGGCGCGCTTGATCTTCCGTCGGCGTACCACTACGCCCCGGCCCTCGGCGATCTGACGGACAACGGGACGGCCGACCTGCTGCTGGGGACGTGGAAAGGACGCATTGCGTACCATCGCAACGCGGGCGATGGCACGTTTGAGCCCGTCGACGAGGCCCTCGTGGAAGTGTCGGGAGAGAGTCACGTGGCTCCGGCCCTCGGCGACCTGACGGGCAACGGGCGGCCGGACCTTGTGGTGGGGACGGGGGGAGGCACCCTCCAGTTCTATCGCAACACCGGTACGGCCGACGAACCGGACTTTACCCGGGTGTCTGACGTGCTTGAGGACGTGGACGTGGGGGCGCGTGCCTCGCCTGAGATTCGGGACCTCGACGGCGATGGCGTGCGTGACCTCGTTGTAGGAGCCAAGGAGGGGCTGTTCATCTTGCAAAATGAGGGGACGGCCTCGGAGCCCCGTTTTGGGGACACGACCCGAGTCCGGAAGGACGGAATTCCAGGCCTCGCCACCCCGGTAACGGGCGACCTGGACGGCGACGGCCGCTTTGATCTCATGATGGGAGGCGAGCGGGGCGGCCTCGTGCTTCTGCAGCCGGGCCGGCCCTGACCCGGTCGCCGCAGCCTACCACAGCGCCTGCAGAAATGACCAGAGCCCAGACGGGCGGACCGAAGAGGGGTTGTCCGACGGAGCGGAGGCCGACGTAGAGGCCAGGGCCCGATTCAGGGCCGTCAGGTCTTCCCGCATGTGCCCGATCAACCGCCGCCGGGTTTCGTCTGACAGGGCGGAATACCGACCGTCCGTGAGGGCCCGAAGGGCGCGTCGGTAGTGGCGGCGGGCCCGCCGAAGGTCGTCCGCCGAACAGCCCTGAAGGGCTTGTATCAGCGCATCGGGGTCGTCCGGCCGGGTTTCGATGGGCAGCCGGGCCGCGGGCCCTTGCCGGGATGATGTCGCCTGCGACGAACGAGGAGCGGAGGTCGTCATGATACTGCGGCTGGAGATGGGAAGGACCGATCGGAGGACTTTTTTGGAACCGCTTCCAAAAAAAGAAACACCGAGGAGGACATCGGGATGTCCGGAGACGGTTAAAACTTCGCGACCAACGCTGGAAAAGTTTTAGGAGAAGGGCGAGAAGGGACCGCCGAGAGCAAGAGAAGGCGCATTCATCTCCAATGTCTTACGTCTTTGGCGCAACTCCCTGGAGAGAAGAGGATTCAACGCCGTTGTTGTGCCTTCAAAAACTGTCCGCTCCGCATGACCGAGGTTGCACAGACGCCCGAGGCCTTTCAGCTTGTCTCCGACTTTGAGCCGATGGGCGACCAGCCCCAGGCCATCCAGGAGCTTGTGGAGGGGGTGGAGCGAGGCGATGAGCACCAGACCTTGCTTGGGGCAACGGGGACGGGCAAAACGTTCTCCGTGGCAAACGTCATCGAGGAGGTGAACAAGCCCACCCTCGTGATGAGCCACAACAAGACACTGGCGGCGCAGCTTTACGGGGAGCTCAAGCAGTTCTTCCCCAACAATGCCGTCGAGTACTTCATCTCGTACTACGACTACTACCAGCCCGAGTCGTACATCGTCCCCAACGACACCTACATCGAGAAGGACGTGGCCATTAATGACCGCATCGAGCGGCTGCGCCTGCGGGCCACCTCCGAGCTGGTGAGCGGGCGTGACGATGTGATTGTGGTGGCCAGCGTCTCCTGCATCTACGGCCTCGGCTCGCCGGCGGAGTTTCGGAAGGAGATCCTTCCCATCGAGCGAGGGAAGGAAGTCGAGCGCAACGATCTGCTGCGCCGCTTCATCGACCTCTTCTACGAGCGCAACGACATCGACTTTGCGCCGGGGACGTTTCGGGTCCGCGGCGACGTGGTCGACATCTTCCCCGCCTACCGCGAAGAGGAGGCCCTCCGCGTCGAGTTCTGGGGCGACGAGATCGACCGGCTTGCCCTCTTCGACCCGGAGAGCGGCCGCGAAATCGAGGAGATCGAGGAGTTTACGCTGTACCCGGGCCAGATCTTCGTCACGCCCGAGGACCGTCTCAAAACTGCGATCGAGGACATCAAGGAGGAGCTGCGCTGGCGCCTGGCCGTGCTCCGCGAAGAGGGCAAGATGGTGGAGGCCCAGCGCCTGGAGCAGCGCACCATGTTCGATATTGAGATGATGCAGGAGGTGGGCTACTGCTCCGGCATTGAGAACTACAGTCGCCACCTCACCGGCCGCGAGCCGGGCGAGCGGCCCTACTGCCTGCTCGACTATTTTCCCGACGACTTCCTGCTGGTGGTGGATGAGAGCCACGTCACCATTCCCCAGGTGCGGGCCATGTACAACGGCGACCGCGCGCGCAAGCTGAAGCTGGTGGAGCACGGCTTTCGGCTGCCGTCGGCCCTCGACAATCGTCCCCTCACGTTCGAGGAGTTTGAGGAGCTGACGCCGCAGACCATTTACATGAGTGCCACGCCCGCCGACTACGAACTGGAGCAGAGCGGCGGCGTGTTCGTGGAGCAGGTGGTGCGCCCCACCGGCATCCCCGACCCCGAGATCGACGTGCGACCTACGGAGACCCAGGTGGACGATCTCATGGAGGAGATCCGCAGGCGAAGCGAGAAGGGCGAGCGGGTGCTCGTGACGACGCTCACGAAGCGGATGACCGAAGACCTCGCCGACTACCTCGACAGCTACGGAGTTGATGTGCGCTGGATGCACTCCGACATCGATGCCCTGGAGCGCGTCGACATCATCCGTGGGCTGCGCCTCGGCGAGTACGACGTGCTGGTGGGCGTGAACCTGCTGCGCGAGGGCCTCGACCTGCCGGAGGTCTCGCTCGTGGCCATCCTCGACGCCGACCAGCAGGGCTTCCTACGCTCGGAAACGTCCCTCATCCAGACGGCCGGCCGCGCGGTCCGCAACGTCAACGGGCAGG
>JAWOAQ010000159.1:0-22575 GCA_046498495.1 Salinibacter sp. | reverse complement strand
GTGAGAAACAAACGCGAAACGGACCCGGGCTCGTGCCCGAGTCTTTTTCACGGTATCTGCCGTCGCCCATTCAGGCAAATGGTTCGTCGCTGGAAGCGTTTTTACACCAAATTATTCTTTCAAAAGCCTGATATGGTTAAATTTATTTTCTTATAGAGGGATAAGGCCGATCGGGACGCCAATCTCTGAGGAGGATCGGTCTCCTTCCGTCGCTCACCGTCAGGGAACGGATGTGAATTTACAAGAAACCAGATAAGAATCGACGGCGACCGGCCGCTTCGTACCGGCTTACACCAGCCGTCGGCTGCGGAGGCAGCGCTGGAGCCACCGTTTTTTACGCTTGAGCAACTCCAGGCTCATGTCAGACTGCGCTTTGCGGAAGCGGTCCTTGGCACGGGCGTGCACGTCGCGCATGTGTACATCCATCCCGCGGTTTTGGAGGGCGTAGGCAACCTGCGTGGCGAGCTCCGAGCACTCTTTGCGGAGCTCCTCCTCCCGCGCCGACACGTCCAGCGCCTCCGGATCGGGGGCCTCAAACGGCTGGCGCTTTACCTGGAGATTGGCGTTGCTGGGGCCGTTCTCCAGCTCCAACCGGTGCGTCTCAATCTCACCCTCGTTGACACCCGTTAGGGCCCACTCAGAGGCATCATCGTTCTGTTCGGCCTTTTCGGGGGACGTGCCGTCCTCTTTTCTGCGCCGCAGGCCCTCCTGCACCTCCCGCGTCATCCAGGCAAGCGTCTGGGAGAGGCCGAGGTCGCCGGACGTAAACACGTCGCACACGTTCGCCTGCTCGTCCCATCCGTCGTAGTAGCGCATGCCCCGGAAGATCTGCTGGAGCGTCTTGGAGCGGGCGCTCACGAGGTCGAGCTTGGCAATGACGCTGATGGTTTTGATGTCGGTGCCCTCCCCAATCATGTCCACCTGCACCATCACGTCCACCTCGCCCTGGCGGTAGGCCTCCAGGCGCTCCTCCCGCTCGTCGCGCGGCACGTCCTGCCCGATGCGCGTGGTGGTGAGCCAGCCGTATCGCCGCTCCATGAAGTCGAGGACGTCGGCGGCGTGCCGGTTGCTCATGCAGGTGACGAGCATCTGGTGGTTGCGCCCGCTCCCCGAGCCAATGTGGCGGGCGCGCTTCTCCTGCAGTCGCCCCACGGCCGGCCCCAGCAGGGTGTCCAGATACACATCGTGGAAGCGGAGGCTGCGGCGGGCAAAGTAGCGATCGAGGTGCGACGTGTCGCGGCCGACCTCGCTCTTCAGCTCCTTGAGGCTCACCTCCACCTCGTCGCCGGTGTCCTCCTCCACCATGGTGATGGTGTAGTCGATCACGTGCGCCTCGATGCGCTTCAGGATCTGGCCCTCCGCGTGGGCGTCGCGCAGGCTCACCTCGTGGAGGGCGCGGTAGTGGAGTTGCTCCTGGCCCCCGTCGGTCGTTTCCACGTCGTGCGGGACGCCGAAGAGGGGCTGGCCGTCGCTGCGGAGGGGGGTGCCGGAGAGGCCGATGAGCGAGTCGTACGGCAGGCGCCCCACCGCCTGCGACCAGGTGCCCTCCTCCGGCAGATGGTGGATTTCGTCGAGGACGAAGAGCGGCGCTCCCTGGTTGCAGTAGCGCTGCAGGTCGCGGTTGCCCGATTGCCCGCAGGCGTACTGGTAGGTCGCGATGACGATGGGGATGTCGGGATTCTTGACGAACACGCGGTCCGCATCCGCGACGCAGAACGGCATGCGCGGCGCGCCAATCCAGCGGAGCATGCGCGCCATCTCGTCGGCGTCGGCGTACTGCTCCTGGAGGTTGCTGCGGGGGACGAACACCACGAGCGAGTCGCACACGCCCATGGCGCGGGCCACGGCGAAGGAGGCGAGCGCCGTCAACGTTTTGCCGTAGCCGGGGACGAAGACGCCCAGGTGATCGGTGCGACCTTCCTGGTAGGCCTTCGTGAGTTTGGCGAGAAAGGCGCGCTGGCCCTCGCGGAACGAGAAGTCGTCGGCGGGATCGAGGCCGGGGAGGTTGGCGGCGGAGACGGACGAAACGGACATACGGAGACGGCGAGACAACAGATGCTGCGGAGCGGTAGCCGGGGAGCCTTCCCCGGCACAGATACCGCCTCCAACGTAGGAACCAGGCCCGGGAGCCGAAAGCAACGTCTGTGGGATTACACACAGATCCCATGATCCGCTCCCCCAGCACGGATCGCGCTGCTTCTTTTACCCTTTTCCTCTTTACAGCTCCAGTGTTTTGGTACAAGGCCGTTAGGGACGATCATCGGTCGGTGTCTCCTGCTGGAGGGGAACGATATCCGTCCGTTCTCGACCGTCATTCAGAAGGTGCTCGGCGAAGTACTCGGCCCGGAGCCAGAACCAGTAGTCGTCCATGCTGCCGTACCCGTGGCGCTGCCCGGGGAAAACGAAGAAGTCGAACCGCTTACCGGCCTCGATGAGAGCCTGGGCCATCCGGTACGTGTTCGCCGGGTGCACATTATTGTCGATTGTGCCAGTGGTCAGCAACAGGTCTCCTTCCAGGTTGCCGGCCAGTTCTGAGTTTTTGTCGATTGAAAAGTCGAACGCCACCTCCCCGGAGTCGTCCTCCACACGCTCCACGCCGTGGTGCGTCTCCGACCACCAGCGGTTATACACATCGTTCTCGTGATTGCCGGACGACGCCACGCCCACGTCGAACACGTCCGGGTACTGCAGCAGCGCGGCCGTCGTCAGGAAACCGCCGCCGGAGTGTCCATAGATGCCCACCCGGTCCCCATCGATGTAGTCGTGCTGGGCCGCCAGTTGCTCGATGGTGGCCTTCTTGTCCTCCAGTGGGTAGTCGCGGAGGTCGCCGTAGCCGTAGGTGTGGTACCACCGCGAGCGATCGGGGTGGCCCCCGCGGTGCCCCGCCACCACCACGATGAATCCGAGCTGGGCAAGGCCCACCTCGTCCCCCCCGATGGAAAAGGACTTCGGGACGGCCTCCGTCTGCGGTCCGGGATAGACATACGTTACGACCGGGTATTCCTTGTCGGGGTCAAAGTCGAAGGGCTTGTACATCACCCCGTAGAGGTCCGTGACGCCGTCGGCGGCCGTCACTTCCACGGGCTCGGGCATCTGCCAGCCCGCCTCCTCCAGCCCGCTCAGGTCCGCCGTCTGCAATTCCGTCACGACCTCCCCCTCGGCATTCCGCAGTACCGACTGGGGCGTCGTATCGACGCGGCTGTGGTTATCGACAAAGAACTGAGCCGACTCGTTCATCTCTGCACTGTGGTCGGCGTCGCCGGGATTTAGCAGCTCGACGCCGGAGCCATCTAGGGCCACTCGGTAGAGATGGTCGTAGTAGGGGTCCTCCCCGTCCTCCCGGGCGTTGCCGGAGACATACACGACGCCGTTGTCCTCGTCCACCGCCTCCACGCCGTCAACGTGCCAGGCGCCCTCGGTTAGCTGCTCCTTGACGGTACCATCCGGCCCGTAACGGTAGAGGTGCGACCAGCCATCGCGCTCGGAGAGCCAGAGCACGTCACCATTCGACAGCAACTCGGGGCGCTGGGTGTGGAAGTAGGTATTGAACCGCTCCTCCACGACGGTGCGCTCGACCTCGCCCGTCTCCGCATCGGCCACGCGGAGGTCGGCCTCCGTACGGTCCCGGCTGTGGCGTTCGTACCAGAGCGCGTCGGACTCGTCGGAGAGCCAGAGGCGCCGATCGGGCTCCTCGGCGCCCGGATAATCAAACTGCCGGTCGTCGATGATCGACAGGGAGGCATCGGTCCAGCTTGTGTCCTGAACCCGCGTCTTCTCCCGCGCCTCCAGGTCGTAGATCACGAGTTCGTCGGTGCCGACACTGTCCTCCCCCGGCATGGGATACTTGTACGTCTCCAGCTCAGGCCGCTCGTTGCCGGTCGAGTGGACGACCCAAAGTTCTTCCGCGGCGCGCAGGTCCTCGCGGACGAGGGCAAACCGGCGGGAGTCCTTCGCCCAGGAAATGTCCGCTTCGGTACGCTCGTCCAGGGCCTCGCGCTTCTCGCCGTCGGTGGTGCCGCGGCCGTTGTTGTTCGCCGCGTAGCTGTAGTACGTTTCCCCATCCTCCGTGAGACGCGTCTCGTCGAGGTCGAGGGAGTCGACGGCCGCCTCCGCGTCGTCCCCGTCCTCGCCCCGCCGGGCGTCCAGCACCTTCTCATACGCCTCGCCGTCCATTGCCCAGAGGTCGTCGTTGCGGGCAAAGACGACGGTTTCGCCATCGGGGGACACGCTGGCCCAGTCCGGGTGATCGTCCGGCTCCTCGTAATCATCGAGCTCCCGCAGCGTTTGCGTCGTGACGTCGTACTCGAAGTGGAAGACCTTCTGTTCTGACTCCTCGGCCTCGTCGACCCCCTCTCCATTCTGCTTCTGCTGTTCTTCCTCGACGTCAGTCCTCGCGTCGTCTTCTACGTCCTGCGAGGAGGGGACATCGAACTCGAGGGTGGTCTCGTCAACAAACCGGATGTTCTCGATCGGCAGGTGTTCGGCGTCCCACGGATCCTGCGTGATGCGGGTGAGCTCGGCCGCCAGCCGGTCGCGGTCAAACAGTTCGCGCTGGGTGCCCTCCTGGGGATCAACAATCCAGTAGCGCGTGCCCTCTCTTGTCTCAAAACTGTACCAGAACCGGTCGGTCCCCTCAATCCATTGCGGATCCACAGTGAGATCGTACGCCATGTCCTCGAGCTTGTAGGGCGCGAAGCGGGCGGCGAGTTCGTAGTTGGCGGAACCGGGCCCGCCCACCGCCTGGGGCTCCGCGCCGGCGTCCTCCTGCGCGACGGCGGGAGGGGCGAGCAGCCACGTTGCGGCGAGGAACAAACCCGTAAGGACTCCTCCCCGAAGAAAGGCGACCCGACCATTGCAGGGACCGTCGATACGAAAAGAAAAACGTGACGTAGTCATCGAGACAAGAGGATAGAAACAAACCGCGAAGGGGGCGCCGGTCGGGAAAGACCGGCCCGTAAGCTAATCCCCAGATCGGGTTCAAAACAACCGCCGGCCCCTCCATTCCAGCAAATGCACCGAGACGCCGTCAATCCAATCTGGGCATCGTGACGGGCACCGGTCCCTCCCGCGCTTACCGGTCCCTCCCGCGCTCAGTAGTGCCAGGGCACGTCGCTCCAGTCCGGGTCGCGGCCCTCCAGGAACGCATCGCGCCCCTCCTGCGCCTCGTCGGTCATATAGGCCAGGCGCGTGGCCTCCCCGGCAAAGACCTGCTGCCCCACCATCCCATCGTCCACCATGTTGAAGGCGTACTTGAGCATGCGGATGGCCGTGGGGCTCTTGCCGTTGATGGTCTCCGCCCAGTCGAGCGCCGTCGCTTCGAGGTCGTCGTGCGGCACCGCCTCGTTGGCCATGCCCATCTCCACGGCCTCCGCCGCGGAGTAATTTTTGCCGAGAAAAAAGATCTCGCGCGCCTTCTTCTGTCCCACCTGCCGCGCCAGGAGGGCCGACCCAAAGCCGCCGTCGAAGCTGGCCACGTCAGGATCGGTCTGCTTGAAGGTGGCGTGCTCACGACTGGCGAGCGTGAGGTCGCAGACCACGTGCAGGCTGTGCCCGCCGCCCACGGCCCACCCCGGCACCACGGCGATCACCACCTTGGGCATGAACCGGATGAGACGCTGCACCTCCAGGATGTGCAGGCGGCCCGGACGGCTCGTGTCGGCCTCGCCCGCGTCATCCTCGTACTGGTACCCGTCTTTGCCCCGAATGCGCTGGTCGCCGCCCGACGAAAACGCCCACTTGCCGTGTTTTTCCGAGGGGCCGTTCCCCGTCAGGAGAACGCACCCCACGTCCGGGCTCTGGCGGGCGTGGTCGAGGGCCTGGTAGAGCTCGTCCACCGTCGGCGGGCGGAAGGCGTTGAGCACCTCGGGCCGGTCGAACGCGATGCGGACCGTGCCGTGGTCGATGGCGCGGTGGTAGGTGATGTCGTCGAAGTCGAAGCCGTCGACGGGCGCCCAGGCATCCGGGTCGAAGAGTTCAGAGATCATGGGAGAACAGCGTGGTGATGAGGGGCAGCGATGATCGAGCGGCCGCCGGGGACGAACGGACGGAGTCCGAGTCGGGGCCCCGAAACCAGCGGCGCAGGACCTGCTCGGTCGGCTTGCCCTGCGGTGTAAACCCCGTCGGGTGCTCGACCTCGGCGGCGGGGCGCCACTTCCAGACGATGGCGCCGGCCAGCCAGGGGGCCCGGCCCAGCGTTGAGAAGAAGGCGCGGTAGCAGCGGGCCTGCAGGGTCGGGTCAACGGGGACCTCGGGGTCTTCCTCGGGCCAGCGCCAGGGGGCTTCAGCGGCGGAGGACGCGCTCCGGTACCCAAGCTCAGTCAAGAGGACAGGCTTGCCAGTGCGGCGGTGCACCCGGGCCAGGGCGTCCCGATGCCGTTGCCAGCCGGCCTGAAGGGTATCGAGCGGCGGATCGTCCACCTCGGTCAGCGGGAAGTAGGCCTGCACGCCCACGTAGTCGAGCGCGTCCCAGAAGGGAATCTGGTCGTAGCTTTCGTGCCAGTTGGCGGCATAGGTGAGGTCGCCGTCGTACACGGTGCGGGCCGAATCGGCCAGGGCGCGCCAGAAGGCGGGGCGCTCGCGGGCCGCGCGGGTGAGTTCGGTCCCCAACACCAGCACGGCAGCGTCCACCTCATTGGCCAGCCGGGCGTACGTCATGAGGAAGCGGCGGTAGTCCGCCGTCCAGCGCCGCCACTCGGCCTCGGTCTCGAAGCCGATGTCGCTCCGATCCTGTGTCTCATCGTATCCGCCCACCCAGAGGTGCGGCTTTAGGATGACGTCCATCCCCAGCGAGTCCGCCCGGGTGGCGAGCGTACGGATGCCACGGTGCGACTCGCTGTACCAGCCGTCGGACGTGTCAACGCGCACCCGGGGATCATCGACCGCCCGCTGCCACCCAAACGAAACGAGCGTCAGGTGCGTGACGCCGAGGGCACGCAGGTGGGGCAGCAGGCCGGGCTCGGGCGGGTTGCGGGCATCAAGCGTCACGGACTGCACGTCAAACACCGGGGGCTCCGCCCCCATCTCCGTCTCACTCGGGACCGAACGTGCATCCAGTCCTGACGAGTTGGGCTCCGCGCATCCCCCAACCAGGAACGCGGCCCCGATCAGGCCGACCACAGCAAGGCGCACAACGCGAACAGCGGGCATCACGACGCGGAAAAGGGAAAGGCCAAGGGACCTCCGGAATTCACCGCTCCACGCACTGTTTCTTTCCGAACATCCTGACGCCTGCGCCTCTCGTTTCGGTGGACCCATCCGCCAAATGCCTCCGTTGAGTGGGTGGTTCGAGTATAATTCGCCGCCCCACGCCGATCCCGCCCCGGGCGGCCGTGATGGGCTGGTATCATCGATCCCCCTTGCACTCTGTATCGAGATTCCCTGCGGCACGAGCACGGCGGCGGAGATCGAGACGGCCCCTTTCCCGGACGACGCTCCGTTCGCCCCTGCCCCCCGACACGGTGTCTCGCTTATTTTCCCTCCACTCCTCAGCGCAACGCATGCCTTCCTACGACGTCGCAATCATCGGAGGCGGCATTGTCGGCCTCGCCACGGCGTACCGCCTCACCGAGGCCTATCCGGACTGTTCGGTTGCCGTCCTCGAAAAAGAGGACGCAGTAGCGGCCCACCAGACCAGCCACAATTCCGGCGTCATCCACTCCGGCGTCTTCTACGCACCCGGCTCCCGAAAGGCCAAAAACTGCCGCGAGGGCAAGCGCGCGCTGGTTGCATTCTGTGAGCGCGAAGAGGTCGACTACGAAATGTGCGGGAAGGTCGTGGTCGCCGCCGAGGAGCCGGAGATCCCGGAACTCGACCGCATTCAGGAGAAAGGCCGGGCGAACGATGTCGAATGCACCCGGATCGGGCCGGCCCGTCTCCACGAGATCGAGCCGCACGTCCGCGGCGTGGCGGCGCTGCACGTGCCGGGGGCCGGCATTGTGGATTATCCCGGCGTGGCAACGGCCCTGGCCGACCGGCTCCGCGAGCGGGGCCACACGATTCGCACCGGCGCCGAGGTGCTCGACCTGCACACAGAGGCCGATCACGTGCGGGTCGTGAGCACCGCGGGGGACGTGACCGCCCGGCACGCCGTCAACTGCGCCGGCCTCTACGCCGACCGAATCGCCCAGATGAGTGGACAGGAAAACCTCGACGTGCAGATCGTGCCGTTTCGCGGTGAGTATTACGAGCTGGTGCCCGAGCGGCGCAACCTCTGCCGCAATCTTATCTATCCGGTCCCAGACCCCAGCTTCCCGTTCCTGGGCGTCCACTTTACCCGGATGGTGGACGGACGCGTGGAGTGCGGGCCGAGTGCCGTCCTATCATTCGCGCGAGAGGGCTACCGCCTGACGGACGTCGACTGGAACGAACTCTGGGAGATTCTTACCTATCCCGGCTTCCAGAAACTGTCGGCCCGGCACTGGAAAAAGGGCGTCCGCGAACTGCTGCAGTCGATGAGCAAGCGGGTCTACCTGCAGGCCGCCCGCCACCTGATCCCCGAGCTGCAGATGGACGACGTCGTCAAATCACGGGCCGGGGTGCGCGCCCAGGCCCTCCACCCCGACGGCTCGCTCGAAGACGACTTCCTCATCATGGAAACCGACCGCGTGGTAAACGTCGTCAACGCCGCCTCCCCCGCCGCCACCTCCGCCCTCAACATCGGCCAGCTCATTACGGAGACCTACCTTGCCGACCGCCTCTCCTCGCTGCAGGTCGCCACTTCGTCGTAACAAAACGAAGTCTTTCGTACCGGAATGACTGCGGCGGCCCCACAGCCCCCCTCTCCCCTTCACCCTCTACCCTCCCCCTACCATGGCCTGGATCGACACCATTGCCCCCAACGACGCCGACGGTGAACTCGCCGAGATCTACGACGAGATTGCCGGGGCTCGCGGCGGCGTCGCCAACATCCTGCAGGCCCACAGCCTGAACCCCGACGCCCTCCGCGACCACGTGGATCTCTATCAGACGCTGCTGTTTGGCCGATCAAACCTGAACCGGGCCGAGCGCGAGGCCCTCGCCGTGGTCGTCTCCGCCGCCAACGACTGCGAATACTGCGTGCGCCACCACGCCGAGGCGCTGGCCGCGTACTGGGACGAGCCACGCGTGGAGCAACTGGCCGCCGACTCCTCTTCGCTGGACGACCTGTCCCCCAAACTCCGGGCGGCCTGCGACTTCGCCGTCGCCCTCACCGCCGAGCCCGGCGATCCGACCGAAGCCGACGTAAAGCATCTCCGCGACGCCGGATGGTCGGACCGCGACGTGCTCGACATCGCCCTCATCACGAGCTACTTCAACTTCGTGAATCGGCTGGCCACCGGGCTGGGCGTAGAGGTCACTGAGGCGGAGGCCACCGGCTACGACTACTAACTCCCTCTCCGAGTCTCCTCCGGACCGGCCGAGGCCTCCCATTCGCCCGATCAGTCGTCTCGGCTACTCGTCTTCGGAGATGAGCGACGCGTTGCCGACCAGCAGAAAGAACAGGGCCAACATGAGCAACACGAACTGAAATTCCATGCCGCGGCCCATATTGCCCGAGCCCATGTTTACGGAATTCCATCCGTGTTGAAGGTGAACCATAAAGATGGCCCCGAGCATCGTAGGCGCAATCAGCAGGCCGCCGAGGCGCGTCATCCAGTCCCAGCCCGCCCCCCCTACGAGCACAAATAGGGCCCCGACGGTTTCAACCGTGGCGAGCACCCCCACCATGAAGACCGGCATGCCCATCATCTCCGCGAGCCCCCCGAGGGCGGGAAACTTGGTGAGGCCGTGGTAAAGAAAGACACTTCCGAGAGCGAGGCGGAGCAGCCAGTGGGCATGGGGCGATAGTGCACGGAGCATCGTCATGACAGCAGGGCGCTTAAGGAGGGGAGTACGTGAGGAATCCTGGAGCGGACACCGGCCCCTTCCGCTCGCACATTCGCCCTTCTGGGTGTCTCTCCCCTGATCTGTGTTACGATGCTGTCACACGGCCCGGCCGTAACGCGACCTGATCTTGCGTCTCTAACAATGCCCACCGGGCCTTCCCGGAGGACTCTCGCAGGATGCTCCTCGCTCCCAGGAACACGCTATGCTTCACGCTCCGGTTCGCACGCTGACCGTGCTGGTCTTGGTCGCAGGCCTCTCTGCGTTTTCGGTGTCGCCTGCCGTCGCGCAGTCCCTCCCCGATGGCGCCCCGCAGGCCCTCCAGCAGTTCGACACGGACTGGCGCCAGCACACCATCGACCTCGCCAGCCTCAAATCGGGCGGGCCGTCGAAGGACCAGATTCCCGCGATTGACGATCCGTCCTTCGTGTCGATTGATCAGGCCCACGACTGGATCGATCCGCAGGAGCCGGTGATTGCCGTTACGCACGAGGGCGTCACCCGAGCCTACCCCCTCCAGATCCTCACATGGCACGAAATTGTGAACGACCGTCTCGGCGACACGCCCGTGGCCGTCACATTTTGCCCGCTCTGTTACAGCGCCCTTGTCTTCGACCGACGCGTTGAGGGCGAGACCCTGTCGTTCGGCGTCTCGGGGCTGCTCCGCCACTCCGACCTCGTGATGTACGACCGCGGGAGCGAGACGCTGTGGCAGCAATTTACCGGCGAGGCGATTGTGGGCACGCGGACCGGCGATACGCTCCGGAAGATCTCGTCCCAGATTCTTTCCTTCGACCAGTTCGCCACGGCCCACCCCGATGCCGAGGTGCTTTCCCGCGAGACTGGGCACCAGCGTCCCTACGGGCGCAACCCGTATGCCGGATACGACGACGTAGAGACCCAACCGTTCATGCTCGACGGCCCCACCGACGGGCGCCTGCCGCCGATGGAGAAGGTCGTGGCCGTCACTGTGAACGACACCCACAAGGCCTACCGGCGTACCACGACCCAGGAGCAACACGTTCTCCACGACACCGTTGCCGGGCGCCCCCTGGTCGTCTTCCACGCGCCCGGGGCGGTCTCCGCCCTCGATGCCCGCACAATAAATCAATCGAAGGAAATTGGCGCGACTGGTGTGTATGACCGGCGGGTCGACGGCCGCACGCTCACCTTTCAATATGATGGGGACGGAGACTTTACGGACGAGGCCACCGGCAGCACCTGGTCCGTGACGGGCCGCGCGCAGAGCGGCCCCCTGGAAGGCACCCAGCTGGAGCGGATCGAACACGGCGATTACTTCGCCTTTGCCTGGTTCGCCTTCCGCCCCAACGGAGTTCTTTATACCGCAGACGGCTCGTAGCCGTCTCAACATGGACGGCTCCCACCTCCACACCACGGCGCCCCCTGCGCCTCTCTCTGACAAGCAGGGCGCTGCCGCCCTGACGACCCTCTTGGCGCTCCGCCCAGGGGGACCCGTCAGACGTCTGTGCCATCACGTAGCCGTTCCGGGCAACGCTAAGTAACGTCAATCGACAATTTGGGGCATGCCGTCATTTCGACCGGAGAGCGCCAACAGGCGCTCGGAGTGGAGAAATCTCCACAGATCCAGCGAAAACGGCCTTTTCCGCCCCCACTCTCGAAGAACGAAGAGGTCGGTGGATCCGACGACCCATTGCAATCCACAAACTGAAAATCGATTGCACTTAGCGTTTGAGATTGAAGGACCGAAGCCCCCATGTGCCCGCCTGTATTGGAGGGCGGCTTTTCGTCCAGAAAGCGGAGAGTTGAGACTACGCGTCGCTGTGCCGAACCGTCATCACGGGCACGTCGGACATTCGGACGACCTTTTCGGTGACGCTCCCGAGCAGGTAGCGGTCCAGCCCTGTTCTGCCGTGCGTGCCCATCAGAATGAGATCGATGGCGTGTGACTCCACGTAGTCGAGAATGGCCTTGTAGGGCGGGCCTGTCCGGACAGCCGTCTTCGTCTGAATGTCGCCGAACTGACCCGCAACGTCCTCGACCAGGGACGTCGCGTGCTCCTCGATGTCTGCTCGGACCTCATCGCGTTTTTTTCGACTGCCGACCATTCCCGCCTCTTCTCCCTTTGGATCGCCAACCATTCCGCTGCGGCTGTGTACCTCCACGTCGCCGCCAAGGCCATGAGGCTCGAGCCGTTCGACCACGTACAGCACATGCACGGTGGCCCCGTACGTCTCGGCCAGGGTGCGACAATGCGCAAGGGCGGCCTCCGCCCCGGTACTTCCGTCTGTAGGATAGAGAATGTGTTCGTACATGATGGACCTCCTGTTCAATGAATCTACAAATGATGTGCAGTCCTTGTAGTCGCTATTGGGACAGGCGTTCAGTTTTGAGCGCACAAATAGGGTCTCATCCCACGACAAGACGAGGGAACGCCCTATACAAGACCCCAGGAGAACGTCCCCTTGGCCGGAGATGTCTTCTGTTTCCTCTCGCCCGAGCGGGTCATACGCCCCCGGTCCTCTCGTCCATACGTGTTGGATCGCGTCGTCAAGCAACAAGGGGGAAGTATTCGCATCGGAAAGGAAACTCTTAGCATGCGATCGCTCTATCCTCAGCGCACGGTTGCACGTGCACCTGCCCCTTCGTTCTGCATCCGAAGTCCACGCTCTTTCCCGCCGGTCGGCGCCCGATGAATCGCACCTCCCCAGCCGCCCTCCTATCACGAGTTCAGCATTCCCTCTGGTCGTGGTGGCGGTCGCTCACGCCGCCCCAGCTGTTCGTCGGGTCGTTCCTCACGCTGATTCTTCTCGGGACGGTCGGGTTCATGGTGCTGCCGGGCCTCTACACCGATCAGCCGCTCACCTGGGTGGACGCCCTCTTCACGGCCACGAGTGCCGTCTGCGTGACGGGCCTCATCGTGGTGGACACGGCGGAGTACTTCACAACCTGGGGCCAGGCGTACATCCTGCTCCTCATCCAGCTCGGGGGCCTGGGCATCATCACGTTTACGTCCGTCATTATCGCGGCGCTCGGCCAGCGCCTGTCCATTCGGCAGGAAATGCTGGCCGGCGGCGAGAGCAGCGTGGTAAACGACATCGACTATATGGCCCTCACGTGGGCCATCGTGCGCTTCACGTTCGCGGCCGAACTGATTGGGGGCGTGCTGCTCTACGCCTCGTGGGTCCCCCGCTTCGGGTGGGGCGGAGCTGTATGGCACTCGATCTTTCACACCGTCAGTGCCTTCTGCAACGCGGGCTTTTCGACATTTACCACCTCGCTGGCCGGCTTTCAATCTAACCTTCCGCTCCTGACAGTCGTGATGGGGCTCATCGTGCTGGGCGGCCTCGGCTTCCTAACCCTGGAGGAGATGAACCTCTGGCGGCGCAAGCGACAGGAAAAAGACCGCTTTCGCCTCTCGGTCCACTCGCAGATCGTGCTGGGCACCACCGCACTGCTGATCGTGGGCGGATGGGTGGCCTTCACGTCGTTCGAGTGGCACAACACGCTGGCGGGGATGTCTCTCGGCGAGCGGCTCGTGAATGGCCTCTTCGCCAGCATCACACCGCGGACCGCCGGCTTTAACACCATCGACTACGCACAGGTGGAGACGGAGACGAACTTTCTGACGATTGTCTTCATGATGATCGGCGGCTCGCCCGGCTCCACGGCGGGGGGCCTCAAAACAACCACGTTTGCACTGCTCGGCCTTCTGGCCTGGTCGCGGCTGCAGGGAAGCCCCACCACGAGCATCTCCGGGCGTACCATTCCGGAAGCAACGCTCCAGAAGTCCATGAGTCTCTTTGTCGTAGGGTTCGGCATCGTCACCCTCGGCATCTTTCTCTTCAGCGTGACAGAGTTTGCCGACGGCGTTGCGGCCGCGGCGTCGCCCTTCCTCACCTACATGTTCGAGGCGATCAGCGCCTTCAACACGGTGGGGCTGTCGATGGGCGCAACCGGAGATCTGACGGATCCGGGGCGCCTGTTGACGGTCGTCCTTATGTTCATCGGGCGCGTAGGCACCCTCACGTTTGTGGCGGCGATGGCCCGCCAGCCGAAGCGCATCAAGGGCGGCTTCCGGTACGCCTACGAGGATGTGTCCATCGGATGATGAGCCTGCCTGTGATTGCGGCGAAATGCATCTCTCATTCGGTTGTGCTGATGCTCAAGGGCAGGTATACTGCGTAGTGCGTCGTGCGTATTGCGTCGTGCGTATTTCGTATTTCTGCCTCGAAAGACCATGCCTTCACGTAACTTCTGCACATGACAAAAACCAAACGAACCTTCACAGCAGTATCGGGCCCCGTATTCGAGCGCGTCATCCTGAGCGATAGCGAAGGATCTCTTTGAATGAAGCGGAAGCGAGTCTGAAAGGGATGCCGATTATTTCCGTTTCCGCCTGATTCAAAGAGATTTCCACGGGATGACCATCTGGCCCTTTCGTCGCTCCGCTTCTCAAAATGACAGGAATTCGAGCGTTTGAAGACGCTTTCGGATTTTGTCGTATACTGCGCCACGCAACACGCAATACGAAATCCTTGTAGCGCTGCCGGCCTCCGTCTCCTTCGACTCTCTTCTGTTTTTACACTGTACGTCTGCTTCTCATGGATCGATTTGTCATTGTGGGCCTCGGCAACTTTGGATCGAGCGTCGCCGAGGCGCTCTACAGCCACGGCCACGACGTGATTGCCGTGGACACCGACGAGACGGCCGTCGACGACATTGCCCCGCACTGCTCCCGGGCCGCGGTAGGCGATGGGCGCGAGAGGGCCATGCTGGAGGAAATTGGGGCCGAGGAGGCCGACGCCGCCGTTGTGAGCACCGGCGACGACATTACGGCGAGCATCCTGTCGACGATGGCGCTGCAGGACCTGGGGGTGGAGACGGTCTACGTGAAGGTGATCTCCGACAACCACGCCCGCATCATGCGGCAGCTTGGGGTGACCGAGACGGTCTTTCCGGAGCAGCACTCTGGCCACAACCTGGCCAGCCGCATCTCGGAGAAGGGCGTCGTCAACTTTGTGCGGATGGGACGGGACCTTAGCATTCAGGAGCTGGTGGTGCCCGAGGAGTGGCGCGGCCACACGCTCCGCGAGCTCGACGTGCGGGCGACGTACAACGTGTCGGTGGTCGCAATCCACGACACGACCGTCGACGAGATGATCGTCCCCCCCGATCCGGACGACACGCTCCGCCGCACCGACACCCTGATCCTGGCAGGGACCGACGAGGCCATCGAGGCGGTGGCGGAGATGGCCAGTGCGACGGCGGAGGAGACCGAGTAGGCTGTGACATCCGTACACGCATTCGGCTGACGGTTTCGCATTGGCCCTCAAGTGCATGAATAGTATGAACGACTGGCAGCGACGCGTCCTGCGGGCGACAGGGATTGTGGTCGCTACGCTTCTCTCGTACTCCTTCGTGTACCAGTGGGGCATGTGGGCATACGAGGATCAGTCGGTGCTTTTCATTCAGGCGCTGCAAGTGGTGATCGAGGCGATCACCACGGCGGGCTTTGGGGGACACGCGCCCTGGTCCAGCCCGCAGATGAACGCCCTGATTCTCATCATGAATCTGACGGGGGTGCTGTTCGTCTTCCTCGCGCTGCCCCTGTTTGTCGTCCCGGTGCTTCGAGACGCCTTTGAGCAGCGTCCGCCGGAGATGTTTTCCGGGAAGGGGCACGTTGTGCTGGCGCCCTACACATCTCGCATTGAGGCGCTCATCGAAGAGCTGGAGGCTCGAGGCCGCAGCTACGTCATTCTTGAGCCCAGTCGCGACCGGGCCAAGGCGCTGTACGCGGACGGATCCCCGGTCGTCCACGGCGATCCGGAGTCCGTCGAGGCCTTGAAGCGCGCCGCCCTCCCTGCCGCCTCGGCGCTGGTGGTCGACGGGCAGGACGATGTCGATACGAGTGTCATTCTTGCGGCCCGCGAGCTCAGCGACACGATCCAAACGGTAAGCGTCATTGACGACGAAACGCTCGAACCGTACCACTGGATGGCCGGGGCCGACCACGTTCTCTTTCCCCGTCAACTCCTCGGGAAGGGCCTCGCCCGGGAGATTCCGTTCCTGTTGCCGATGGTCGAGGACCCCGCGATCGAGATTGGCGAACACCTCGAGGTTGCGGAGGTCGATGTGGAAGAGGGAAGTTCGCTTTGCGATCAAACGATCGAGCAGCTCCGCCTGCGCGAACGATATGGGATCGACGTCCTTGGGGCCTGGTTCGACGGCATCTTCGAGAGCCCCATCGGGCCAAAGACCCTTGTGGACTGCAACACGCGTCTTCTGGTGTCGGGCGCGCCCGACGCGGTCCAAACGCTTCGACAGGACGAGAGCACCACGTTCCGGTCGCGCACCCAACAACGGGTTGTGGTCATTGGGTACGGCCGGTCCGGGAAGGCCGCGGTCGACGTGCTGGCGGACACGAGGGCCCAGTTGACAATTATCGACAGCAAAGACCGTCCCAACGTGGACGTCGTGGGGGATGCCCGGAACCCCGAGGTCTACGAGACGGCCGACATCGGGACGGCCGATGCCGTTATCATCGACATCGACGACGACACGACCGCCCTGTTTGCCACGCTCATCGCACGGAACGCCAACCCCGATGCCCACATCGTCGCTCGTGCCAATCAAGAAGCCAACGAGCGGAAGATCTACCGGGCCGGGGCGGACTACGTCCAGTCGCTGGCCATGATCAGCGGGCGCATGATGGCCGAGACCATTCTGGCGGACGAGGACGTGCTATCCTTTCAAATGAAGATCGACGTGGTGCGCCTTGAGGCCGGGCGCCTGGCCGGGCAGACCCTTGCGGAGGCCGACGTCCGGGATGAGACCGGGTGCACCGTAGTTGCGGCGATCCGCGATGGCGACGTAATCACGTCGCTCGATCCGACGGAGTTCGTGTTTCGAGACGACGACCGGCTTGTTGTCGTGGGAACGAGCAACGATGTCCATCGCTTCGAGGAGCGTTTTTTCCGGTAAATGGCGCCAGCCACGTCCTGGGTGGGGTCATTCCCGGTCGAAAACGATCTCTTTGTCGGGTACGGCGGGGCCGGAGACCACGATGCTATCGTCGTAGACGAAGATGTCCGTTCGCGAACTGGCCAGGGCCGACGACATGGCCGGCTTCATCGTGATCGGCACCTCGAGCGCGTGCCCGTCTTTCCCTTCCGGATAGAGGCGCAGCGTGCGCGTTTCGCCAATGGGATGCTTCTCGAAGGCCTTCGTCGCTCCGCCGCCGTCCAAAACGCCCGGTGCCCAGCGCTCCCCACTGGGGGGTTCGATGACAAACGCGTCGGACAGGGGGCGATCGCTCGTCTCGTCCTCAATGCCGATGTTGAGAAGAATGGCACGGTTGGAGTCTGCCTCCTCCGCCTGGGAGGTCTCCTCACCTGAGGGATCGTCCGACTCGGTGCCGCAACTGACCGGTGCAAGGGAGAATGCTGCGAGAGCGAGACATAGGGCGGCGGTGACGAGGGGGGAGGTAGCTGTCGTGGAGCGCTGGGTGGTGGTTGCGGGCATTGGAGGCGGGGGGCGAAGGCGCGGAAAAGGAGGGCGCTGGTCCGGCGGGACTCAGGAGTCTGGGGCGGAACGTTGTTCGGCCGTATCCGCGGGGGGCTGATCCTCACGCAATACGCGGGCGGTGGACCGGAACGAGATGCCCTGCGTGTTGGCACCGGTAATCATGACCGTTTCCACAACGGGCGGCGAGACCGGGCGATCCGCGTGCCACCGCAGGATGAAGTTGGCCCCCACGCCGCCCCGGATGTCGTCCGTCTCCACCACGACGTAGGTCGAGGCGAGCGGTCCAAGGGTGCGAGTTGTGTCCAGGTAGGCCCGTACGTGCTCGCCGTTGCTATCGTAGTAGTCGATGGTGGATAGGACGAGAGGGCGGTTCGGGCTCGTGTTACGGATGCTAAGTGTCGTGGCGAGATTCATCGAGCGCTGGGCGTCCCGGATGTAGATGTGTGAGTAGGCCGGTACGTACAGCGTCTGGCTCCGAACGCGCTTCGTAGGGGCACCCTGGTCTGCTGGTGCAGAGGAGGATATCGAAAGGCTGTCGAGGTGAGAGGAGGGCGGATCCACGTTTGGCTCGGCGGGACCGGATGGCTCACATGCCCCCCCATACGACGCCAGCAACACGATTGCGAACAGGAGGAGCAGGCGGCGGCGCGGGAAAAGAGTCAGCATGGAGGGCAAGAATTGAAGTGCGCGGATGGAGAGCCGTCGGCACGATTCCGCGGTTGTGTCCGGCATACGAGCGCCTGCCTCTTCTGGTGCCTTCTCAGGAAGAACTCGCTCCCATCGCCTGTTCGGCGGCGGTCACGTCCTCGTCTTCGTGCCGCACGACGATGACCGGAGTGTTGGTCTGTTCGACAATCTGTTCCGGCACCGTGCCGAAGAGGATCTCCCGGACCGAGGGCTCGGTCTCGCCCAGCACGACAAGGTCGTGCTCGCCGGCCCACTCCACGATGGTGTCGGCCGGGCTGTCGGCGGCCACGGACTCGAGTTCCAGCAGGTCCGCCTTGATGCCAGAGCCCCGCATCATCTCTGCGGCGGGCGCCAGCACGTCCTCGCGCGAGGAGGCGGCCGTTTCACCCGCTTCGAGAATGTGGAGGAGGGTCACCGTCGCGGTGCCGTCCTGACAGAGGTCGGCGACAAAGGGCGCGATCTCCCGGACGTTCTGGATGCCGCGCAGCGGCACGAGGACGCGGCGCAGCTGCTCCACCGGGCCGGGAATCAGCACGGCGTCGCAGGACTCCTCCATGCTCACCCGACGAATGGTGTCGAGCTCGTCGCCCGTGAACACGAGACGCGTGGTGACCTCGGCCCCGGCCTCCTCGAACCGCCGGGCCGCCGCGTCGAGCGTGTTCTCGGCCTCGGCGCCGAACTGGTCCCGCGCCTGGGCCGGGCTCGTCTGCTCCGGCACCGAAAACCACCCGAGGAGGACCACCCGGAGGGACGACAGCACGCGGACGAGCTCCGACGGAAGGGGGGCCGGCTCCGGCAGCTCGAGGTCGACGAGAATGGAGGCGGGAGCGGGGGACGAGTCCATCATGATGAGATCTCAGAGATGGTGACAGTGCGCGCATAGTACAGGTACCATCCCGCCGTAGCGAGCAGGATCCCGCCCCCGATTGCAATCGACAGTGGATTCATAAATCCCACGAGCCCGAAGCTCGTGAGGGCGCCGAGGACGGGCACGACCGGATACCCGGGGCATCGAAAGGTGGGCTGGTACCCGCCCGGATTCGTCCAGCGCAGAACGAGGAGGGCCACGCAGATGAGGCCGTACATGAAGAGGTGCAGCAGCGAGGCGACCTCGGCCAGGACCTCGACGCGCCCGAAGAGAATGAGGGCCACGATGATCCCCCCGGTCAAGAGCAGCGCCACGTGCGGCGTTCGGTACCGCCGGTTGATGCGCTCGACCTGATCGGGCACAAGATCGTCCCGGCTCAGGGCGTAGATGGACCGGGAGGCACTCAGGATGGAGGCGTTGGCGCTCGACAGCGTGGCGAGCAGCCCCCCGCCCAGAAGGGCCGCGGTGCCAAACGTACCGGCGATGCTGCGCCCCACGTTCACGACGGCCGTCTCGCCCATCGCTGCCAGCTGCTCGCTCCCCAACAGGCTGGTGCTGATAAAGATCGTGAGCACGTAGAGCGTTCCCACGAGCAGCACGCTTCCGATCATCGACCGGGGCAGGTTTCGGCTCGGGGCTTTGATCTCCCCCGCCACGGTGGCAATTTGCACGAAGCCGAGGTAGGAGGTAAACACCAGCGCCGCGGTGGTAAAGATGGGCAGGGTGCCGTACGGAACGAATGCCTCCGGGGTCTGCCGGCGGCCGAAGATGCCGAGCGCGTCCAGCCCGCCGTGGCCGAGAAAGCCCACGAGGATGGCGAGCAGGCTCCCCACGATCCAGTTCTGCAGGTCGCCCGTGTTCTCCGTCCCCGTGACGCTGATGCCCGTCAGGAGAATGCCCATTCCAAGGGCCAGGCCCACCACAGGAAGGGGAAGGGTGACCCCCAGTTCGCGGACCAGGTCGGACAGGTAGTGGCCGAACCCGATCAGGTAGAACGCCGAGGCGAAGATCAGGCCCAGCCACTGCCCGATGCCCACCATGCAGCCGAGGAGGGTGCCGAGGGCGCGGGAGACGAAAAAGTACCCCCCGCCGCTCTCGGGCATGGCCGTGGCGAGCTCCGACGTGGGCAGGGCCACCAGCAGGGCAATGACGGCCCCGATGGCGAAGGAGATCATGGCCGCCGGCCCGGCCTTGCCGACCGCGAGCCCCGGGAACACGAAGATGCCGGCTCCGACCATCGTCCCCGTCCCGATGGCCAGTGCCGGGAGAAGCCCGAGCGTCCGTTCGAGTTCCTGCGGCTCCGTCTTCGTTGGAGCGGAGGGGTCAGGCGTGCTCATGGCAGTGCGTTCGGCGGATGCGATCGAGCCTGCGACATGGGCGGGCACATCTCTCCGGTGGCCATAGCGTCAGCCGGTCAGGTCGACAACCAGTCGACCAGGCCCTGCGTCACGGACCGCGGCTTGTAGAGCGCCCCGCGGGCGAGGGCCACGGTGCCCTCGCTCTTCTCGCCGATTTCCTCCGGGATGGACCCAAAGAGGGCCTGCGCCACGGCCGTGCTGCGGGTGGCCCCCACGCAGATGGTATCGTAGTCCGTCGTCGCGTTGAGCAGCGTCTCCCGGATGTCGTCGTCGGTGACGAGCACCTCCTCCGTGTAGTCCTGCTCGATGCCGGCCTCCTTGGCCACCGACTCGATGAGGGCCCGTCCCTCCTCTTTCGGGTCGTACTCGCCATTCTCCGACGGGCGCTGCACGTTGAGAAGAGTCAGAGCAGCGTCCGGGTCGCTTTGTGCAAACTCATCCGCTCGCTGGGCACCGAGGCGCGTGTACGGCCCCTCTCCTACCAGGGCCACGACGTCTCCCACCTTCTCGTCTCGCCCCTTCTTCACGAGCGTCAGTTCGCAGGAGGTTTCCTCGACGATCGTATCGATGTTGGTGCCCAGAATATGCTCGACCCGCTTGCGCTTTCCGCTCCAGCCGAGCACAACGTGGGAGGCGCGCTCTTCCTCCACCACGTTCAGCACGGCGTCGCCCACGCTGCGCCCCACGATGGCCCGCGTCCGAATGCCCACGCCCAGGTCCTGAGCCATGTCCCGGGCATTTTTGAGCAGTTCGCGCTGGCGCTCCACCCGCTCCTCTTCGTACTGGATGCCCTGCTCCAAGGAGGTTTGCTGCGGCACCTCGATCACGCTGACGGCGATCAGCTCGGCGTTCTGGCCGTTTCCGGCGTGGCCGGAGGCAATGGCGGCCCCCAGGCGCAGGAGGAAGCGCTCGGTCTCGGGATTGGCAATGGGGATGACGACGCGGTACCGCCCACTGGGCGCGGTGCCGCGCCCTTCCGCCGCGATGGCCTCGCCCACCAGGCTCGGCTTCTCGGCCCGCGTGCGTGCATACACAAAGTACCACGCCACGCCCACCAGAAGGATCACGCCGCCCACCATAAGGACGATGGGCCGCATCTGCGCCACGATGACGATACAGGACAGAAAGCCCAGGATGGGGACGATCGGATACGCCAGCCCCGGCAGCATAAAGTCCGGGTCGTATCCCTCCGGCTCCGCGCGCCGCATCACGAAGACGGCGACGTGGACGAGGGCGTAGGTTACCAGGTAGGCAAAGCTCGCCACGTCGGCCAGCGTCTCGATGCCGACGCCGAGGGCAATGAGCCCGAGAATGACGGCTCCCGTCACGAGAATGGCCCGGTAGGGCGTCCGGTAGTCCGGGTGAATGTTGTTGAGCCAGGGCGTCAGGATCTTGTCCCGGCCCATCGCAAAGTTGACGCGAGCGGCCGACAGGATCGAGGCGTTGGCGCTGGACACGGTGGCCAGCACGGCCCCCACCACCATCATGAGCGCCCCAAACACGCCCAGGTACTGCTCCGCCACGTCGGCCACCGGAATGTTCGACGCGGCCAGGTCCGGCACCGGCAGCACGCCGGTCGACACCAGCATCACCAGCACGTAAAACACCGTGGGCGTAAGCACCGACGCAATCATCGAGAGCGGCAGGTTGCGCCCCGGGTCCTTAATCTCCTCAGCGCTGGTGGCGATCACCTCAAAGCCGATAAAGGTGACGTAGACGGTCGCGGCCGTGGAGGCGACGGCGCCCCACCCTTCCGGGTTGAACGGGCGGAACGTGCCCCAGTCGATGTTGAAGACGCCGAAGGCCAGAAAGACGAGAATGAACCCGATCAGCAGAATGACGATCAGGTTCTGCAGCGAGCCGGTCTCCTTCACGCCCCGATAGTTCACCCCCACGAGCAGGCCCGCCATCACGAGCGCGGAGATGGCAACGCCCGTGCTGCCCAGCGGAAAGAAGTAGGTGAGATACTGCCCGAAGCCAAGCATGTAGAAGGCCGTGGCAAACATGAGGCCCGCCCACATGCTCCAGCCCACAATGCTCCCAAAGAAGCTGCCGAGGGCCGTGTTGACGTAGTAGTAGCTGCCGCCGGCCTTGGGCATGCCGGTGGCCAGTTCCGAAAGCGACAGCGCCGTGAGGAGCGACACCGCGCCCCCAATCAGAAACGAAATCATGCCCGCCGGTCCGGCATTGTTCGCCACGATGCCGGGGAGCACGAAGATGCCCGCCCCGATCATGGTGCCGACGCCAATGGTATAGGCTTCCAGGAATCCGAGGTCGCGGGCCAGTTCTTGTTCG
>JAWOAQ010000236.1:0-4905 GCA_046498495.1 Salinibacter sp. | reverse complement strand
CGAGCGCGTCCCCGACCTGCAGGCGGCCGTAGAGACCGTTCGGGCCCACTTGGAGCAGTGGCAGGACCTGCGCCCCGACCCGCTCCCAAAAGGGCGCGACAAGACCATGCGGGCGTTTGACAAGGCCGAACAGATGCTTCAGTACCAGGCCCTCGACACCCCTGCACAGCAGGCGGCCTTCCTGGCGCTCTTCGACGACCTGGTGCGCGACGGAACGGTGCCCAACCGAAAATGCAAAGTAACCTACTGGGGCGAGGCCAAGGGCGATGCCAAAACCCTCCGCGACGACGCCCTTCCGGCCCTGGTGGCCACGACCATTCAGCCAGTCTTGCGGCAGTGGCGGGCCTACGTGCACGCTCAGGTCGTGTCTTTCGTCCGGCCCGCCGTGCACACCTATCGGGAGCAGCGGCAGGAGCAGGGAGCGCTCACGTTTCACGACCTCTTGCTCCACACCCGCGATCTTCTCCGAGACCACCCGGAGGCCCGCCGCCATTTTGCCGAGCAGTACAGTCGCCTGCTGGTAGACGAATTCCAGGACACCGATCCCCTGCAGGCCGAAATCCTCTTTTACCTCACGAGTCGGGATCCCACCCAAACCGACTGGCGGGCCTGCCGCCCCCGCCCCGGGAGCCTCTTCATTGTGGGCGACGACAAGCAGTCCATCTACCGCTTTCGGCGGGCGGACAAGGAGGTGTTCGACGACGTTGGACGGCTGATCGAAGCCGCTGGTGGGGAAACCGTCGATCTAACCAAAAACTTCCGATCGCTGGGCCGCATCTGTGATTGGTGTGATCGGGCCTTCGGGGCAATCTTTTCGGAGCCGACGAGTGGCGACATGCAAGCGGAGTATGTACCGTTCGACCCCCAGCGCCCCGACGGGCGGGACGGCACCACCCTGCGACGCCTGGAGGTCGACAAGGTGTCGGGGAACTGGGGACGGGACATTGCAGAGGCAAATGCTCAGCAGATTGCAACCGTCATTCGCAAGGCAATGGCGGGAGCGATGGATGATGCCTTCTATGGGCCGGATGGAGACGACGCCGCTGTTTTTCCGGGTGGAGCCCAGTACGACGACTTCCTGATTCTGACGCGCAACAAGACCCGCCTTTCCATCTACGCCGAAACCCTGGCGGCCCACGGCATTCCGTACACGGTCACCGGAAGCGAAGACCTGGGCGATTCCGCGGAGCTCAAGGCACTGGTGGACCTGCTCACCTGCGCCCTGCGTCCGGACGATCCCGTGGCAGTTGTGGCGTACCTGAAGGGGACCCTCGTGGGGTGCAGCGACGACGACCTCTACCGGTTTCGTGAGGCGGGCGGACGGTTTGATCGCGCCCATGAGCCCATCCCGCAACGCGTAGCGGAGGCCCTGGACGCGTCGGTGCGGGACCGGATCCGCCCGGCCTTCACGCGTCTTCGGGAGGCCCGCACGTGGCTCCGCGAGACGCGTCCGTCGGTGGCGGTGGAGCGTATTGTGGAGGCGTTTGGGCTGCTCGCCGGGGCGGCCCATCCCCCCGATGCGGCCGACGCCTCGCTCCGGGCCGGGGCGGTGCTTCGCATTCTCACGCTCGTGGAGTCTCTGTCGGCGCAGGGCCTCAACTGGGCCGAGGTGACCGAGGAGCTCCAGCGAATCCTGGATGGCGAAACGGCTGTCGATGGGCTCACTCTGGAAACCGGGCGGGGGGAGGCCGTGCGGCTCATGAACGTGCACCAGGCCAAGGGCTTGCAGGCGCCGGTCGTCTTTTTAGCGGATCCGTACAGTCGAGGCAACAACCATACGATCACCCGTCACGTGCGACGGGAGACGGATGAGCTCGTCGCGCCGGTCGTGCAGGGCGAAGGGCATTACCAGCGGGTCACCCACCCGCCCCTCAACTGGTATGACGAGAGCACCCCCGGCTTTGAAACCCGCGAAGCCCGACACGAACGGGCAGAGGAGCACCGGCTGCTGTACGTGGCCGCCACACGGGCCTCCAACCTGCTGGTGGTCTCGACGTATCCTGAAAAACCGGACGATGGTCCGTGGGCGCCGTTGTACCCTTACCTGGACGCGGCGGACATCCCGCCCCTGGCCCCCTCGGTCGAGCCCCCCCAGCGCGACCGAGCCGCCCGGGCCCCTGACCTGGACGCTGCACAGGACGACCGGGAGCACCGCCTGGCGGCTGCGGGGCGCCCGACGTATCAAACGGGCTCGGTGACGGACGCGGAGGACGCCATGCCGCTTGCGCCAGAGGAGGGAGCGGCGGGGTACGGAACCGCCGTGGGGCTGGCGGTCCACCGCCTCCTGGAGCAGTGCGTACAGGCTCGTGCGGACGGGGCGTCCGTGTCGGAAGCCGAGGCCCGGCAGGCCCTTCGGGCGGGGGGAAGCGAGGCGCCCGAAGAACAGGTTGCGCCCGTTCTCCGACTCGTCCGGGGCGTCCTGTCGAGCTCCTTGTGGGACGAAGTGGCGGCGGCTCCGGCCGCGTACGCCGAGTACCCGCTCGCGGACGTGCGGGAGGGGGATCCCCCGGAGGTGGTCCGGGGCCAGGTCGACCTGCTGTACGAACGAGAGGCGGGGTGGGGCTTGATTGACTTCAAAACCGATCGGCTCGACGAGGACCCCGTCGACGCGATTCCGTCCGACCATCCCTATCGGCGCCAGGTCCGGGCGTACGTCGCACTATGGCAGCGGCACACAGGCGAGCCTGTGACGCGGGCGGGGCTCTGGTTTGCCGATGTCGAACGCTTTGTCCCCGTGGACCCAGACGCGGCCCCGTAGCGACTGGGAACGGCGAGTGGGATCGGTCGGTGACCCGCCGGGGAAGACCCTACGGGGGGGCCGGTCGGGACGAGAGGGCGGATCGCGACCCTCCTCAATTGCACCATATACACCGTTTGTGCCCATGACACTCTCCGATGTTCTTCTCGTCGCCCTTGCCATGCTTGTTGGCGGGGCGGCCGTGTGGCTTCTCACCCGTCGGCGCGCCCAGCGTGCCTATGCCCGCGGACAGGCCGAAATGGAGGGCGAGCTCTCGGCGCTACGCCAGGAAACGAAGGGCCTCCGGGAGCAGCTCGACGAGGTGAAATCCCGGCGAGACCAGCTAAGCGAGGAGGTGGGCACCCTGCGCGAAGCCAGATCGACCCTCAAGACGAAAAATGAGGAACTCCGCACGCGCCTCCAAGAACAGGAAGATCGAATGGAGCACCAACAGGAGCGGCTCCGCGACCAGTTCGAAAACCTGGCCAACGACATTCTGGAGGAAAAGACCGAGAAGTTTACCGAGCAGAACGAGAAGAACCTCGACCAGCTGCTGGAGCCCCTGCAGGAGCGGCTCGGGGAATTCAAGAAAAAGGTCGAAGAGACCTACGAGAAGGGACTCAAAGAACGGAGTCAGCTAGAGACGCAGATCGAGCAGCTGAGCGAGCTCAACGAGACGATGTCCGAGCGGGCCGAAGACCTGACCGACGCCCTGGAAGGACAGTCCAAGACGCAGGGGGACTGGGGGGAAATGATTCTGGAGCGCATTCTGGAGGAATCGGGCTTGCACGAAGGGCGCGAGTATCATACGCAGGTGAGCCGCACAAACGGACAGGGCACGCGACTGCGGCCCGACGTGGTGATTGAACTGCCGGAGGAGCGGTTCGTCGTCATCGACGCGAAGGTGTCGCTGACGGCCTATCGGCGGTATGTGTCGGCCGATGAGGAGGGAGAGGAGGCAGACCACCTGCGGGAGCACCTCCAGTCGGTTCGCAGCCACGTGAACGGGCTCGCCGACAAGGACTACGGCAGCCTCTACGGGGAGCGGAGTCCCGATTTTGTGCTTCTGTTTCTGCCGATTGAGCCGGCTTTTGCCCTGGCCCTTCAGAACGACGAGGGCTTGTACCAAAGCGCGTTTGACCAGGGGGTCGTCATCGTAAGCCCGACGACGCTACAGGCGACCATTGCCACGATCGCCAACATCTGGCGGCAAGAGCGACAGAATCAGAATGCCCGGGAGATTGCCGAGCGGGGCGGGCGGCTGTACGACAAGTTCGTGCTCTTTGCCGAGGCGCTGGAAGAGGTGGGCAGGCGGATTGACCAGGCGCAGGAGAGCTACCACACGGCCAAGAAGCGCCTCACCGACGGGCGTGGCAACCTGCTTCGGCAGGTGGAGATGCTCCGCGAGCTCGGGGCGGAAACCAGCAAAACCCTGCCGGATCCATTGCAGGACGAGGTCTCGGATGAACCGGCGTCGCCCTCGGACGACGCGGCCCCTGAGGCGTAGTCATCTAGGTTTGCGGGTCCGCGGGTGCGACACTAAAAGGGGACCCCACAGGCCAAACAAAAAAGAAAACCCCGCGACCTGGACGGACGCGAGGCCCGGTGCGCTCGGGAGGATTCGAACCCCCGGCCTTCGGTACCGGAAACCGATGCTCTGTCCAACTGAGCTACGAGCGCGAAGGGGAAGAATGTCGGTTGGTCCCCTGGAAAATAGCGATTATACTGTTCGGCGGAATGTGCCGAAATGTTCCGGCGGGGCCTGCTGGTCCCCTCTATTTTTTCATCCTCAGACAGAATTTACGGAATGTCTTCTCCGTCTGATACCAACGGTATCCCATTGGACTCTGAGCCGCCGGCCATCGCTGCGCTTGCCGATCCCTGGGCGCGTCGCCCCCTGGTCCTCAATGGACCGCTGGAGCGAACGTCTGTGGATGCGGCAACCCTCGGGTTTGTGACCGGCCTCCTGGGGCTCGGGGCCGCCTTTGTGCTGTTTCAGTTCTTCATCACGCCCATTGTTCTCGTCGTCCAGATTGTGCTGGCGGAAGGGGGAATGTCGTCGCTCGGCGCCATGAACGATCCGGACCAGAACAGGCCAACCGATAAGGAGGAGAAATGGGTGATTAACGAAACAGCCATGAAAAAATTTCAAATTCCGCCTGATTCGG
>JAWOAQ010000082.1:0-9174 GCA_046498495.1 Salinibacter sp. | reverse complement strand
CGAGCGGAGATCCGGGATCTATACAGCGGTAGAAGAGAGCACTCCGGGTTCCGCTCCGCCCCCCCACAGGGCCATTCCTCCTCAGTCGAGCCCCATTGAGTCGGCTGGATCGATCCCGGCTCGGCGCCCCGAAAGCCCTCGGGGCTTGGCCGGGATGACAAACACAACATTGAGGTTTGACACAACACTAGAGGGCAAAGAACGCCAGGATTGTGTAGGCCACGATGGCAAGCCCCCCGGCGACGGACGCCAGCGGAAGTTGCGTATAGACGTGGTCCATGAGATCCGCCCCCGTCGCCAGCGACGAAAGGACGGTGGTGTCCGAGATTGGCGAACACTGATCGCCGAAGACGCTTCCCCCAACCACGGCGCTGAAGCAGAGCGTGATAAAGAACGGCTCGGGCAACACGCTCCAGGCCAGCGGCATGGCCACCGGAAAGACGACCGCGTAGGTGCCCCACGACGTGCCGGTCGAGAACGCAATGATGAGACACAGCACCACCAGCAGCCCGGGCAGGATGACGGGCGTGATCACGTCGCCCATCGTGGCGACCACGTAGTCGGCGGTGCCCACGGCATCGGCCACCTCCTTGAGCGTTACGGCCAGCGCCAGGATGATGGCCCCGATGGTGACGCCCTTACACCCGTCGATGAAGCCGTCGATGGCCTCGTTGAAGTCCATGCCCTTGAACAGGGCGAGGCCCATTCCCGCCAATACTGCCAGCACGAAGGCCTCCGCGATCAGCAGCATGGGGTCGGGGTTCTGGCCGCCCGTCCACCCCAGGAAAAAGTAGGTGACGACGTACGGAATGATGGCCACGCCCAGCAGGGTGCCAATGGGGGCGATGAAGTCGATGAGGCCGGGTGCATAGTCGTCCGGCACATCCATCTCCGTGAGCTCGCGCGAGGTGAGGGGCGTACTGTCGTCACGGTCGAGCTTGCCGGTGGCTCGGGACCGTTCCATGGCGTCGCTCATCTGCTGACTGGGCAGGTAGGGCCACAATTCCAGCGCAAAAAATAGGGTCGAGGCCACCGCGAAAATCGCGTAGAAGTTGAACGGCAGGGCCGAGAAGAAAAACTGGATGCCATCCTGCGAGGTCTCGAAAAGCGGAATTGTGCCCGCCACGAGGCCGCCCACGTAAATCGGCCACACGTTGAACGGGATGAGGGTGGCCGCGGGCGAGGCCGTCGAGTCGACAACGTAGGATAACTCCTCGTGTGAGACGTTGTGCTGATCCGCAATCGGGCGCGTGGTTGCCCCGGTGAGGACGGTCGAGATGGTGCCCCCCTGGTGAAAGACCAGCCCCATGAACCACGTGAAGAGCTTGGCGGTCTTGGGGCCACGCACCATCTTGTCCCCGGCCCACTTGGCAAAGCGGAGCGCGCCCCCCGTCCGCGTCCACAGCCCAATGAGGCCCCCGAGGGCCCAAAGGTACACCAGCAGGATGAGCGCAAAGTCCTCCGTCCCGATGGCCGGGAGAAGAAAGGCGTCGATGATGTTTACGTCCCCGGAAATCAGCCCCCCGGCCGCAATGCCGATGAAAAGCGCGCTCACCACTTCCCGCAACCAGAACGCCAGGACGATGGCAATCAGGGGCGGGAGCACCGACCAAAACCCGTAGTGCCCCGCCTCGGTCTCGGGAATATCGCCAGCAAAGTAGACGGCCCCGCCAAGTCCCCCGAGCACGATCGCGGCGACCACCCATCGCCGCCACCAGAGTGCCGCCCCCTCCGCCTCAGACGATGAGTCGTCGGGCCCGGAAGGCGAGGCTTCTTCAACCTCGGGCGAGGAGGGCGCAGCATCGGAAGCGTCGGGCATGAGCGGGTACCGATTATTCGCAAAGCCAATCCGCCCCAAATATGCGACTGGGCGGGCGGGCCGTCAACCGTCTCCAGCCGAACACGGACACGCCGCGCCACGCCAGCCTCGGCGCGCAGGTCCCAGCCCGCTCGTGCCCATTCGCCCCTCTCCGTCTACTCCTTCTCCTGGAGAAAGAAATGGGCGATGCGCTCCTCCGCGGCCTCGAACTCCACGCCGCCAAGGTTGCTAATCAGCGCCACAACGACGTGCTGCTCCGGATAGATCACAAAGCGCGTCGTTCCACCCACCGATCCGCCGGTGTGCCCAACCGTGCGGCGCCCGTGATCATCGGTCCCAATCCGCCATCCGAGGCCATACTCGGTGGATTCCCCGTCGGTGGTTTCCAGCGGGGTAAAGAGCAGCTCCGTTGTCTCCGAGCTCAGCACAGATTCTTGGATCATAGCGTCCCCAAAGCGCACCAGGTCGGACGCCGTCGAGAGGTAGCCCCCACCGGCCCATTTGTTGCTGTTGTCCACGTAGGGCGCGTTCAACACCTGCCCCTCATCGTTGAGGGTGTAGAACTGCGTCCGATACGAAATGAGGCTATCGGTGTGGCCCGCAACCGTGTGCCGCAGATGCATCGGCTCGATGACCTCCCGGCGCATGTATTTTAGAAAGGGGGTCTCCGCCGCGCCCTCAACCACGGCGCTCACCAGATTCCAGCCGTAGCTCGAGTAGTCGTACTCGGTGCCCGGCTCGAACAGGAGCGAATCGCGCTCAAAGATGTCCAGGCCCTCCTCTACGCTGTCGTAGTGGGTCCGGCTGTAAAACTCGTCGCCGTCGTAGTGGCGGATGCCGGCAATGTGCCCGGCCACCTCGCGGGGGGTGATTTCGTAGCGTTTCTCGGGAAAGGACGGGACGTACTCCTGAACCGGCGCATCAAGATCGAGCCGTCCCTCCTCCACCAGACGACCGAGCGCAACCGACGTGAGGGGCTTCGAGACGCTGCCGATGCGCATCTTGGTGAGGGGGGTGACCGGGGTCCGGGTCTCCAGGTTGGCGTACCCGAAGCCCTCGCTCCAGACGACGCGTCCATCGACCAGGACGGCCGCGGTCAATCCCGGAACCGTCTCCCGGTCCATCAGGGTGTCGAGGAGGGCCCGGCTCTCGTCAATGGCCTCGGCATACGTGCGCGACGTGGGGGCTTCATCGCCCTGCCCCGCCCGCTGCGCCGCCCCAATCTGCGCGCTACAGACGAGAACAACCAGTACCAGGAGCAACGGGCGGCGGACCATCATCACCAGGCTGTACACGTGCGGGAGCGATCGATTGTCCGTCGGAGACCAATGCGCCTCCAAGGTCCCCGTTCAGGCACGTACGGGCCCAGGGGGCAACGCCCCCGAGGCGACCGGCGGACCTACAGAGCGAACCGAAGGATGAGGGATCCACTCAAGGACCGGTTTTTCAGCTCGTACCCCTGGGTTTGGTCGATATTATCGAACCCAAAGCTGTAGCGCCCATCCACCGCCACCTCTCCATTGGTTAGGCCGGGGAGCGGCATCCCAATTTCTCCCCCCACAACCCCTGCAAGGTCATACAGGAGAAACCGGCTCTCGACATCCGGCGTGGACTCGATGCTTCGTTGTGTGTTGAAGTCATTCTCCTTCGCTGATTGCAGGAAGCTGAGGGCCGGCCCGGCGAGAAGCCGAACCTTCACGGGCTCAACGGGAGCCGTTAGCTTGAGGAGCAGGGGGAAGTCGTAGTAGTTGATGGCCACCTCATCGTCATCATAATCAAAGGCAGGACTGGACTTGTTCGAGGCCCCTGTCACCGTGACCCCGTCGGCGCCTCGCTTCGTGTACAGGGCACCAAGCTCCACCGAAAACACCTCGTTTACGTGGTACATGAAGTTGACGCCGCCACTGAAGCCTTGCCGGCTGGAGGCATCCACCCCGTCGCCCGCAAGCTGAGACTGGGTGAGGCCGCCCTGCACACCGAGATAGAGCTCCCCCGGCTCATTTTGGGCCACTGCGGACGGGGGTGCCGCCACAAGGGCCGCGCCGAAAAGAAAGACGAGAGAGCCAGCCAGAATTCGTGTCAATGTGTTCATACTGTCAGGTTCGTTTTGGCCGTGGACAAAAGCTACGCGCAGGTCCTGAGCGTCTATTACTCGTCATTTCCTAGGATCGTCAGCGTGTACGTCTTCAGGTTTTCTGCTGCTTCAATCTCGTCCCCATCCTGGAGCGTCAAGAACAACTCGTAGTTTGTGTCTCCGTCGTTCTGATCGTTGTTCAGGACCGTCACGCTGACCTCCGCGGTGCTGGAATTGGCCGGAATGGTAGTCGACGTGGAGGGAAGGCTGTAGTGCACCCCCTCCTCCGCCGTTGACGAATCATCCACGACAAAGTCGACCGTCAGGTCAGAGTCTCGTTGTGGGCCAATGAGCTGCACGTCCGTGGTAATGGTCGTATCCTCCGCCATTCGGTCGTCCAGATCCGCCTCATCGACCCCTTCACTCAACGGTGCAAACTCCACCTTGGGATCGTCCGAGAAGGTTCGGTCTCGCGTCTCGAACATGTCGCACGCCCCAACAGTCGTGGCGAGGAGAAGGACGCCGAGCACAACGGATATCGGTCTCTTCATGAATCGCATGGGTTCCTATATTCGGGTTTGGAAAGGAGGTCCGCTCAACTGAACGCAGTGCGTCCTGACGGTGCAGTTAGTATCCAGGATTGCCCTGCAGGGAGTCATTCACCGTGAACTGATCTTCCGGAAAGTCGTCCAGCAGTCGGGCGTCCCGGAACGGAATGTCCTCTCGGCCCTGCACCTTCTGGATGTCACGGCCCAGCCGCTTCAGGTCGAAGAAGCGGTGGCCTTCGGCAACCAGTTCGCGGCGTCGCTCGGCCAAGATCTCATCCATGGCCGTATCCTGGGTGTAGTTGCTTGGGCTGAGTTCGCTGGCCCCACGCTGGTCCCGCAGGTCGTTGAGGCGGTCAATGGCGTCGGTGACACTCCCTCCCTGCTGCTTCAACCGCGCTTCGGCCTGGATGAGGTACATCTCGGCGACGCGGAGGTGGGGGTGGTTGTCCGCAAACTGAGACTCTGCCCGCTCGGACGAGTACTTGGTGAGCTCATATCCCTCGTCGTTCACATCGTCGCACCCCGTGGGCTTCGAGTCGAAAATCTCGTTGAAGCAGGGGTCGTACCACGCCTCAAGCCGCGCGTCCCCGGGCTCGTAGAGACTGACCAGGTCTTGCGTCGGAAGTTGCGCGAGGTACTGAAGCGACGTGTAGACCGAAATTGCATCGTTCACACCCGGCGACTCCCCGGCCTCCGGGTCCGTCGCGATCGTAAAGATCGCCTCAGGGTTGCCGTTTCGTTCGTCAAAGATCGACCGGGCACTCGCCGAGTCTGGGTCCGCCAGGTCAGATCCAAATGCAGAGCCCGCCAGGTCAATCGCGTTCTGGGCACGCGAATCCGCCGCGTCCCAGTCGCGCTGGTACAGCCGTGCCCGCGCCAGCAGGCCCTGAGCGGCCGCCTCCGACGGATAATACTCGGACCCCTCCCGCACGTCTCCCGGCAGATCCTGGAAAATGCTAATGGCCTCTTGCAGGTCCGATACGATTTGGTCGTAGACCTCCGGCACCGGACTCCGAGGCGTACTTGTTGCGTCACTGACGTCGAGCGTCGGCTCGGTTCGAATCTCGATCCCGAGATTGAAGCCCTGCCCCTCTCCCGAGTTCGGAGACACAACATCCCCCTGCCCGTCGGGATCATATCCAAAAATCCGCACGCCGTGATGCATGGCCAGCGCCCGCATGAAACGACCCTCGGCCTCCAGCTTGTCCGCCTCCCCTTCGGGAAGGACGTCCTCCTCAATCCCACTGACCAGGATGTTGGCGTCGTTAATCAGGTTGTAGAGGTCGTTGTAGGCCAGAGTCCCAATTCCAGAGCGGAACTCGTTTCGGTTCAGGTCCTGGTGTCGCGCCTGATTGCCTCGGAAGTAGGTATTGTCGGCGAGCGCAGAGGGCCCGAGCAGCCAGTCCGTGCTCATCTCTTCGGTGTGCATGCGGTCGTACATGCTCGCCCGGACGCCCTGAATGGCATCGGGCTCAGAGAGCGCCACTTCCTGTGAAACCGACTGGCTGGGCTCAGTGCGTTCGACCACACTGTCACACCCGATGAGAACCCCAAGGAGGGCAAAGGAGAAAACGACGGTAACGAGAGATCGCATATCTGCAAAACGTGTGCAATGAACATCTGTCGCGGCAGGGACCGGCCGGGGCCGAAGCCCCGGCGGTTCCTTTGAGAGAAGGGCCAGCGCGCCGGCTGAGGGTCCGGGTTCCCTTAGAGGTTTAACTCGACGCCGACGTTGATCTGCTGCTCCGTTGGGTAGTCCCCCTCTTCCAGCGTACCGGACGCCTCGGGTTCAATGCCCGGCGTGCTCTGCCAGTCCACCAGGTTCAACCCGGTGACGTAGATTCGCGCGCCCCGAAGGCCGACCTGATCCGCCACGTCCGACGGGAGGTTGTAGCTGAGTGTGATGTTCTTCAACCGGAGGTAATTGACCCGAAACAGCCAGTAGTTGGAGGTGCTTCCCGGATCGAGGGCATTGTCGAAGCTTCCAAACGGCGTAGAGCGGGGATAGGGCGCCACATCCCCCGGCTCCTTCCACCGGTTGGTGAGCTCTCCCCACACGTTCTCGCCAAAGGCCGCCGTGTAGCTCGACAGCGCGTTCTGGTACACGTGCTTGCCGTAGCTGTAGTCGAAGAAGGCGTTCAGCGAGAGGCCCTTGTAGGAGACCCGGGTCCCAATTCCACCGGTGACATCCTCCTCTGCCCCGTCGAAAAAGTGGTCGTCCGCGTCATCCGGATTATAGGTGAGGTTGTAATCCTTGTCGTAGTACATCGGCCGACCGTCCGCCGGATTCACGCCCGCCCAGATCGGAAGCTTGAAGGCATCAATGGAGTTGCCGACGGCCACCGGCGTAAAGCCACCTTCCAGCTCGTCCGTGCCCTCGGTGAGCTCTTTCACCTCATTCTGCCGGATCGACATGTTGAAGTTGGTCGACCAGCGGAAGTCCTCGGTCTGGACATTTACGGTTTCGATTTCGAACTCGATACCCTGATTCTGGACGAGCCCGATGTTTTCGGTGATCGACCCGTAGCCACTGCTCTCCGCCAGGGGGCGATCCAACAACAGGTTGTCGCTGTTCTCACGGTAGAGGTTCAGGTTTCCAGTAATCCGGCTGTCCCAAAGCGACCAATCGACCCCAAAGTTAATGGACCGTTTCTCTTCCCAGGTGAGGCGCTGGTTCGCCAGCTGACTGGGCCGAATGCCGGGTTGTCCGCTGTATGAGTCCGACACGCTGTAGAGCCCGCGGGCCGCGTAGTCTCCAATCTGCGAGTTCCCCGTTTCTCCGTAGCTGAGGCGAACCTTCAGATTGTCGACGTAGTCGGCGTTGAAGAAGTCCTCTTCCGAAATCCGCCAGCCGAGGGATGCGGACGGAAAGAAGCCCCACCGGCGGAGGGACCCAAAGCGCGAGGATGCATCGTACCGAGTGGTGAGCGTGACAATGTATCGCTGGTCGTAGTTGTAATTCCCACGAGCAAAGTAGGAGAGTTGCCGGAACTCATCGTTGAACCCCGAGGGGACGCCCGAGGCCTCTCCCGCCGCGTTGGCGACCCGCAAGAGGCTGTTGTTGAAGCCAATGACCCCGAAGCCATCGTCGTCCTCCGTGCGGCGACGATACTCCGTTCCGAGCAATCCGCTCACGTCGTGCACGTCTCCGAACGTCTGGTTTGCATTCAGCGTCCCGTTGAGGGTCATGTTTGTGACCCAGTTGTGGCCGCGGAAGAGCTCTCCGCCGTTGGCGGGAGCGACGGTGGGTGTGCCGTAGTCGTTCTCCTTGTTGATCTGCCAGTCGAGGCCGGCCGAGGCTTCCGCTGTCAGCCAAGGGGTCACCTGGTACGACGGCGCAAGATTCCCCTGGAACTGCGTGGCCGTGAGGGTCCGATCCTCTTCGTGAAGCGTCACGGCCGGGTTGTAGATCGGGCTCTGCTCGGTATCGGGGTTGTAACTCCCGTCATCAAGGTAGGGATACGAGATGTTGGGCTCTTCCCCAATCGCCTGATAGAACGGGCAGTTAATGAAGAAGCCGTCCTGACAGACCCCATTGCTTTCCTGGTTGCTGAGGTTCAGCTTCAGGTCGACGTTCAGATCCTCCGTAAACTGCTGTGTGATGTTCGAGCGGATGCTGTACTGCTCATAGTTGACCGCGTCCGCGACCAACGCTCCTCCTGTTTGCGACCAGCTTCCCGACAGGTAGTAGTTCGTGTTCTCGTCGCCCCCACTGGCACTAAATCCAGCCTTCCGGTGCGAGCCCGGCTCAAAGAGCCAGTCCTGCCACTCGAAGTCACGAAGGTCCCCAAAGTCTGTATTCCGGTCGTACCCAAATTCTTCGAGGATGTCTCGGGTCCCCGCCTCGCCAAAGGCATCCATCTGAAAGTCGAGCCACTCGTCCCGATTCATCAGGTCCCAGCGCTGCGACTGAAAGCGCACTCCGCCCTCAAAGTTAAGCGACACGCGGGTCTGGCCCTCTTGTCCCGACTTCGTTTCGATCAGGACGACGCCGTTGGCCGCCTGGGCTCCGTAGATGGCCGCGGCGGCGGCATCCTTGAGGACCTGGATCGACTCGATGTCCGACGGAGAAATCCCGTTCAGCGGGGTGCGGTCCGTAACGTACGAGTTTGCGTCGAAGCTCATCTGCACCCCATCGACGATGTAGAGGGGGCGGCTGCCCGCATTAATCGATCCCTGACCGCGCACGTCGATGCTAAACCCGCTTCCAGGGTTTCCGCTTGTGGAGGACACCCGAACCCCCGACACACGCCCCTGGAGCAGGCCTTCTGTACTTTGCACCGGGACATCCTCAATTCCTTCCTGGCTCAGGTTGGAGACTGAACCGGTGACCTCTCCGGCCGACTGCTCCGTTCCGTATCCCGTCACAACAACCTCATCGAGGTCGACGGATTCCGACTCAAGCTCAATGTTCTGCGTTACGTCCTCGTCCGCCTCGACCGTAATTTCCGTTTCGAACGTTTCCCAGATATCAAGCTGGACTTTTGCCGGCCCTTCCGGAGAAATTCTTTCCGACCCGTTCGGACAGAATTGGCGTTATGATGATGAGATATCGACATTTACCATGAATGTTTACGGGGCGGGTTTCGTGCCGGGCAGCGAGCTCGTATTTGACCATGGCGGAATAAATGCTGTAAATATTGATAACTATGAAAACTGTCCTACTACTATGACTTTTCAGGTTTCAGTGGGATTAAGCGCCGGTACGGGGGTAGAGGATGTATACGTACAGA
>JAWOAQ010000075.1:0-3753 GCA_046498495.1 Salinibacter sp. | reverse complement strand
CGAGCGGAGATCCGGGATCTATACAGCGGTAGAAGAGAGCACTCCGGGTTCCGCTCCGCCCCCCCACAGGGCCATTCCTCCTCAGTCGAGCCCCATTGAGTCGGCTGGATCGATCCCGGCTCGGCGCCCCGAAAGCCCTCGGGGCTTGGCCGGGATGACAAACACAACATTGAGGTTTGACACAACACTAGGCCCTGCTTCGGGACGAGACCGTTCGTCTCGTATCCCTCTCCAATGGGACGCCAGAGGGGCTTAGGGCCCAGTACGGTGCATTTCGGGCACCGGGGGGCGGACATCGGGGGCGACTGCAGCGCGAGCGGCCGGCCCCCGCGCTCCCTCAAAACGATCCCCACCGGAATACGATCTACACCGGGCGGGTATGGGTTACACCGGGATGCGGGCTACACCGTAATAAGGGCCACATCATTGAAGTCGATTGCCATCAGTCGCTCTTCCCCCTTGCTCTCAAACCGGTACATTTGATACCGAGAGATGTCGGACTCGGGCTTCTTGTACTCCACGAAGTCGTTCGCGATTTGCCGGGCCTGCGGTTCCGGCACAGATCGAAGATGTCGCTCATGGGCGGCGGAATGGTCGCCGGCCGGTGCATGAAATACGATGGAGACTGTTTTTGTCATCTCCCTGGGTACAATGGAACGAGGGGCTGGGGGCATTTGAAACGCACCGTGATCGTGGAGGGACCGGTCGGGGGCGTTGAGCGGCCACTGGATCTGGGTACCGAGGATGCAATCGCCATGCCAGTTCTCATCGAAGGGCCCTCGATCAGAAAACCGGGAGGTGAGCATACCCGGAGAGCCAAATCGGGCCTCGCATCGGAAGGGGAAGAGCAAAGAAGGCGCCGGGCCCGTCCTACCCGGCTTGTGTCGCCCCGTCTGCAAACTCAAAGCGGGCCCCGCCCTCCCGGCTCTCGGTGACCGACAGGGTCCAGCCGTGCGCCTCCGCGATCCCCTGGACGATCGAGAGGCCCAGTCCCGTCCCTTCCTCCCGGGAAGAATACCCTCCTTCCAGGACGTTTTCTCGCTTCGCTTTGGGGATGCCCGGTCCGGTGTCCTCCACGTAGAACCCGCCTTCCAGCGTCCCAACCCGGACAGTTGTCGCCTTTCCCCCATGCTCGACGGCGTTGCGAAAGAGGTTCTCCAGGAGGCGCCGAAGCCGACCTTCGTGGCAGACAAGCCGGGCAGAGGACTCGACCGTGCAGGTGGCCTCTGGAGCCTCGACGCTATCCCAGGCCTTCCGAATCGCCTCCTCCAATTGGATCGTCTGGAGGTCGTCCGGATCGATGTCGCGCTCGCTCCAGGTAAGCAGAAGCATATCCTCAATAATCTCGTCCATCCGCGCCAAGGCGCGCCCCGCGCTGGACAGGTGGCCCTCCGGGTCCGTGCCGTTTTGCTCTCTGGCCAACTGGAGACGTCCCTGCGCCACGTTCAAGGGGTTGCGAAGGTCGTGAGACAAGACGCCTGCAAACCGGTCGAGCCGCTCGTTTTCCCGCTTTAGCTGCCGTTCTCGCTCTCGGAGTTTCCGGGTTCGTTCCTCGACCGTCGTTTCGAGACGCTCCTGCCTGCGCTGAAACGCGTAGAGGCGATACCAGGCGCCCCCGTACGCGAGGGCGCCCAAAAGGACGACGCAAAGCCCGTAGAACCACCACGTTTCGTAGAAGAAGGGGGCGACGGTTAGGGTGAGCCGGGCGGGCTCCGCGCTCCACGGCCCGTTCCGCGCTTTCCCTTCCACTTCGAGGATATAGGTCCCCGGCGGGACCCCTGTAAAGAACGCCTCACGGCGGGATCCGGCGTTAATCCATTCGTCGTGTAGCCCGGCGAGGCGGTAGCGAAAATCCAAGGCGTCCGAGTCGCTCGTCCGAATGCCCGTATACTCAACGCTGAAGGACCGCCGGTTTTTTGCGAGGTGAGCCGCCGAGTCGGGCGCATCGGTCAGGAGGCTGTCGCCGCTGCGGACGGCCTCGACGTGCATGCGAGGCGGCGGGGCCTCCACCGGTACCGTGCTCGGGTCGACGGTCACCGCGCCCGCCTGATTCGGAAACCACAGCGTTCCGTCGCGGGCCCGTACGGCCCCGGGCCCGCCGAAGCCGTTCCCCTCCACGTTGCGCAGTCCGTCGCGGGTCGTGTAGACGACCGGACGGACCCGCGACCGGTCGCCCCGCGCCACGGCCTCCATCGCCGCCTTCTCGACCCAGAAGATGCCGTTCGAGGTGCTAATCCACAGTCGCCCCCGCCCATCGCCCACCACCTGATAGATCGTGTTGTGATGGAGGCCCTCTTGCGTCCGGTACGTCGTCACCGACGCCTCCGCAAGGGAGTCGGCGCCGCGCAGGTCGATCCGATCGAGCCCGTACTCCGCGGTGCCCATCCAGAGCACGCCCGGCGTTCCTGTGTCCGTCGTGTCCTGGTACAGAAAAGAGGGATGCGAGCTCGTAAGCGAGTCCGGGAGCACCGCAAACGTCTCGTCCCGGTAGCGCGCGAGTTGTCCGTCCGCCCCCTCCACGGCCGCGAACCAGAGGTCGCCGGTCGGGGTCTCGTGGATCCACCGAATCTCGCGGCTCGGAAGCTTGCTGTTCTCCGGTGTAAATTGGGTCCACTCCCCGTCCCCCTCCGATCCGGCGGCCGAGCGCCGGTAGAGCCCCCGCCCGAGCGTGCCCACCCAGAGGCGCCCCTGCCGGTCCTCATGGATGGAGGAGATGAGCGTCTGTGGGATGGGGCCCGGGCGCTCCGGCCGTGCGCACTGCCCGTTCTCCATCCGGCACAGGCGGGTGCCTCCTACCCAGAGCTGCCCCGATCGGTCTTCGTGCAGCGCGAAGATGGGGCGCAGGGGCTCCCCCGCTTTCTGGAGCTGCCGCGCCGCCGGGTCCCCCTCCCGGAAGTCCACGAGGGCGCCCGGACGAGTGCCCATCCAGATGCTGCTGTCCCGGCGCTCGGCAATCGTGGTGACCGTGTTGTGGGGCAGTCCCTCCGCCGTGCCGTAGACCGTGAACGTGGAGGGGCGGAGCTGAAAAAGCCCTCGGCTTCCCGTGCCCACCCAGAGGGTGCCCTCCTGGTCTTGCGTGAAGCCTCGGATCGCGTACTCGGTCTCAAAAATGGGCGTCCCGTCGCGGTAAAGGGTCCGTCCCGCATTTACGAAGAGGTGGCCCTCCGCACCCTCCTGCACAAACCCCTCCGACAGAAAGTGGGGCCGCTGGTCGTAGGACGCTCCTTCGGTGCGGTAGGGGCGAAGGCGCCCCTCCTCGCACCGGTACACCCCGCGGGGCGTTTGCGCCCAGCAGGTGCCCTGCACATCCCCCCGGACGTTGACGACCTGTAGCGAATCCGTCGTGTCCGGCGGGGATATCTTGGTCAGCTCTCCGTCGTCCCAGCGCTGAAGGCCCGCCGCCGTGCCAATGAGCATAGTCTCCTCATCCTCCGCAAACGAAAGCACCCGGTTTGCGAGAAGCCCGTCGCCGGCCGTGAGGCGCGCCTGTTCCCCGTCGGGCGTGCGGCGGAAAAGCCCTCCGTCTTCGGTCCCAATCCAGAGGGTGCCGTCGCCGGTTCGGTGGAGCGCCCGCACCGGTGCCCCGGCGGTGGTGACCCGGTCGGGACCGTCGGTGTGGTACACCGACACGTCGCGTCCCGAGCCGAGCCAAACCTGTCCGTCGGGGTCCACCTGGTAGGCCCACACGCTGTCTGCAACCTGTCTCGGGCCCTCGCGTCGGTAGTGGACGAGGTCGTGCGATTGATAGAGCAC
>JAWOAQ010000067.1:0-16282 GCA_046498495.1 Salinibacter sp. | reverse complement strand
AGCCGTGGGGCCGGACGCGAGGAGGAGCAGGCCGACCCGGTGACGGATCGGCGGGAGGACCTCGACGTCCAGGACGACGGTCAGCTCGTGTTCCTCGACCTCGTGCACGCGCTCGGCGTACATGTCGGCGGCCCAGCGGACTTCGATGCTTGGCTCGGATACGCAACAGATGATGAGGACGAAGTTGGTACGGCCTTCAAGTCTGCCTTCTTCGGCGGTCTCGGAGCAAAGCTTGACCTAAACGACAGCTTTTATCTCGCTGGCCGTTTCACGTACGTCGGCAATACCTCGGAAGACGCTCCGGACGACCACGCGGCCGTCAATCGTGTTCAGATCGGATTCGGATACGAGGTATACGAGACGGCTCTCCTCAAGGTTGAAGGGGTTCGCCAAGTGGAAGGAGAAAATTCGTATGGCCAGGTTGGAAACAACTGGTCTGGTGTAACCACAGAGCTCTCCCTGAATTTCTAACCTGGTAGAGCCACACACGGACGTACTGGAGGTAGATCCCTCAGTACGGTGTAATGTCTCAATCGGCTCTGGGGCCGTCACCATTCGGTGGCGGCCCCAGTGCTTTTGGACCGGGAACGGGAGACAAAACGCCGGTCCTCACTGTGTCATCAGACCCCCTCCCTCCCACCTCCCTGCGCCTTCTCGTCTATCCTCTAGGCTCACGCAAGCCAAATGCCCCGAGTCTGCACGGGGACCGATCGAGACGAGCCTCATAGGGGGGACCTCCAATCCGCCATGCGATGCGTCGCACGGCTACCCGTTTCCGCATCATCTTTCGCGTCATCTCGTGGTCCCCCGGAATTCCATCGGATATGTCCCGCTGGACCTCTCCTCCCCGCAAGGGCCCTGTCAGGAGGTATGCGGGGCTGGCTCGCCCTGAAGAAAGGCCTCCGCCCGGCGCACCATCTCGGCACTGCCGATGTAGAGCGGGGTTCGTTGGTGGAGCTTCTCGGGCTGTTTTTCGAGTATGCGCGTGTGTCCATCCGTCGCCCGCCCCCCTGCCTGTTCAGCTATGAACGCCATGGGATTGGCCTCGTACATCAGGCGAAGCTTTCCCGTCGGGCTCCCCTGCGTGGCCGGGTACATGTAAATGCCCCCCTTGATGAGATTCCGGTGGAAGTCGGACACAAACGACCCAATGTATCGCGTCTTAGCCGGCCGGTTCATTTCAGGGTCGTGCTCTTGCAGCCAGTCCAGATAATTGCGCAGCCCCTCGTCAAACGAGTTGTAATAGCCCGCATTGATGGAAAAAAGCTTCCCGCGGGATGGGGTTTTTAGATTCGGGTGAGAGAGCAAAAACTCCCCAATGGAGGGATCAAGCGTAAAGCCGTTTACGCCCTGTCCGGTCGTGTACACCAGCATCGTCGACGACCCGTACACCACGTAGCCCGCCGCCACCTGCTCGGTGCCCGGCTGTAGGGCTGCCTCCAGGTCCGGCTCCCCTCCCTCGTGGTCCTCGGGCAGACGGTAAATGCTAAAGATGGTGCCGACGGACACGCAGACGTCAATGTTCGACGATCCATCGAGGGGGTCCAGCAACACAATGTACTTTCCATCTCCCTCGGTGGCCGTACTCATCGGGATGGCCTCGGCGTGTTCTTCGGAGCCGATCAGGCAGCATTCGCCCCCACGCCGAAGCGCGAGAACGAATTCGCGGTGCGCAAGGGCATCCATTTTCTGCTGCACCTCTCCCTGCACGTTCGTCTCTCCGGTACTGCCATAGATGTCGATGAGCCCGGCCTTTCGCATGTCCCGATTGACAATTTTTGCCGCGAGGCCAATGTCGCGAAGCAACCGGGAAAAGGCGCCGGTCGAGTGCGGAAACCGATCCTCCTGTTCGATAATGAACTGCTCTAAGGTCTTGAAGTCGCCGAGCTCAGCGTCCGCTGTCCCAGTGCCGTTCGGGCCGGGGGGCGTCTTAGAAGTAGACATGACGTCGGGGGGAGTTGCGTGAGGGAGAAACGAGATGCGTGCAGAAAGGGATTGGGGAAACCTAAGCAAGGCGTAGAACCGCTTCCAACTACTCGGGGTCCGCAGACTGTTGCCCCGCGGACACAAGCCGTTCGCGTACGTTCAGCGTGTCGACCACTCTTCGCGTATTGGGGGCTTCGACGGATGCCCCCGACAGGTCCGTGAGCATCCGAGCAAGCGCTGCCGGAGTATCGACGTCGTACCACTCCGGCAAGATGGTAAGGGCCGCGTCCGTAGTGGCCGCCCGGTCCAGCGTGTCCGCAAAGACCTCGGCGTGGCTGTACCGCATGCCCTCAAACAAGACGGGAAAGGAGGTCGTCATCGCCAGGAGATAAAACCCACCGTCCGTACTCGGCCCTATGGCGATTGAGGACTCCTCCTTCAGGGCCTGAAATCCCTTCGCAATGAAGGACGACGGAAGAGTTGGATGATCGGTCCCAATTACGGCCAACTTTTTGTATCCCGCCTCGATGCTCTCATCAATGGCATGGCGCATCCGGGCTCCCAAGTCGGCGCCCTCCTGCTCGTGCAAGGTCATGGCGGCGGGTTGGCCGATCGACATGCTCTCGGGAACAGGGGGAGCGACATACAACCGCACCGTCGCGTCCAGACGCGCATACTGCCGGAGGGCGTCGCGGAGGAACGCCGTGTAGATTCGGGCCGCCTCGGCCGGTGAGAAGAGGGACGTCAGGCGTGTTTTTACGGTGCCGGGCCGAGGCACTTTTGCAAAAACAAGGAGGGCGCGCGACATGGGACGACAGGATGGGTGAGGCCGAACACGAGAGCCCCGAAGCGGCCTAGCCGAGGGATTCCATTCGCTGGAGGGTCGTGCGGAGCGTCTCCAGTGCGTAGTCCACCTCGTCTTCGGAGGTCTGAGCCCCCATGGAGAACCGAAGGGCCGCAGCGGCCGTCTCCCGCTCGAGTCCCAGGGCCTCGAGCACGTGGCTCGGTTCCAGGGCCCCGCTCTGGCAGGCCGACCCCGCCGACGCACAGACGCCTTCCATGTCAAGGTTCAGGAGCAGCATTTCCCCGTCGAGCGGCTCCCCGTTTGGGGGCGGAAAGGCCACATTCACCACGTGCGGGGCCGTGGGCGCTTCGTCGAGAGGGGTATTGAGAACGTAGTCGCCCGGTACGGCCGACGCAAGTCCGGCGACGAGGCGGCGCTGGAGCGCCCGGAGGTGATCTCGGCGGTCCGCCGCGGCCTCCGACGCCCGTTCGAGGGCCGCCGCAAGCCCAACAACCCCAGGGACGTTTTCGGTCCCCCCCCGTCGCTCCCGCTCCTGGGCTCCCCCTTCTACGAGCGGTCCCAGTTCCACCCCACTCCGAACGAAGAGCACCCCAACGCCCTTCGGGCCGTAAAACTTGTGGCCCGACAACGACAGCAGATCGACCCCCAGTGCATCGACATCGAGGTCGTACAGCCCCGCGGCCTGGACGGCATCGCAGTGAAACAACACGTCGTGGGCTGAGCACACCTCGGCCACGCCGGGGACATCCGTTCGCACTGCGGTCTCATTGTTCGTATGCATGAGCGAGACCAACGCGGTCGTATCATCGATCGCATCCGCCACCTGATCCGGCGTAACGGCCCCGTGGGCCGCTGGCGCGAGAATGGTGACGGGATGCCCTTGCCCGTCCAGGTGCTCGGCGGGGCGCAGGATTGCCTCATGCTCCGCCGCTGATGTCACCAGGCCCGCCGGCGCATCCGCCCCCGATTGCGACGCGAGGACGCCCTTTAGGGCAAGGTTGTTGGCCTCCGTCCCTCCACTGGTAAACACAATTTCGCTCGTCTCGGCACCGAGGGCCGTCGCAACCCGTTCGCGGGCATCTTCGACGGCCACCCGGGCCTGGCGGCCCAGTTGATGCACGGACGAGGCATTCCCGTACGCCGACGTAAAGTATGGTTTCATCTCCTCCAGAACCGCCGGATGCGTGGGCGTTGTCGCCGCGTGATCGAGGTAGACACGCTGCATAAAAATCGAAAGTCTCCGAGTGAACCGAGTGCATGCGCTGTTCTTTACGGACGGAGCGGCCGGCTGATTCTCGATCGCCCCATCGTTCTCGATGACCCATGAAGCCTCCTTGGAACCGGCCCATCGTCGAACAAAGGGCGGGAGCGCCGCATTCATTCCGGCGATCCTGCAGGAAACCCCAGCCCTGGCTTTACTCCCTGTTTCACTCCAGCCTCCCTGCCTTCATGGATAAACTAGTCGTCGACGGCGGTTCACCCCTCGAAGGCCCCCTAACCGTCAGTGGGTCGAAAAACACCGCCCTCCCGCTGATGGCCGCCACCTTACTGGCCGACGGGTCCTCGAAAATCACCAATGTGCCCGACCTTCGGGACGTACGCACCTTTTCAAACGTCATTCGGGTCGCCGGCCCCGCCGTAACGTTCGACGCGGACGCCCACACGCTCTCGATCGACGCCTCGACGGTGAACCATCCGGTGGCCCCCTACGACCTCGTGAAGAAAATGCGGGCCTCCTTCTACATGCTGGGGGCCCTGATGGGGCGCAACGGCGAGGCCAAGGTCTCCCTTCCCGGCGGGTGTGCTTGGGGGCCCCGTCCGGTTGATCTCCACATCCAGGGAATGAAGGAGTTTGGGGCCGAGATTGAGTTGGACGAAGGATACGTTATCGCCTCCGCACCCGGCGGACGACTCCATGGCGGCTCGTTTCGCCTGGAGCCGTCCAGCGTTGGGGCCACCATCAACTTGCTCTTAGGCGCCGTTCGGGCCACCGGCCCCTCCCGGATCGAAAACGCCGCCAGAGAGCCGGACGTGGTTGCGTTCGGACGGGCATTGAAAACAATGGGGGCGCAGATCGACGGGCTGGGCACCCCAACCATCGAGGTGCAGGGCGTGGATGCCCTCTCCCCCTTCACGGTTCGCAACACGCCCGACCGCATTGAACTGGGCACGTATATGCTCATGGCCGCGACCGCGGGGGCGCCCGGCCATCCGGTTGAAATCAAACGAGGGACCCATACGCACCTCGGACAGGACTTCAAGAACCGGCTCGCTGAAACCGGCGTCGACGTTGAGTACGAAGACGAGGTCGTAACCGTCACGCGTCCCGACCATCTGGCCCCCGTCTCCATCGAGACCGCTCCCTACCCCGGTTTCCCGACGGACCTCCAGGCACAGTGGACCATCCTGCTCAGCATGGCCGACGGGACGGCCACGGTCACCGACACGATTTACGACGACCGCTTCAAGCACGTCCCGGAGCTTCAGCGGCTCGGAATGGACATTTCGGTCGACGGGAATACGGCCACGATTGAGGGCGGCGCGTCCCTCAACGGGACTCAGGTCATGAGCACGGACCTCCGGGCCAGCGTGTCGCTCGTCATGGCCGGGATGGTTGCGGAGGGGACAACCCACGTGCTCCGAGTGTACCATCTTGATCGCGGCTATGAGGATTTGGAGGGCAAGCTCCAACAGGCCGGCATTGACATCTGGCGCGACGAGTACGAGGAACTGAGCGATGCCGGCGCGGCCGCGGCCCAAGAAGTGGCGTAAATCGCCCGCGCATTCAGCCCCGCTAGAAGGACGCCGTAACCTCTACCCGCACGGTATGAATCGGGTCGGCATTGGACGGGGCCCGTGCATCGTAGTTTAGGGTGGCCTCGAGGTTATTGGCAATCACGTACCGCCCCTGCAGTCCCCACAAGAACGAGGTTCCCGGGCCCCGGCCGTCCGTCAGCCGAAACTCGGCAAGCCCCCGCGCGTCCCCCTCAAGATTCACCTGCGCGGCTTCAATCGTTCCGCTGAGTCGGAGGCGTCCCGCCCGCGTCCACTCCCACTCCAGCGGCACCTTTACCACCCGGGCGCGCCGCTCCCCCAGCTGATCCTGCTTGCGGTCCACCGTCCCCGCTAAGCGAAGCGTGAGGGAGGACGCTGGCTGATACGACACCTCGGGCCTTGCCTGGAGACTACGAATATCGAAGCTCCGCGTGTCGGCAAACGCTTCACTACGCGCCCGATCGGTTTCGGCACCCCCTTGCAGTTGAAGCCTCCACCCAGACGCCGGCCGCACGCTCATGGTCCCCTGCCACCGGTTGCGAAACGTCCGTTCCGCCCCCGCCGCCCGCTCTGTCAGCCCGCGAACCTGGCGCCACGACAGGTCGAGCCCGTATGCCCTGCGGGTTTGAAACAGCTCCACGTCTTGATCCACCTGCAGACGACCGTCGAGGGTCTGGCCCGGCTGCCGGAAGCGGTGCAGATACAGCCCGTAGATTTGGGCCACGGCATCGGTCCGCGTCTTCTCTTGAATCTCCACAGAGGTTCGGGTGCGCACCTCCGAGAGCCAGCGGGTCCACCATTCGGCCCCGTCGTCCACCAGCGCCTCCGGCTGGAGCGTGACGCGTGTGCGCGCCTGAAGGTCCACCACGGACTCAAGTGAGTCGGACGGCACAAAATTCCGAACGTAAGCGCCTTCGTTGGGGGTTGTCTCGGGCACAAACTCGTCGACCTGCTGCACCCCGTCGCCGTTGAGGTCCCGCCACACGTACTGCCCGAGCTCGGGACCCGTGCGGATGTATACTTCCTGGAGAACCGGCGTCCGCGTGGTGGAAGCATCGTAAAAGCTTTCCACCTGCACCGCTTGCTCCAAGGGCTGTGCGGATCCCTCCAACCTCATCAGGATCGATTCTGTGTCCTCTCGTCCCTCATTCACGCGAAAATAGTCCGTAACCGACCGGCGCCGCACCCCGCCTCGCGCCGAAACGGCATATGGGGCGTCCGGGTCGTAGGACACGTCCGACTCAACCGTCCAACTGGTCGATTCGTCGCGGAAGGCGCCCGCCGCCCCGCCATCCTCCGTCCGGTACTCGACACTGGTTTGGGCCTCCACGGCGCCCTGCCGGTAGGACACCCCCGGCCGCACCTCCACGAACGAGAATGCATCGCGGGTCAGACTGTCCGTGCCCAGTGCCCGCTGTTGGCGACGCTCCCGCTCCAGGTTGAGTTGTGGGGCAAACCCGCCCCCGATCCCCGACGACCGCACGAGTGCCTGCTGGCGCACCCACCGCCCCCGCACGTCTCCCTGTCGGTCCGTGCTCTGGACGTGCTCACTGCGGAGGCGGAGGCGGGGCCATCCCTCCTCTCGGACGCGCACCCCGCCTTCCTGCCGCCACCCGGTGAACGCGGACCCGACGGTGAGGCGTCCAACTTCGCCCTCAATCCGTGATCCGCTGTCGGTTTCGAGCTGCAGGTGGGCCCGATCTTGCGCCTCCGGTCCCTCGTCCCGCAGGTCCGTGGGGAGGCCCGAGCCGCGTTGGGCAAGGTTCCACGTACGGGCGTACTCGATGGGGCGCGTCTGGCCAAACGTTTCAAAATACCGCCCCCGCACCACCCGCCGCAGCCGTCCGGAGAGGTCCCCCAGTCGCGTCCCGCCCACGTCAAGCGGCTGTGGGCGGAGTTGCAGGCCCGTCACGTAGGCCTGGCCCTGGTCGTTTTCCGAATCGAGGGATGAAAACCGGTTCTGGTCGTCAAGCGAGTGGGCCCATTCGCCAAACACTCGAAGCCCTTGGACCGGCTCAACTTCTCCCGTCACGTCCACCAGCCGCTGTCGTGTTGGGGCGGGGAGGGGCTCAACCGGAGCATAGGCGCCCCGGCCCGGCCCGACGTACTCGTACGTGACCCCATTGGCCTCCCGTCCGCCCCGTCGATACGCTCCCTCATCGGGACCGACCCGCGAAAACCGAACGCGGTAGACCGGCGTCCCGTCCTCCGGCGCCCGTTCCAGCGGGACAAACGCCGTGTCCTCCCCTCCTCCCGGGGCCGGAACCGTCGTGCGTTCGTATTGCACAAACGGCGCCTCCGGGTCAAACTCGACCTGAGAGGCCCCGCTCCGCACGGCCCGGTCGTCCCCGGCCGCCACCAGACGGAGCGAGTCGTTACGCGAAAGGTCAAACTGCGTCTGAAAATCCCGTCCGTCGGCCTGTCGAAGCACCGATGCCCCGAGGGTGGCCCGGGGCGCGCCGTCCGCATCCGCCCAGGTGCCCACCTCGGCCTGCCCCCCGACGAACGTGCGGGTGAAGGGCGTTTCGGAGTACTGAAATTCGACCGTGATCCGCCGATCCTCCGTAATCAGCCGATTGGACGTGAAGGTGAGTTCGCCCCGAGCGTAATCGATGACATAATCGTTTGTCTGCCCCCGGGTCAGACGCTCCCCGTCCACAAACACCCGCTCCGAGCCGGCAATCACAATCACGGGCGACTCGCCGTTGCGCCCCGTCAACCGATAGGGCCCCTGAACGCCATCGTCCGGCTGAATGTCCTGGGATCGATACTGCCCCCGGCTCACCGCCCCCACTGCCTGAACGGTTCCTGTTTCCAGCCCCAGGCCGGGCCCAATCGATGCACTCTCGACCGCCGCCCCCTGCACTTTCCGCGAAAACGTTCCAAACGTGCTTCCGCTGAGGTCCACGTCTACATCGCCAAGCTGCGCGGTGCCCTGCGGCGTCGCAAGCTCCAGAAAGACGCGATCGAAGTCGCGAAGCCGCTGCGTGGTGCCTTCGGGCTGCAGCGGAGTGTTCTCGTCCGTCAGGAGGGCACGCACGTTCACGTCCTCGGCCACCTCTCCCTCGAGTTGCATTCGCAAGCCCGACTCTACGTTGACGTCGCGGTTCGTTCCGCCTACGACCCCGCGCGAGATGGACCCACTGCGCTCAATTTGCACGCCCTCGAAGGGATCGAAGGCAGCCGTGCGGGCGGTGTCCTCCTCCACAACCGCCACGGTGCCAGTGTCCGCCGCCGTCGTGTCGGCGGCACGGCGGCGGTAGGCCGGATCCAGCTCAAAGGGGTAGGTCCGGTAGGCCGCAAACAATGTATCCTGCGCCTCGACTAGATCCTGGCGGTGGATCCAGAGCCGTCCGCGCTGTGCATCCAGCCGGTATTCGCTGGTGTCCAGGCGTGTAGGCCCCACTCGGATCACCTCGGTCCCGGGGACAATGAGCCGTCGCAGCTCATACGGTTGGGGCTGAAAGGTGTCGATTGTGTCCCGGTGCACGCCCACAGTGGTGAGGGCGAGGGTCGAGTCCTGCGCCCATGCGTCCCCGGGCAGGAGGCCAATAAGGAGGCCTCCCAGGACGCCGTAAAACAGGTGTCGCACATCCATTGCGGCGGCACAAAGCAGGGCTCCGAAAACGGGAACGGATTCGGGAGGGGGCGCTCTCCTGGACCGATCGCCTACCGCGGGGCCTCGCGAACCCAAAGGCGGGTGCTTGTGAGCACATAAAGCCCATCGGACACGGGCTCCACATCCACGAGCGGGGCAGGCAGATCCAGGCTGTGTTCGGTCAGGCGCTCCCCGTTCGGGTTCCAGACCAACACGCGGTCTGGACAGACGATCCAGAGGCGTCCCTTACGAAACGTGAGGGCGCGAACGTCCGGGAGCGGGGGCGTGGACAGGCGGTGCAAAAAGGTGCCAAAGCGATCGTAGACGAGGATTCCCTCCTGCCCGCGATCCGCCACGTACAGGCGCCGGTCCTTTTCCAGCGCGAGGGCCACGGGGCGATCAAGCCGTCCCCTCGGCTGCAGGTCGTCCCCCACAATTCGTTCCGGGCGTCGCTGGGCATCCCATTTGACAACGATTCCGGCCTGCTCGTCGATGGCGAACGTGTGGTCGCCCGCACTGCTCTGCACTGCAATGGGGCGACCGTCGCCCTGCGTGCCGGATCCATCCCGCCCGTCGTCAAAGGCCCGTCGGGAGCGCCCGTCCATAACGTCACGCCCAACGGGCAGGCTCTCCAGGTACTGAAGTTCCTCGGAAAAGCGCTGCAGGCGCCCATTGCCCGCATCCGCAACGTACAGGGTCTGCCCATTCGTCGGGTCCATGTCCGCCGGATCGATGAACTGCCCCGCCCGCGTTCCGGCTCCGCCCAGCACCGCCCGCGTCTCCCCGGTGGGCGACAAGATGATGATGGCATCACGCCCCGCATCGGCAACGTAGACCCGACCCCGCGGGTCGACGGCCAGGGCCTTCGCCTCCTCAAACCGAACGCGGTCAAGGGTGTCCAGGCGCTCCTCGGACGGGGTGGACGCCGCTGGAACGGGCGCCCCACCGCCCAGCAGGGAAAGGAGGAGAGCCCCCAGCGCAAGAGGGACAAAGTGGAGGATCGACCGCACGGAGGATCGTAGTGCTGTGGACATTAGTCGGTTCGGAGGTGGGCCAGCCCCTTCTCTCCGATGTCGCGGCGAAGCGTTTTTCCCTTGAAGTCGATGAAGTCCGCCCCTTCGTAGGCGTGGTCCACGGCGGAGGACAGATCGGCGTCCCGAGCAGTCACGCCAAGTACACGCCCCCCATCGGTAACCAGGGTGCCATCCGGGCGTCGTCGGGTCCCGGCATGAAGGACAGATACTTGGGGGAGGGCCTCAGCCGCTTCTATCCCAGTGATTTCGACGCCGGTCTCGTAATCGGTCGGATAGCCTCCGGAGGCCAGGACCACGCAGGCCGCAGCCCCCGGGCGCGTGCGAACCGACATCGACTGGAGATCTCCGGCCGCCACGCGCCTCAGGACCTCGACCAGGTCGGAGGCCAGAAGCGGGAGGACCACCTGCGCCTCGGGGTCGCCGAGCCGACAGTTGTATTCCACCACCTTCGGCCCCTCGGCGGTAATCATGAGACCACAGTAGAGCACGCCCCGGTAGGGGGTGCCCTCCGCTTTCATCCCCTGCAGTGTTGGCTCAATGATGCGGTCGCACACCTCCTGGAGGAGGCGGGCATCCAGAAGAGGAGCGGGAGCAAAGGCCCCCATCCCCCCCGTATTGGGCCCCGTTCCCCCCTCCCCAATCGGCTTGTGATCTTGCGAGGGCGGGAGCAACACGTACTCCGAGCCATCGGTGAGCGCAAAAACGCTTACCTCCTCCCCGTCCATCTTTTCTTCAATCACCACCTGGTCGCCGGCCGCGCCAAAGGCGCGATCCCTAACAATCTGATCGAGGGCGTCCTGAGCTTCCGCTACGCTCGAACAGACAAACGCTCCCTTCCCCGCCGCCAGGCCGTCCGCCTTCACAACGATCGGCGCGCCCACCGTGTCAACATAAGCGCTCGCCGCCTCCACCGCGTCCGCCTCAAACACCCGGAACGTCGCCGTGGGAATGCCGTGGCGCTCCATGAACTGATTCGCAAATGCCTTGCTTCCCTCCAACTGGGCGGCGGCCTGGGAAGGACCCACAATTCGGAGCCCCGCTGCCTCAAACCGATCGACGATGCCGTCGACGAGGGGCTGCTCGGGTCCCACGACGGTGAGATCAACCTCCTGGTCCTGCGCAAAGGACCGGAGTTCCTCGATGTCATCGGCTGCTATGTCGACGTTGGTGCCACACGCGGCCGTTCCAGGGTTTCCAGGGGCAATGAGGAGGGTATCGACGGCTTGGTTCTGGGAAAGCGACTGAGCGAGGGCGTGTTCACGCCCGCCGCTTCCGACCACGAGGATCCGCATACGGTTTTTGCTGATGGGAATTGGTTTGACCGTTACACTGATGGTGCTCGAACTCGGCGGAGAGGTCCGCCTCCGCGTTTTTCATGATAGGCGACACCGGCCACGGATGCACACGCTGTTTTCCCGTTCCCTCTTCGGCCCTCCATTCCTCAGCAGCTCCTTTGGTCGGCGACTCGGCGTTCGGCTGCTGGTGCTGCTTGCTCTGACCCTGGGAGGGGTTCAGGTGGGATGGGGACAGACCGACACTCGGGGAAGCAGATCGGAGGTCGACCTCAACCTGCGGGTCTACCCAATGGACTTTTGGGGGCCGCGCGTAGGCCCCGGCGCCGGAATTGGGGGGGTCGTGCACAATCTGGGCCGACGCCACTCGCAGGTGCTGGCAACGGTCGCTCCGGCCCAACACGAGCAGGTGGCGACGCTTTCCGTGGTCAGTGCCAGCCCGGAGCGGGCCCGCCAGTACCTCTTCCTCACCGGTCGGGGGCTGCATACGGACCGGCGCTGGTTTTACGGCCTGGGCCCAGCGTCCGGCGAAGACACTCGATTGGCATTTCGACAGACGACCGCCCGGGCTCAGATTGGATTTGGTCAACAGTTGTTCGACCGTCGGCTCCACGTTCGCCCGCTGCTCACACTGCACCACATTCGCACCACCGGGCTCTCTGGCCCATCATCCGAGCTTTCGTCCCGCTCTCAACGCCACGTTGAGCGGCTGCGGGGGAGCGGCCCCCCCGGGCCTCGCCAAACGGGCCTCCAGGCCGGGGCGCGCTTGCAGTACGACACGAAATCGGCACGCGATTCCGACCGCCCGTCCCTTCGCCTCCACGGCTCGTGGCACCGTTATGTCGATCTGAGCGGCTCCAGCCTGGCGTTTGATCAACTGAAGCTGTCGGCACGGGGAACCCTTTCCCTCTCGGAACGGCACCGTCTTCGCCTTCGAACCGGGCTTGCCCGCACCTGGTCGCGCGACAGTGCCCCGGTCCCGTTTTACCATCGTCCAACGCTCGACGGATCGGTCGTGCCGGGATGGGCGCGCAGCCGATTTGTTGGAAACGACCGGCTCATGGCCCAGGCACGGTATCAGTTTCCGCTGGTTGATGCCTCTCCGTTCATAACCCTGGACGGGCACGTGGGGGTGCATGCGGCCGCCGTGTACGACCACCTCCCCTCCCAGTTTGCCCCTGTTGTCTCGTTCGAGCGGACGCTGTCCCCTGATGCGTCGACGTATCCTGTTCGGCCCTCCGCCTCCGTGGGACTTACCTTCCGCGTCCCCGTACGACCCCGTACCACCGTTGACGTCGCCCTGGGGGCAAGCCCGGAGGGACTCGCCGCGACTCGGCTCACAATTCAGCGCCCGCTCCACCGATTCCGTCCGCCCCACCATTCGTCTCGGTAACAAGGGTCGACTCATACCTGATGTAGACCTCGTAATCGTCTTCCCCATACGGACTTACGAGGCTTTTGATCGTGCATCTTATCGACTGACTTCGGTTGTTTGTGCCTCCCTTTCTCCTTGCCCTCCTCGCTTTGGTGATCGGGTGCTACGCCCTTCTGATTGGAGGCGCCACCATCCGCTTCCATCGGGTTCGTCGCGCGTCGACTTCTCAGGAGGCGTCCTCCCGGCCCCTGGTCTCAATCGTGGTTCCTGTTGATTCTGCAGATGCGCCCCTCGACCCGTTGTTGGCCCCCCTCCACGCGGCTGCCTATCCCTCCGACGGCTATGAAATCGTGGTTGCCTCGGCCGACGACACCGTGGCGCACCGCCTGCCGTCTCCCCGACGACCGGGGCCGGAGGGGCCCGGGTTGCAGTTCGTCCACGTCCCAGACCAAACACCTGGCAGTCTCCCATCCCGCCCCGTCCGGGAAGCCGCCCTCGGGGATGTCCTTCTCCCTCTTCCCCCCGGCGCGACCGTCTCCTCCGACTGGCTCCCAGCCATGGTGCAACACGTCCCGACGGACGCAGGGGTCATCAAAGGCCCAGTTGCATACAAGCACAACGATCTGTTTTTCCCGCGGCTTCAGGCGCTTGAACAGGTGGGTCGGACCGCCGCCGCGGTTGGGGCCTGGAATGCGGGCCCTCTCCCCCCGCACCACCACAAGGCGTCGGGCCGGTCCGCAACCGACGAACAGGCTCCAGATGCGGCTGAAGGCTCGACCTCCGTCTCCGCGCCCTCCGTCTCACGGCACGCAGTCGCAGCCCCGGAGGCCCAGGTCTACGTTGCGCCCCCAGCATCCACGCTCGGGGAATACGTTGAGGCAACGGCCCGGCGCTTCCGGATGGCCGTCCGGTGGGGACGCCGATCCACAGCAGTGGGGACGGGACTGTACGGGCTTACGCACACCGTTTTGCTCGTGACAGGGGCTGTGGCCGTCGCGCTTCCGGCGTGGCGGCAGCCCGTCCTGCTTGCGTTAATGGCGAAAATGGGACTCGACCTCTTGCTCGTCGTCCCCGCCGCCGGGCTGTTAAACCAGCGGGGCCTCCTCCGCTCCCTCGTCCCAACGGAGCTCTTCCTGGTCCTGGCCGTCCCCGCCTCGGGCCTGCTCGGCCTCTGGATCACACTTCGAACCTGGTTTCGCTCCGACTGATCTCGTGCACCATGCGCTTCTTGGTCCCTTATCTTGCCACCCACGGCCTTCGCCCCGTCCAGCGGTTCTTCCCTGACCTGCTGTGGCGCGTGCAGGCCCACTCAAAGACAGCATACCTCACGTTTGATGACGGACCGACCTCTGACGGCACCCGTCCTCTTCTCGACCTGCTTGCGACGTACGACGCCCGGGCCACCCATTTTCTAATCGGCAGCCACGCCCGGCAACACCCCAACCGTGTCCGCGAGATTGCCGAGGCGGGGCATCGCCTCGGCAACCATACGTTCACCCATGTGGACCCGTGGCACGAGCCCGCAGACTCTCTGCTTCAAGAAGCCGAACGAACCACTGCTGTGCTTGAGGACATTGTGCAGCGGCCCATTCGCGCCCTGCGCCCCCCGTACGGCCGGCCAACGAGGGCCCTGCGGCGCTGGTGCGCCGAGCGGGACCAGCGCATGGTCATGTGGGACGTGATGCCCGGCGACTACCTCAAGACCGCCACCGCACGGCGCGTCTCCCGGTTCGTCATCCGGCACGTGCGCCCCGGCTCCATCATCGTTCTGCACGACAATCCCATCTGCACCGAGGTGACGCTCCCGGCGCTGGAAACCATCCTTCAGACCCTCACCCGTCGGGGGTGGACGTTTGATGCCCTGTAGTGTCTATTCCTCACGCAATGGATGGACGAGGCACACCCCGGAGCACTCCCCACGACCCTTCAAAAGAGCCCAAGCAGATTGCCTCCTGACCCCCTGAGTGGGCACGTGCGACCTCTTCCGAGGGGGGCGCGTTGATCGAGCCCCCCTCCGGACAACCGTCTGGGCGAACCAACGGGGCCGCACCAGAGCGCCCCCAGAAACGCCGGCCGGGGGCCACGCCGTACGTGTCTTCACGACCGTTCCCTTTCTACTGCTTCGCCATGGCTTCTTCTCCGCGCTTCCTCCATCCCTCCAGCGGCGCGCTCATTTTGGGGCTCGACTGGCTGCTCTTCTCCGGGAATGCGCTCTCAATGGGGCTTTCCACGCCCATTCTCACGCTGGCGGGATTTGTGCTGGGAACCGTCGGGACGGGCATCCTACAGTCCCGATACGGAGCCGACGGCCGGTGGATGAGCCTCGGCAAAGGGCTACTGGGCGGCATCGCGGTCGGCATTCCCCTCCCCATCGTCGGGACGGCCGTGGGCGGGGCCATCCTCGTCCTGAGTGGCCTGAATCGAAAGGCTCTGTTGGACCGCGACGACGCTTCCTCGGGCGAGTCCACGTCGTAAGATGTCGTGCTTCAAGCTTCCCTTGCGGCCAGAGGCGTGAAGGACTTCGGGCGCTTTTCCCGCACGTGCACGACAGCGACCCGTGGGGTTCCGTCGTAAGAAGTGCTCTCCGCTCTTGACCCGTCGCTCAGCCTCAACGCGGCCGATGCCCTTTGAGGCGTGAACGATCTTGGGCCTCGCCGGGCCGTCGTTGTGCACCACCGGCCCGGCGGTGGGAACGCCTCCGGCTGTGGCGTTCCCGGAAGCTCGACGTCGGTCCTTGCCGGCGCCGTGCCCATTCTGTGCTTCCATTCCGTTTTCGGGACGGCGTATTGACGGTTCAGAAATGGGGCCGGGTCAGTCCTCTTCCCCGGACGTGGAGGATGCATCTCCCATAACGCGGTCGATGAGTTCCCGGTACGCGTCCTGGACGGCCGGTGCGTCATACAGGCCGTTGTGCGTTCCATCCTCCACCATCACCAGCTCTTTCTGCGAGCTGCCGGCCGCCGCGTGCAGATCGCGCGCCATCTCCGGATCGGTGATGTTGTCCGCCTCCCCGCCGACGACCAGGAGGGGGGCCTGAAGGGCGGTCACTCGCTCCCGATTGCTCTCTTCCCGAAGCGCGGGATCAATGTCGACCCCCAGGAAGAGACGCACGTACCATGGAATGAGGTGGCTCGCCCAATCGTCCACATCGGTCGCTGGATTTTCGAGCACGACCCCTCCAACGGAGCGCTCCGTCGCTACATGGGTCGCCAGAAAGCTGCCCAGGGAATGCCCCCACACCACCACCCGGTCCGGATCGACATCCTGGCGGTCCACGAGAGCATCATACACCGCCAGTGCATCATTCCGCAAGGCGTCCACGCTCGGTTTCCCCTCACTGCGTCCATATCCACGGTAGTCCCAGAGGAGTGCATTGGTGGACGGACGGGTGAGCGCGCGAAGGTAGCCGCGGGACTGCACAAGGTAGAACCCATTCCCCCCAAAGAACAGAACGGTCGTCCGGGCGTCGGACTGCGT
>JAWOAQ010000143.1:0-3899 GCA_046498495.1 Salinibacter sp. | reverse complement strand
CTTCTTTGCCCGACCGTCCTGGACCCGGCGTCCCAACGAATCCGACGCGCCTCCGTATGCGACACGCAGGCGGGTGGGTTGCAGCGACCATTGAGGGAAATCGGTTTCGAGGCGGTAATAGGGCACGTCGTCTATGGGGCTCGGGGGGTGCAGGTCGTTATTCCGTTTCTTGCAGGGTGCTGTTGGGAGTGGTGGGGCCATGATGCACCAAGGGGAAATGGAAAGGCCCCTAACGCGTCGCTTTATTGGGATCCCCCTTCGCGTCTTGCCGCTTGCGATTCGAATCGCAATGATACGGACTCAACGTGGTGCTTTGGTGGTGGGGCTCGGGATCCTCGGCCTTGTGCTTTGGTTCTGGTGGTTGTCCGATCCCGGGGCCTCCGACCAAGGGGCCGTCTCCGCGTCGCTCCCTCTTGCGATGCTGGCGGATCCGGAGGGGCGGCCCATGGATGGGTGTGACGACGTGGTGTTCGTGAAGCACGACGTCACGGTCTCGGGATCGTCCCGCACCGATCGGCTCACCGCCGCCCTCGATACGCTCTTTCGCATCGAGAGCGACTCGGTGGGTGGGGCGCGGCACGTCCTCGCTCGCACAAACAGCACCCTGACGTTTGCCGGGGCCCGGGTCGAGGACGACACGGCCCGCGTCGCCCTGCGAGGGCATCTAACGGGCCTGCGGGGCGTGTGCGACAATCCGCGGGCCCGCATCCAGATTCAGTGGACAGCCCGTCGGGTCGCAGGAGTGGACACCGTAGAGATTTTTCGGGACGGTCGGCCCACGTCGCTCCAACCGACCGGGCGGGGCACGGGACGGCTCAGGCTTCCGAAACCACCCAACCTTCAACCATCGGCCCTTTTCCAGGCTCCGGGTGCTTCCTATGTTGGCCAGCGTCGTCATCTGATTTGTTCCGGCCGCACGTCATGACCTGGTGGGAAGCCCTCCTTCTGGGCCTCGTACAGGGGCTCACCGAGTTCATCCCCGTCTCGTCCTCGGGCCATCTCGTACTGGGACAGTATCTGCTGGGGATTGACGCCGACACGGCCGACGTGACATTTGAGGTGTTTGTACACTTCGGTACGGTCCTCAGCATTCTCACGGTGTACTGGGACGAGGTGGCAGACTTGCTCCGCGAGGCGGGAGAAGGCCTGCGGGCGCCGCGTGCGATCCCCACCCGGTTTGCCGAAAATGACACCTTTCGGCTCGGGGTGTACATTCTCATCACCCTGGTGCCGACCGGCATCATTTACATTCTCTTCCGGACGGAACTGGAGCAGGCCTTCGGGAGCCCCCGCCTCACGTCCGCCATGCTGATTGTGACGGGGATTTTGCTTCTCCTCACCCGCATCCGGCCGCAGCCGGACGGGGCCCTGACCTCGCTGAAGGCATTCGTAGTGGGCATCGCACAGTCGGCGGCCATGATTCCGGGCATCTCGCGCTCGGGGGCCACGATCTGTACGGCGCTCTACCAGAACGTGCGTCCGGAGCGGGCCGCAAACTTTTCGTTCCTGATGCTGCTGCCGGTGGTGCTGGGCGCGACGGTGATTAAGGGACTGGACCTTGTGGAGATGGGCATCGGGGCGGCGGCTGGGCCGCTGGCCCTGGGCACCATTGCGGCGTACGGGTCCGGCATTGCGGCCATCTATCTGATGCTCGATGTGGTGCGGCGGGGCAACCTGCAGTACTTCGCCTACTACTGTTTTGCGGTGGGTGGGATGGGGTTGTGGCTTCTGTAGGGGGGATCGGAGAGGGTGTGGTTGTCGTATTGTGTATCTGACGGAATGGCTTCGACGGGGCCGTCTACGTTTGTTGAGCGAAGCCCGGTGTACTACGGCTGGGTGGTGCTGGGGATTGCCACGCTCGGGATGGCGGCGACGCTGCCGGGGCAGACGGCGGGCATCTCACTGTTTATCGATGCCTTTATTGAGGACCTGGGGCTGTCCCGCTCGGTCGTCTCCTGGCTCTACACGGTCGCGACGGTGGTCGGGTCGCTCGTCCTTCCCCTCGTGGGCCGCCTGGCGGACCGGTACGGGCCCCGGCGCCTGGCGCTTGCCGTCATTGCGCTGCTGGCCCTCAGCTGCATGGGCATGCGGTGGGTGGAGGGGGGGATCGGGGTCTTCCTGGGCTTCCTCTTTTTGCGGGGGTTTGGGCAGGGGGCGCTGAGTCTCATCAACAATCACTCGGTGAATCTGTGGTTTGAGCGGCGGCGCGGTCTTGCGGTGGGTATCCTTGGGGGCGGCATGGCAGGGGCGACGGCGCTGTTCCCTCCGCTGATTGATGCAGGCATTCAGGCCTACGGGTGGGAGGCGACCTACGGTGTCATGGGCGCCCTTTTGGCCGGAATCATGCTGCCGCTCGGGGCGCTTTTTTACCGTGATGCCCCAGAGCAGTATGGCCTCACGCCCGATCCCGGGGCGGACAAACCGGACTCGGAGTCTGAAACGTCCTCGTCCGAGACGCCGGAGGCCGCCGTGCCGGGCGTGCGTCCGGAGACGGCCTACCGGACGTGGACGTTTTGGCTCTTCACGATTGCGGGCGTCTGTACGGCGGGGTTTGGGACCGGGCTGTTGTTTCACCACTTCTCGATTCTGGAGGAGGTGGGGGTGGGGCGCGACCTGGCTGCGCAGTTTTTTATTCCGCTCGGGGTCGGCACGGCGGCGTTTAACCTGTGCACGGGCTGGCTCGTTGACCGCATCTCCCCGCGGGTTCTGCTTGGGGGTCTTCTTGTGGTGTTCGGGAGCATGATGGGGGCGCTGCCGGCGGTGGATACCGCGATCGAGGTGTGGGCGTACGGCAGTGTCTTTGGGATGGCGCAGGGCATGCAGGGGGCGCTCCTCGGCAGTGCCTACGCCTACTACTTTGGACGGGCGCACCACGGCACCATCCGCGGCCTGGCGAACACGGTGTTTATTGGCGGCACGGCCATCGGGCCGGCAGCCCTGGCGCTGGGACCGGACGTCCTGGGCGGCTTCGCGCCGATTCTATGGATCATCGTGCCGATTCCGCTTGTGCTGGCCGGGGCGGCGTTCGTGGCGTGGGCGGCGGACTGGGACGCGGACGTGCTCGTGCAGGACAGGGAGGCACGGCGAACTTAACGTTGCCGGTTTGAGTTATCCCGAGTGGATGTGGCTGTTTATTCGATTGCCCCACAGGGACGCGATGCGCACGCTTGAGGACATTCGGGCCCAGCTCCAGGCAGAGCTTCCTACGCTCCGGGAGCGCTACGATGTGGACCGCATCGGCATTTGCGGGTCGTACGTGCGGGGGGAGCAGACGGACGACAGCGATCTTGATCTGCTTGTGACCTTCACCGAGACGCCCGGCCTTATCGAGTTTGTCGGACTTGAGCATCACCTGGAAGACACTCTGGGACTGCCCGTCGATCTGGGAACACCAGATGGATTGAAAGAAGGACCAGCGGCGGAGAATATCCGTCGGGAGGTGGAGTATCTATGAGTCGACGTCAGCAGCAGTACCTCCAAGATATTTTGGATGCGATGGCGGCCGCCGAGTCGTTCGTGGAGGGCATGACGTTCGAGGAGTTGGAGGGAGATCAGCGAACTCAGTTTGCACTTCAGCGAGCCTTTGAAATCATCGGGGAGGCAACCAAGCAGCTCGACGATGATCTTCGGGAGCGATACTCAGGGGTGCCGTGGCGGGAGATCGCGGGTATGCGGGACAAGCTTGTCCACGCATATTTTGCGGTCAATTTGGAGATTGTCTGGGAAACGGTTCACAACGACGTTCCTGAGGTAAAGCCAAAGATCCAGGAGGTTTTACAGGAGGTGTCCGAGTAGAGTGCAGTGAAATCAGGGCAGCCGTAACAATCGATTTTCTGATTGCGTCCTCCGCACTGCGCCGGGCGGTGCGCTCCTGCATCTTTCCGTTGTGCCCGGCGTTA
>JAWOAQ010000108.1:0-6316 GCA_046498495.1 Salinibacter sp. | reverse complement strand
GAGAACATCGGCTTGCCGCACGTCCGCCCGATGCCGTCGATCGGCAGGCCGACGAAGAAGCAGCACTGGTCGAGATGAAGCTTGCCCTGGCGTACAGCCTCCGGGAGCACCGGAATGCTCAACATCTCACGCAGGAGCAGCTCGCCAGGATGCTCGGATCAAGCCAATCGCGCGTCGCAAAGATGGAACCCGTCTCGCGATCCTGCTTCGGCATGCCCACCTTCACGAGGCACTGCCGGCAGTTGGCCGGGATGGACATGGCGGGGTGGTAGCAGAAGTGCGGCAGTTCAATGTCCTGGTTCAGACAGAACTGGAGGAGCTTCTGCTCGCCCTCGTACTCGTACGTCGTTCCGTCAACGGTGACAATTGGCATGGTCGGCAGTCGGGTTGGGGGCTCAGGCGAGCCCGGTCCAAAAAAGTAGCGTAGCGAATGCCGGCGGGCGGCACCCCCGGCATGTAGCTTCTGGTAGCGGGTGAGGTTCCAGCCCCGGGGGGCGATATACGCCGCTCCCGTCGCAGCGTTGCCTGTCCCGAACGGCTAAGCGTCGGGCACCACCCGAAGGCCCGTCGCCGCAATCTGCACTTCCTGGGCAGGGGCCGATGCGGCTCCGTCCTCTGCAAAGTGCTTCTGCATGGTGGTGTCGAGCTCAGCGGTTTGGAGCGTTCCCGTGACGGTGGCCTCTCCGGCCAGCGTCGTCGGCACCGTGAATTCGTATCCGTCCTCGGTCCGGGGCACGAGGACGCGAATCGGCGTCGCCGTACCCGTCTCCAGCGCAAGCCAGCACCCCTTCTTCTGACACACCGTCGAGATGCGGCCGCGGACCGTCACGGTCGTCCCCTCAAGTGCCGACGGCTCCGCCGCCACCGCTCCCGCCGCCCGGGCCGACGCCGTATCGACAGACGCCCCATACGCTTCGACCGCTGGGTCCCCGGCCGGCGACGACCCTGACTGGCAGGCGCCAACAATCAGGGGGATGCAAGCGAGCGCAGAGAGGCAGTAGAGACGGGCCAGTGCGGACATGGCACGTGGAACGCTGTGCAGGCGGAAGGATCAGGAGTATAAATTTGCTCAGCAGTCTACCCGCCACGAAAGGACAGAACGGCTTCCCCCGCCCGATTCAGGAGATCGTGGGACGAGGACGCTTGCCTCTGGTCTTCGGCCTACGGATCTGTGGGGATTGATGCGATCGCGACCGCGCTTTCGTCCCCCATCCAGAAATCCGGACCGCCCTACTCGGTTGCCGCCACGGCCGACTGGGCCCCCGCCGAGACCTCGGTGCTCACGGGATGGACCGAGGCCTGGCACTTCGCCTCGAACTCGCCACGGAATTTCTTGACGGTGGCCCGAATCGGCCCGACCGCCCCATCGGCAAAGGCACAGATGGTTCGCCCCCCGTCCATGTGGTCGCAGAGCTCCAGCAGCATGTCAAGGTCGCGCATGCGGCCTTCGCCCTCGTCGATGCGGGCCAGGATGTTTTCGAGCCAGCCGGTGCCCTCCCGGCACGGCGTGCACTGGCCGCAGGTCTCGTCCTGGTAAAAATGGGCGACGCGGCGGAGGAACGACACCATGTCGGTCTCCTCGTCCAGGACGAGCGGACAGAATGTCCCGGTGCGCGAACCGACTTCGCCGAGGCTTTCGTCATTCATCGTGAGGCCGTCCATCTCGTCGGCCCGGATCGGGGGCACGGACGACCCGCCGGGCACCACCGCCTTGAGGTCCTGGCCGCGCGCCATGCCACCGCACACGTCGTAAATGAGGTCGGTCAGCAGCATGCCCGTCGGGTACTCGTAGACGCCGGGCCGCTTCACGTGGCCCGACATGCCATAGAGGGCCGGGCCGGGCATGTCTGGCGCTCCGATGTCCGAGTATGCCTCGCCCCCCTGCTCCACAATGAGCGGGACGTGCGCCAGCGTCTCGACGTTGTTGATCGTGGTTGGACTGCCAAAGATGCCCTTCTGGGCCGGGAAGGGCGGCTTATAGCGCGGATAGCCCCGCTTGCCCTCCAGGCTCTCCATGAGGCTCGTTTCTTCACCACAGATGTACGCCCCGGCCCCCTTGTGCAGCACAATGTCCATCGAAAAGTCCGTGCCCATGATGTTTTCGCCAATGTAGCCGGCCTCGTACGCCTTCTGGAGCTGCTCGGCCATGTGGGCAATCCAGTCCGTATACTCGCCTCGGGTGTAGACGTACGCCGTATCGATGTGCATCGCGTAGCCCGCAAGGAGGATCCCCTCGAACATGAGGTGCGGGTTGAACTCCATGATCTGCCGGTCCTTGTAGGTGCCCGGCTCACTCTCATCGGCATTCACGCCGATGAAGCGCGGGCGCTCATCCGGCTCCGGCATAAAGGTCCACTTCACGCCCGTAGGAAAGCCGGCGCCGCCGCGCCCGGTGAGGCCGGAGGCCTTGACCTGGCCCGTCACGTCATCGGGCGTGATGTCGTCCTCTTCCAGCACACGGCGCAGGCGGTCGTACCCCCCGTGCTCGGTGTACACCTCCAGCTTGTGGAGGTCTTGAATGGGCGGCAGGAGCATGCGCTCGTACGAGCGCCAATCGCCCGCCGGGCTCTGGGGCGTTCCGTTGGCTTCCATAATCCAGTGTCGAGTTTCGAGTGTTGAAGGGCGAATGATATGTGATGCGTGAAACGTGATGGCGTGAGGCTGCCTTTCTCTCACGTGTCACGCATCACTCTTCACGCGTCACGATTCATTCCATGTGCTCCGCCCGGGGCTGTGTCTGATAGGTCTCGGCAGACTCAACGTCGGTCCGGCGGTTGCCGTCCAGCTCGTCCGCGTCCTGCGGCAGCGTCATTGAGGTGAACGACGGCACCTCGCCGGCCCGCAGGCTCTCAATGAGATCGTCGATCTTTTCGGGGGTGAGGTTGTGAACGTACACGCCGTTCGTGATCTCCATCATTGGCGCGGAGCCGCAGGAGCCCAGGCACTCGGCCTCCTGGATCGTAAACAGGCCGTCGTCGGTTGTCTCGCCGGCGTGCACGCCCAGCGTCTCCTCCAGGTAGTGCAGGATATCATACCCGCCGCAGACCTGACAGCTAAAGCACGTGCACACGTCGAGGACGTAGGTGCCCTTTTCTTCTTTGTAGTACTGGTGATAGAACGTGGCCACGCCGTAGGCCCGGCTGAAGGTCATGTCCAGCGTATCGGCGCAAAGCTGAATGACCTCGGGAGGCAGGTACCCGAACTTCTCTTGGGCCAGCCACAGCACCTTCATGATGGCGGCCTGGTCTTCGGGGTACTGTTCTCTCCAGGCCTCGATTTTCTCCTCCTCTTCGTCGGTCCACACGAGCTCGTCGTCGGAGAACTGCGGATCGGGGTCCTGATCCGGAAGCTCCACGATGGGCTTTTGGACGTCAAACTTGCTCATACTTCGCGTTCGGGAGTGTGGGAGTATGGGAGTGTGGGTGCTTCGGGACAAGGCGGGTGTGCCCATCCCCCAAACACCCGTGCGCAAACTTATTTGTCGGCTTCGCCCATCACCGGATCAAGAGAACCGATGATGATGACAGTATCGGCCACCAGCGAACCCTCCATGATGTACTCCATGGCCTGCAGATTGGTAAACGACGGCGCGTTAATGCGCATGCGCCAGGGCCGTCCGGTTCCGTCGGAGGTCAGGTAGAATCCAAGCTCGCCTTTGGGGCTCTCCACGGCGTGGTAGGAGTGCGCGCCCTTCGGCGGCACGGTGCCCACGTCGGTGTACATGAAGTCATGGATCATGCCCTCCATCGAGTAATAGACCTCCTCCTTCGACGGATAGGCCTGCTTCGCGTCGTCGGCGCGGATGGGGCCCTCCGTCATGCGGTCGAGGCACTGCTCGATGATGCGCACGCTCTGTTTCATCTCGTCGAGGCGGAGGAAGTAGCGCGCCAGGCAGTCGCCCTCCTCCCGCACCGGAATGGTGAAGTCGACCTCGTCGTACTTCAGGTACGGCTCGAAGCGGCGAATGTCGTAGGGCACGCCCGAGCCGCGGAGGTTGGGGCCGGTCATGCCCAGCTCCAGGGCCTCTTCCTTTGTCACACGGCCCACATCCTTGTTGCGCTCCACCCAGATGCGATTGCGGTTGAGGAGCCGCTCCCAGCCGGAGACCTCATCGGGAAAGGAGTCCACAAAGTCCCGGATCATCTCGATGGCCCGGGGGGAGAGGTCCGACGCCACCCCGCCGATGCGGCTGTGGCTCACCGTAAACCGCGCCCCGGCCACCTCGTCCATGATTGCGTAGATTTCCTCCCGCTGCTGGAAGGTCCAGAGGAAGCCAGAGACCGCGCCGGCGTCCATCATGCCCACACCCAGCCAGAGGCAGTGGGAGGAGATGCGCGCCAGCTCGCTCATGATCATGCGGATCCACTGGGCACGCTCCGGGACTTCGATGCCCGCTAATTTTTCGACCGCCAGGCACCACGCCACATTGTTGGAGTAGGGCGACAGGTAGTCCATGCGGTCGGTGTACGGCATGAACTCCTGATACGTCTTGTGCTCCGCGAGCTTTTCGATGCCGCGGTGCAGGTAGCCAATGTCCAGGACGGCCTTTTCGACGGTTTCCCCGTCGAGTTTCACGACGCAGCGCAGGACCCCGTGTGTGGCCGGGTGCTGCGGTCCAATGTTCAGGATCATTTCGTTTTCCAGCGGATCCTGCTCCGTCCGGCCCGTGACGGGCAGCTCTCCATCCCCCCCAGCGGCCCGTTTTTCCTCGATCCAGGCGTGCTTGCTTTCGAGACGCTCGTAGATCTTTTGGTTGTGCTTCGGCCAGAACCGAAACTGATCGCCTAGATCATGCCCCGGAAAGTCTGGTTTTGTGGCCATTCTACTCTGTGAGCTGATGCCTTGGTACGCTAGCGCGTCGAACGTTCAACGGATCACGCTGGAACGCTACTCTTCGTCCCCCGGGTCGACGGGCGGCTCTTCGTAACTCTTGCGCGGCTCGGACCCCCGGGCGGCGGCAAAGGGGTCCATCGTGAGCTCGCCGTCGGGCGTCTGGGGCGGAAGCGGCAGGGACCCGGGCACGCCCAGCTGCGGAAATTCCTTGCGCAATGGGTGATACTCAAAATCCTCCGGCATGTACATCCGGCGCGGATCCGGGTGGTCCACAAACTCGAACCCGAACATGTCGTAGGCCTCCCGCTCGTTCCAGTTGGCCGCGCGGTAGATCTCCGTCACGCTGGGCACGCGCATGTCCTCTTCGTCCACACGTACCTTCACGCGAATGCGCTTCTGCCGCTCGATGCTCACGATGTTGTAGAAGACCTCGTAGCGGTCCTCGTCCGTGAAGTTATCGATGCCGCCCATATCCACGAAGTACTCGAAGCCGAGCTCCTGCTTGAGGAAGCGGCACACCGCGCGGATGCGCTCCTTTTCGACGTAGACGGTGTCCTCGTTGGCGTAGCGCTCAACCTCCTGGATTGACGCGCCAAACTCGTCTCGGAGCGCCTCGATAATCTCTGGGACACGGGTGGTGCCCTTCGCATGGGGGTTGTCGGTTTCGTGCTCGGGTTTGGGTTCGTCGGAGGGCGTGTAGTGGAAATGGAGCTCCTCCGGCTCATCCGTGCTTCCGGACCGGGCGGGCGTGTCACTCATGAAGCGTCAGTGTTGCATCTGGGGAGTGCGGGCACAAGCCGGTCTACGCGAGGGCGGGCTCGGCGGACGAGTCGCCCTCTTCTTCCGATGCGGTGGAGGGGGCCTCTACCGTTGCATCGGAGAGCGTCGGCTTTTCGATCTGGCCGGGAAACTTGCTGCTGTTTTCCGGAATGACGGGGGCGTGCTCGTCGGCAGCCCCGTACGTGTAATCCTGTACCACCGAGTACTCATTTCGGACCTTCTCCTGAATGTCCATGAGCGCGTGCAAGACCGCCTCCGGACGCGGCGGGCAGCCTGAGATGTAAACGTCCACTGGCAGGAAGTTATCTACGCCCTGCACCACGCCGTAGCAGCGGTGCATTCCGCCGGTGGAGGCACAGGCGCCCATCGCAATGCACCACTTTGGGTCGCCCATCTGATCCCACACCCGGCGGATGGCGTGGCTCATCTTGTACGAGCACCAGCCGGCCACGATCATGAGATCGGCCTGCCGGGGCGAAAACCGCATTGCCTCGCTTCCAAAGCGAGCCGAATCATACTTTGGCCCAGCAAACCCCATCATCTCAATGGCACAGCAGGCCAGCCCCATTGGCATGGGCATCAGCGAGTTGGAGCGGGCCCAGTTTAGGAGGGCGTCGACCCGCGTCGTAAAAAAGCCCTGTCCGTTGCTCGAAGAGGATCCAGCCATCGGTCTGTCAGGCGATTCAGGAAAAAATATGCCGTT
>JAWOAQ010000126.1:0-11522 GCA_046498495.1 Salinibacter sp. | reverse complement strand
TACTATATTTTCGAGCAGGGCCATCCCCCAGCCGACGTGCGGGCGCTGACGCAGCAAAACCTGCGCGGCGAGCTTACGCCACCGGAGGACGTTCCCTCGTCGCTGGGCCGGGCGCGTCGGCGTCTGGCCGGCTACCGCTAACGAGGTGTCCTGGGCGAGCGTTACGCCTCGTGCTCGTGGGCCGGGGGCGTCGTCTCGCGGTGGACGGCGGAGGGAGTGAGGGGACGGAAGTGCGCGGTAAAGTGGCGGAGCTGGGGCGGCTCTTCTGTAATCTCGTAGCCGGGGATGTCGCCCTTCCGATCGACGAGGTCGTCGAAGCACTCAATCACGTAGTCGACGTGGCTCTGGGTGTAGACGCGCCGTGGAATGGCGAGGCGGAGCAGTTCCTGGTCGGCCGGTGCTTCGCTCCCATCGGGCTGCTGGCCGAACATGACAGATCCGATCTCAACGCCGCGAATGCCGCCGGTGGCGTAGAGCGCGACGGCCAGCGCCTGCCCCGGGTACTCCAGCGGGGGAATGTGGGGAAGAAATCGTTTTGCGTCGATGTACACCGCGTGCCCGCCGACCGGGGTAATAATGGGGATCCCGAGATCAGTGAGCGCCTCCCCCAGGTAGCGGGTGGAGGCCATGCGGTACTCCAGGTAATCCTCGTCCACAATTTCGCGGAGGCCCACCGCGATCGCCTCCAGGTCGCGCCCCGCCAGGCCGCCGTAGGTGGGGAAGCCCTCGGTGAGGATGAGCTGGTTGCGCGCCTCGCGGGCCCAGGTGTCGTCATCAAGGGCCAGCCAGCCGCCGATGTTGACGAGCGCGTCCTTCTTGGCGCTCATCGTCATGCCGTCCACGTGGGAAAACATCTCCTGCACAATGGACTTCACCGACGCGTCGGCATAGCCGTCCTCGCGTTGCTTGATGAAGTAGGCGTTCTCGGCGAAGCGGCAGGCGTCGAGGAAGAGGGGCACGTTATGCTCCTTGCAGAGCGCCTTCGCCCCGCGAATGTTGGCCATCGAGACGGGCTGCCCGCCGCCGGTGTTATTGGTAACCGTAAGCATCACGAGCGGCACGTCCTCGCCGTGCTCTTCCAGAATGGCAGCCAGCCGGTCCAGGTCCATGTTGCCCTTGAAGGGATGGTCGGCATCCGGGTCCAGGCCCTCTTCGATCACCAGATCCACCGCTTCGGCCCCCGTAGCCTCGATGTTCGCGCGGGTCGTATCGAAGTGGGTATTGCTCGGGATTTTGGCGTCGGGACCGGCCACGATGCCCATGAGAATGCGCTCGGCGGCGCGGCCCTGGTGGGTGGGCACCACGTGCTCAAACGGCATGAGCTCCTTCACCGCGTCCTCGAAGCGGAAGTAGGAGGGCGACCCTGCGTAGCTCTCGTCCCCCTGCATCAGCCCAGCCCATTGTGCGGCGCTCATCGCCGAGGTGCCCGAGTCCGTCAATAGGTCGATGATAACGTCGTCCGCGTGCAGGTTGAAGAGGTTGTAGTGCGCCTCGCGGATGAGGCGTTCGCGCTCGGCCCGCGAGGTCATCCGGATGGGCTCGACAGATTTGATCCGGAACGGCTCAATAATGGTGTCCATGACGCAGCGACGGCTGATGAGATGAGAGCAGCTTCAACCTACCGACTACGTCGCCGAAGGACAACGCCAGGTCCTCTCCTACGCGACGGCGAAGTCGAGGCTGTTAGAGAGCTGTCGACGAAGCTTCTTTCGGCCGCGGTGAATGTACACCTTGACGGTGTTGAGCGGCATATCCAGCGCCTCCGCGATCTCCTTGTACTTCAGCTCCTGCAATTCGCGGAGTTTCACCACCTGCCGGTAGGGCGGGGCCACCCGATCGAGGGCGTCGTGGAGATAGGCCTCTACGTCGGCCGTCTCGGCCTGCGCATCGGGGCCGGGCTGTCGGCTTGGCGCGTCGGAGACCCCGTCGGTGTCCACGGTCATTGTCTTGTGGCGGGTCTGGCGCCGTCGGAGCTTGTCGATGCAGGCGTTGCGTGTAACCCGCAGGAGCCAGGGCAGCGCATCCTCTCCCTCCAGTTCGTCGTGGTGGTTCCAGAAGGTGATCAGCACATCCTGTGTGATGTCCTGGGCGGTGGCGTCGTCCTTCACAAAGGAGCGGGCAAAGCGGTGGATATGGTCTTCGTGGAGCTCGACCTGTTGCTCGAACGAGGAAAATTGCATGGGCGGAACGTCGGTTGGCGAGGAGGGCCGGACGAATCGCCCTCGGGGGGCCCCAGAGCAGACTCCGGCGCTGGGCGAAGGGCCCCGAGGGTGTCGATTGTTGGGGCATGCCTACGCACCGGCACCCAACGAGGATGGCCATCAATCGGTGAACCGGTCGTTCGATGCGATGAGTTGAGTCGGATGGCGAAACGAGCCTGCAGGGACCCTTTGCCAAGGGGCCTCCGACCCGCTACGTTGTGGGGACAGCGTCTACGTCCAGGTCGACGGGCTTGGGAAAGCACACGTACGGCTTTTCGACGAACTGTGTGAGCTCAGAGATTGCCGCCGTGTCGGCCATTTCCGAGAGTTCCTGAACGGTGCCGTCCCGTCCCAGGATGTCGATCATTTCGTCGTGGCTGTCGTACGCTGTGTGGCGCGAGGCCCCGAGTGTAAGGTAGTGGCGGGCGGCGGCCCTGGCCTCCTCCTGAGCCACCAGATCTTGGTCGACGAGCCAGTCGGCCACCTGCTGATGCCAGGCGTCAATTTGGGACGGACTGGGCTTCCGGGGCACGAAGGTGACCCGGAAGAAGTCCCGATTTATGAACCGCCGACTCAAGTCCGCCAGGACGCGATCGTGGTCCTGTTGCATCCACTGTTTGGCACTGAAGAGCAGGTCCGTGTCGTCGATCTGGCAGTAGCGGCGCCGGACGCGGTCGTCGGTGATCTGGTCGGCCCGGATGTCGTGCGAGAGAAAGAAGAGGAGAGCCCGCGAGCCGCGATAGAGCCAGTCGGGGCCGGAGCTCGGGCCGTTGAGGTGGGCGGCCGCCCGGCGCAGTACAGCGCGAAGCAATTCGTCGCCGGCCAGCACGGTTTTGTGCATGTATACCTGCCAGTACATCAGGCGGCGGGAGATGAGGAAGTTTTCGACGGCGTAGATTCCCTTTCCTTCCACCATAATCTCGGCGTCGGATCCGCCCGCCAGCGGGTGGACGCGCATGGTTTTGAGGAGGCGCTGCACACCGACCTCCCCCTCGGCCACGCCTGTGTAGAACGAATCCCGCCGCAGGTAGTCGAGCCGGTCCATGTCAAGCTGGCTCGACACGAGCTGATGAAAAAACGGGCGATCGTAGGTATCGTCGAAGATGGCCAGGGCGAGGTCCAGGGCCCCACCCAGCTGCTCGTTAAGGTGAAGCAGAATGGCCCGGCTCATCTTTTCGTGCTCGAAGTCGTCGATCAGCTGATGCTCGAGCGTGTGGGAAAACGCGCCGTGCCCTACGTCGTGCAGGAGAGCCGCGGCGAGGGCGGCCGTGCGCTCCTCGGGCGAGATGGGCGTGCCCTTCTCGGAGAGGTTGGTGAGGGCGTCCTGCATCAGCGCCATGGCCCCGAGCGCGTGGTTAAAGCGCGTGTGCTCGGCCCCTGGAAAGACGAGATGGCCGACGCCCAGCTGGCGAATGCGGCGCAGGCGCTGGACCTCGGGCGTCTGGATCAGGTCCATTATGAGGTTCTTCGGGACTGAAATGAACCCGTGGACCGGGTCCGAGAACAGTTTAAAGCGGTGGTCGGAAGACATTCCGTGGGGAACGGCATTTGGAAAAAGACGACCGGCCCGGGACGCTGGCATCACATCCCTTTGCTTCGTGGGTTACCACCCCTCGTCCGCCAGGCGCTGTGCGATGGCTGCATAGAAGGCGTCGGCATCGAACGGGGCGCCGAGGCGGGAGGGGATGCCCACCTGCTGGGCGTGGTCCGCATCGACGGTGCCGAGGTACGATCCCCACCGCGCACTCCGTACGCTCACGATGCCGTCGTTGACGCCTTCGTGGTCGTAGAGATATTTATTGAAGTAGCGGAAGATGGGCGTGATGGGCGCGGCGGTGCCCTTTCCAGCCCGGCACCCAAAGGAATAGTAGGTGACCTCCGGGTGGTTGGGGACATCAGGGTTGAAGGTGTCCTCCACGTATTTGGGCGTTAATTCCCGAAGGGCCTCGCGCATGTTCGCCGAGCCGTCCTCCAGAACGTGGTTGCCCAGCCAGTTGGCCATGTCGGTGAGCCAATCGCGGACGGTATCGGGCTGGTTGAGGATCAGAGAGGCGACCGCCGATCCCCGGTGCGGAGTGGCCACCGTGACGAGCACCCCAACCCGCTCATGCCATCCCATCTTGCTGATGAGATAGCGGGCGTCGAGGCCGCCCATCGAGTGCGCAATGATGGAAAGACGATCCGCGTTTGTCTCGCGAAGGACATGCCGGAGCCGCTTGTCCCAGGTTTGGGTTCGGGCCCGCACGGTATTGTAGGGCGACACGTTGGGGGCGACGGCCCGCACGCCCCGCGATCGGAGATGGAGGGCCTGATTGTGGAGGTGGCCGCCCCGCCGAAAAGAGGCCCCGATCCCGAACCCGTGCATCAGAACGACGGGGTGGCGGGTGGGGATAAGTGCGGGCTGGGGAAACGCCTCCAGGCCGGTCAGGCGTTGGAGGGCGGCCGCTGAGAACGTGTCGGACATTGGGGAAGACCAGGTTGGGGGCGAAACACGCGGAATGATACCTATCCGTCGACGCGCTGGTTCGGGGGCGGTGCAGCGGCCGGGCGTCGCCTATACGAGTTCGATGCCCATCACCAGGGCGGCCGCGACAAGGGGCACCCGGATGTTGTCGTTGATGGGGAGGGGGAGGGCTTCAACAATCGCCGCTCCCACCACCCCGGCCGTCGCGGGAAGGGGGGCAAGCGTGCCGAAGGCCGTCATCACTGCGCCTCCGGTTACAAGGAACGCCGCCGTGCCCTCCACCGTCGCCGACAGTGCGCCCCAGGGATGGCGCCCCCATCGGCGCCCCACAAGGGCCGCCGCGGCGTCGGCCAGCATGCTCATGGTCAGGACCGGGACCGCGATGCGCAGCGGAAACAGGAGGGCAAGGAGGGTGGCCCCGACCAGCACGCACGTAGCGCCGTTGAACGTAATCCCGTCTCCCGGCGCCGGGAGTTCGTCCGCCCGCATCAGGGGGCCGAAGATCCAGCGGATCCAGTCGTTGAATCTCACTGAATAGGCCCGCAGCAGGTCGGCCCCAACGGCCAGAAGGGCACCGCCACTGAGCACGGACTGGGCCGTCGGCGTTCCTGCCCAGGCCATGCCCAATGGAATGACGAGGGCCAGGATATGGAGCGCCTTTCGTTGGAGCTCGCCGGTGTACGAAAGAGAGTCGGAAGACGCAGAGGAAGGAGACACGGCGAAGCGAGAGGCATCCCTGATTGAGCCGAAAGCCGAACCTCCAGCGCGCCGGGAAGTTCGGGGACACGCCGTTAGCCGGAACGTTCGTGGCGCGGCGGGGTCCCTATCGGTCCCTTTCTACACATTTTCTTTTTTGTGTTATGATGCGCAGACCCATCCGATTCTGGCCCCTCGTTATTCTGTCCCTTTTTGTGAGTGCCCTCATCGCGGGGTGCGGAGGCGATGGCGAGACCTCCTCCGAGGCCGAACGCATGGCGGAGGAGCATGAGGGCGATACGCCCACCGCCACCGAGGCGGCTCAGGCGCCTGCAATCCCAGTTGAGGGGCGCACGGTCTCCTATGGCGAGGGGGACGGAACGGAGCTGACAGGCTATCTCGCCGAACCGGCCAATGTCGACTCCGTGCTGTCGGCGCGTGACGCGGATGCCCTGCCCGGCATCGTTGTGATCCACGAGTGGTGGGGGCTGAACGACAATATACGTGCCGCTACTCGCCGGCTTGCGGGGGAAGGCTATCGGGCCCTGGCTGTCGACCTGTACGGGGATGCTGTGGCCGAGAGCCCAGATTCCGCCCAGGCCCTCATGGGGCGTGCGATGGAGGCTCCGGAGCAACTCGTCGAAAACGTGAATACAGGGCGCTCCTACCTGGCGTCCGACGCCGACGCCCCGCGCACGGCCGTTCTGGGGTGGTGCTTTGGAGGAGGCATGACGTTTCGGACCCTCGCAAATGACCCGGTTGCATACGACGCGGCGGTGGCGTATTACGGAACGCCGGAACCACTGCAGGGCGAGGCCCTCCAGGCACTGGAGACGCCGGTCCTGTCGCACTTCGGCACGGACGATCAAGCGGTGTCAATCGAGGAGGCGCGCTCGTTTCGCGACCGGGCCGAGGAGGCGGACGCACCGGTCACGGTTCACGAGTACGAGGCGGGCCACGCGTTTTCCAATCCGTCGGGCGATCGGTACGACGCGGAAGCCGCCGAGGAGGCCTGGGAGCGCACAACCGAGTTTCTCGAGATGCACCTCCACGACGAGGGGGCGTGACGGCGAACCCGTCCCGTTAGACTGCCGTTCGAAGAGGACGCATTGCTTTTCCTCCCTTCCACCGTACGCAATGGCCTCGTTCCCCGACCTGAAGAATGATCTCCTCCTCCGCGTTGCCCGTGGGGAAACAACCAACCGCACCCCCGTCTGGATGATGCGTCAGGCGGGGCGGTACCTGCCCGAATACCGGGAGGTGCGCGCGGAGCACGACTTTTTCGAGGTCGTGGAAACCCCTGAGTTGGCCGCAGAGGTCACGATCCAGCCCGTCGACCGCCTGCCTGTGGATGCGGCCATCATCTTTAGTGATATCATGACGGTGCCGCAGGCCATGGGGTTGGAGGTCAAGATGGTTTCGGGCCAAGGGCCCACGTTTCCCCACCCGCTGGAGACGCCGGACGACCTGGCGCGCCTCGTGACGCCGAACGTGGAGGACGCCCTCGGCCACGTGTTCGACGCGCTCACGCTCACTCGTCAGAAGCTGGAGGGGCGCGTCCCGCTCATCGGCTTTTCCGGGGCGCCCTGGACGCTCATGGCGTACATGGTGGAGGGCGGGGGCAGCAAGTCGTACCGCCACGCCCGCGCCTGGCTGTCGCGTCATCCTGACGCCGCGCAGGCCCTCCTGCGTCGCACGACCGACGTGGTGGCCGAATACCTGATTGGGCAGGTGGAGGCGGGGGCGCAGGTACTGCAGGTGTTCGACTCGTGGGCCGGCCTGCACGGGCCCGATGCATTTCGCACGTTTTGTGCCCCCTACCTTGAGGCCGTCGCCGAGCGGGTGCACGCCGCGCATCCGGAGGTGCCCCTCGTCGTGTTTGCCAAGGGCGCGCATTATGCACTCGACGCCCTGGCGGCGATGGACTACGACGTGATCAGCCTGGACTGGACGATGGACCCGCACGCCGCACGGGAAACGGTCGGCGACCGGGCCATTCTCCAGGGGAATCTGGACCCTTGCGCGCTCTACGCCCCGCCCGATGCCCTGCGGCGCCGGGTGCAAGATATGCTGGCCGGCTTTGGGCCGCACCGCCACATCGCCAACCTGGGCCACGGCATGCTGCCCGACCACGACCCGGAGCACGCCCGCGTGTTTGCGGAGGCCGTCCACGAGCATTCCCGTCAAATGCGCACCGTATAACGGGGATGGGAGGCCTCAGAACAAACCCCTGAGGGGGCCCTGTGCCGGCCGATTCGGCTCCGACCGTGTCTCGCCTTTATCGCCCGCATTCACGCTGTGCCATGCCGCTCGACACCTCCGATCCCCAGATTCGTGCCGTTCTGCCGCTGCTCTATGTCGCGTGGGCCGATGGCATCCTCACGCCCTCCGAGGCCGAGACGCTTCGGTCCCGCATTCGCTCGTTCGACTGGCTCGATGGCGACGTGCGAGCGGCCGTCTGCGCGCATCTCGATCCCCAATCCCCCCCCTCGGCCACGCAGTACTTCCAGTGGATTCGGGCGTTGCGGGACGGCGCCGCGGACACGCCGGTGACCACCCGCTGCTCACTGGCCGAACTGGGTGCAAAAATGGCAAGGGCGGGGGGCGACGGCGCCACGCTGCCTGCGGCCTCGCGCCGCGCGCTTGAGGACATTGAGACCGCCCTCGGGGTCAATGGCGAAGAGGTTGTGTGCCACCTCTTGGGGGAGCGTCCCGCGCCCACGCCGCCGCAGCGGGACGCGCCGTTCAACCGCGAGGCCCTCCAGCGGGTGCTCGACGGGCGGCACGCCGACCTCCGCTCTCACATTCGCACCCTTCTCCAAGACCCGGTCTTCGAGTATCTAGACGCGCCGGATGCTCAGGCCTACCGCGAGCAGGTGCTCCACTGGTGCGAGCTCCTGGCTGAGCAAGGCCTTGGCGCGTTGGGCTATCCCGAGGCGTACGGAGGAGAAGGAGACATGGAGAAGTTCATCGTGGCCTTCGCGACGCTGGCGGAGCACGATCTCAGCATGGTGATCAAGTTTGGCGTCCAGTTTGGGCTCTTCGGGGGCAGCATTCACCGCCTGGGGACCGAGCGTCACCACGACAACTACCTGGAGCGCGCCGGGACGCTCGACCTGCCGGGCTGCTTCGCTATGACCGAGCGGGCGCACGGCTCCAACGTCCGCGAGTTGGAAACGACGGCCACGTACGACGCGGAGACGGAGGAATTTGTGATCAACACGCCCCGCCACGTCGCCCACAAGGAATGGATCGGCAACGCCGCGGCGCACGGGCGCCTGGCGACGGTCTTTGCCCAGCTCCACACCGACGGCGAACAGCATGGCGTCCACGCGTTTCTCGTGCCCATCCGGGACGACGATGGGCAGCCGAGGCCGAACGTGCGCATTGAGGATTGCGGAGAGAAGATGGGCCTGAACGGGGTCGACAATGGGCGGCTCTGGTTTGACAACGTCCGCATCCCGCGCAAGAACATGCTCGACCGGTTTGCCACCGTCGCGTCGGATGGCACCTATGAGAGCCCCATCCCGAGCGCGGGCAAGCGCTTCTTCACGATGCTGAGCACGCTTATTGGGGGGCGCATCAGCGTGGCGCGGGCCGGGCTGAGTGCCGCCAAGTCGGGCCTCACGATTGCCGTGCGCTACGGCAACCGGCGGCGGCAGTTTGGGCCGAAGGACGAGCCGGAGGTGCCGCTGCTCGACTACCGTACCCACAAGCGTCGTCTGCTGCCCAAGCTCGCCACGACCTACGCCCTGCACTTTGCCCTCGATGACCTCACCCAGCGCTTTGCGGCGAAGGGCCCCGAGGATGCCCTCGAAAAGATCGAGGCGGAGGCCAACGCGCTGAAAGCCTACGCCACCTGGCACACTACCGACACACTCCAGGAGGTGCGCGAGGCATGTGGGGGACAGGGCTACAAGGCCGACAACCGCATCGCGGCCCTGAAGGCCGACACGGATGTCTTTACGACGTTCGAGGGCGACAACACGGTGCTGATGTTGCAGGTGGCCAAGGGGCTGCTCTCCGACTTTCGACGCGAGTTTCGCGACATGAACCTGCTGGGTATGGCTCGCTTCATGGTCGAGGAGGTCACAACCCGGCTGTCGGAGTTCAATCCCGTCGCGGTCCGCACGACCAATCCCGAGCACCTGCGAAGCCGCGACTTTCAGCGGTCCGCCCTCCAGTACCGCGCCGACCGGATGCTGCTTTCGGCGGGCCGGCGGCTGCAGCGCCGCATCGAGGACGAGGGCATGGACCCGTTCGACGCCTTTACGGACGTGCAGGACCATCTCGTGCAGTTGGCCCATGCCGAGGCTGAGCGCCTGGTCTATGACCGCGTCGTGACCGCCATTGATGATATAGAAAACGAATCACTTCGCGAGACCCTATCCACTCTCCGTCAACTGTTTGGCCTCTACCGCATCGAGCAAGACCTCGACTGGTTCCTGGAGTCAGGCGTGGTGGAGGGCGGCAAGTCGAAGGCCATTCGTGGCGAGGTGAATGCCCTTTGTGATGAGGTTCGTCCGCAGGCCGAGGCCCTGGTGGATGCGTTTGGCATCCCCGACGCTTGTCTTGCCGCGCCGATCGCGACGGAGAGATGAGCAATCTTACCGGTCCAGTTCAAGCACCATGGGCGTCTTTGCGGGCACCGTGAGCGAGTCGCCGAGTGTCACGGTCTCGCCGCTAATCACGTCGTGGCCCTGTGAGGAGTCCCGCAGCCGCTCCTCGAAGCGGCCGAGGTCGAGAGCCCGCTCATCGTCGGCGTTGTTGAGGATCACCATCACCGCGTCGCTGGCGTCGTGACGGAAGTAGACGTAGGTGTTGTCCTGCGGGATGTAGTGCGTGAGCTCCCCGTGGTGAACCACGTCGGCGTCCTCGCGCCAGGTGGTGAGGGTGGTCACAAAGTCGTGCGCCCGATTCTCGCGTGCGGTGCGGCCCTCCTCCGTGAAGACGCTCCGGTCGTCGTCGGGCCAGCCGCCGGGCATGTCGGGCCGCTTGGCGCCGTCGCCCTCCACGTCGAGCATCGGCTGCATGAGCTCCGTGGCGTAGTAGACCTGCGGGATGCCGCGGGTAGTCATCAGGAACGTATAGGCCAGTTCGAAGGCGGCCTCGTCCTCGTCGACGACCGAGAAGAAGCGGTTGAGGTCGTGGTTGTCAAGGAAGGTGACGAGCTTGTTCGGTTCGGGATAGAGGTGGTCCTGTGCGAGGGTTTCGTAGAGTTCAGAAACGCTGCCTTCGTCCGAGAAGGCCTCCTGCGTTGCAAAGCTGAGTGGGAAGTCCGTAGTGCTCGGCAGGTCAGAGTCGTAGTCGTCGGGGTGGCCCTGGAAGTTGTCCTGCCAGTAGGCCTCGTGCGGCACGTTGGAGACCCAGTTTTCGCCCACGATATTGAAATCGGGATATTCCTCCAGCACCGCCGAGGTCCAGCGCGACATGTACTCCTTGTCGGCATAGAAGTACGTGTCCATGCGGATTCCATCGATGCCGGTCGACTCGATCCACCAGAGGGTGTTCTGGATGAGGTAGGTGGCCAGGAGCTCGTTGTCCTGGTTGAGGTCCGGCATGTTGGGAACGAACCAGCCGTTTGTGAGCTTTTCCCGGTCGTGGGTCGAGGCGTAGGGGTCCATGATGGCGGCACCCTGATAGTTGGTGGTGCCGTAGGTGTCGAGGTCATGCACCCAGTCGTCGGTGGGCGGGTCGTCCATCCACCAGTGTTGGCGTCCCACGTGGTTGTGAATCATGTCCATGATGACCTTCATCCCGCGCTTGTGCGTGGCGTTGACGAGGGCCCGGAAGTCCTCGTTGCTCCCGAAGCGCGGGTCGACCTGGTACATGTCGGTGGCGGCGTAGCCATGGTACGCGCCGTACTCGGGGGGCATGTCGTTCTCGAAAATGGGCGTCATCCAGAGGGCCGTCATCCCCAGGTCGTCAATGTAGCCGAGATGCTCCTGGATGCCGGCGAAGTCCCCGCCGTGCCGGGCGTTCGGGTCCGAGCGGTCGACGCCCTCCAGGAGCCCGGGGATCGAGTCGTTTTCGGGATTGCCGTTGGCGAATCGATCCGGCATCAGCAGGTAGATGACGTCCTCACTGGAGAAGCCTTGCGCGTAGGTGCCGGGCTCCCGGCGCGGCCGAAGCTCGTAGTCGCGGGATCATGAAAAAAACTC
>JAWOAQ010000122.1:0-3598 GCA_046498495.1 Salinibacter sp. | reverse complement strand
CTGCGGGGGCATTTGGCTGCTCTGGGGCGTGTAGCGCTGGGCCCTGGGGACGTTGGGCGTTGGGGACGATAGGCCCTGGGCACGATGGGGGTTGGGCACCTTAGGCCTTGGGAAAAAGACCCGTGGGGCAGAGGCCAGGACGCCGGGAGCCGAGGCGCCGGGAGCCGGCGAAAGACAGCGCCACGCCCCCTGCGATGTGTGCCGATTCGGGGGGCATGGCTGAGCGGGGCAAGCCCGCTAGTTCTGCAGCACGTCCTCGATCGAGGCCCCGTCGGGCCTCCACAGGTCGATCGTTCGGATCGGGTACGGAATCTCGAGGCCGGCCGCGTCGAACTCGGCCTTGATCGCCTCCACGGCGTCGCTTCGCGCCTGGAAAAACGCCCCCTGGTCGGAGGCGTCAATCCAGAAGCGCACGACGAAGTTGATGGAGCTCCCCCCAAACTCCTCGTAGAAGAAGTCCACCCCCCGATCCGACACGAGGCCGTCGACCGTCTTGACGGCCTCGAGCGCCGTCTCCTTCGTGGCCTGGAGGTCATCATTGAAAGAGACGCCGCACTGCACGTCCACCCGGCGGGTGTCCTGGTCGGAGTAGTTGGTAAGCGGATTCTCGAAGACCTCCTTGTTCGGAATCACCACCTTCTGGCCGCTCGGCGTCCGCAAAATCGTCGTGAGAAGGGTGAGCTCCTCCACCGTCCCGGTGTGGCCGTTCGTCTCCACGCGATCGCCCTCCGTGAAGGGGTGCCGCACCGAGAGGACCACGCTGGCGATGAAGTTCGTGGCCAGGCCCTGGAACGCGAAGCTCAGGGCCAGCCCGATGATGCCGACGCCGGCGAGCAGGGTCGCGACGAAGCCGGAGAGGTCCAGGATGGAGAGCGCGATGAACCCCCCGGTTGCCCAGACCACCAGGGAGGAGAGCGTACCGACCAGCCGATTCACGGCCACGTATTCGGAGGTTTCGTCCATGGCCATTCGAACGAGCCGTCGGACGACCCGGGCCAGGTACACGAACGCGGCCAGAACGAGCAGGCTGACCGCCAAGTTGGGCAGATGGGAGAGGAAGGTCTCCAGCCACTGGCTAAGCGTGCCGAGAATCAGGTCCGAGATGTTGGAGAGGTTCATGGGGGCGGGCGGTGGTCAGGAGAGAAGACTGGCCGTTGTAGACGGTCGAACGTCAGGGCGCCTGTAGCGCGTCTCGTGCCTCGTCGTACCGGTCCTCTACGGCATTCAGATCCCTGCCCTCAGGAAACTCCGTGCGCGCCTTTCGGACAATCATCGTGGCCTGCTCCCGTAGGGCGTCGCGGTCGCCCGGCCGCTCGACGGACGCTGCGATTACGGAGATCATCTCCAACAGGCGAACCAAAACTGCAATGCTCGATCCGGCATGCCGGCGGATCTTATCGAACGCCGCGTCGACAACGGAGGGAAACGTCACGCCGGGCGCGATGACGCGAAGCCGGTGGTCTTCGTCGTGGCGGTAGGGCGAGGGCATCTCCCGCTGGGCCAGCCGGCAGAGCGCCGAGCCCAGTTGGTCGATGCACCGAATAGCCGTAAAGGGGTCGTTCAGGCTTGGGGAGAGGGCCCGCACCGCAATCTCAACAAGCTGGTTGGCCGCAAACTCGAGGTCTTGCTCGGGGGTTCGCTGGATGCCCAGCACAAAGGCGCCGTTGACCCGTGCCGCGACCCGATCGGAGACCCGGCCGCCGGGGTGTGCACAAACGAGGGGCCGGCCGGCCACGACGTACCGCCCAGGGCCCTGTTCGATTCGGAAAAGGAGGTCTTCCTCCGTGGCCACGTCCATCAACCCCTCCGGATCGATGGTTTGGACGTAGCCGTCCTTGGCTGCGGGGATCGGGCGTGCCTCTTGCTCAAAGGCCGTGGGTACGATCGGGACGTCGTCAGCCTCGCGTCCGAGGCGGCCGGGATACAGGTCGCCGACCTCCTCGATGACCTCCTTGCCTATGCGCCCGACCAACACGTCCGCCTGGATGGAGCGAGAGATGTGGTGAATAAAGTAGATGAGCACCCCCACGCTCACGAGGGCCAGGGCCACGCCGAGCGTGACCGAGAGGTGCGGGACGAACGCACCCTCGTCGGGGTAGCGGATCGTGCGAAGGACGAGCAGGCAGTACACGAACGTGGCCACGAAGGTGCCAAGCACCATCTGATTGGCCCGGTCGGTCATGAAGGTGCGAAGGAGACGAGGACCCAACTGTGAGGTGGTCAACGAGAGGGCAACCAGGGTCATCGAGAACACGACTCCGGCGATGGTAATCATGGACCCGGAAATGGTCCCCAGGACCGCGCTTGCTCCCGCGGCACCACCGGTGTACGCCCAACTCAGAATTTGCATCCACTCATCGGGCTTCGCCCGGTCGAGCGCGACGGTCGCGAAGGCCATCCCCGCGGCCGCGCCCGTCATGAGCGACGGCACAAACCAAAAGCTGGATCGGAACTGGTCCCAGTACTTGAGCAAAAACGGTCTCATGAGGGCAGCACCTTCTCGACACTGGGAACGGCATTGAAATTTAGAAGTCCCTTCATAGAAAGATGTCTACAGCAGTCTTGCCCGGCGGGTTCACTCGCGCTTCGTTCCCTGCGGGTCCCAAAACGTCCTCTTGGGCGCGCGCCCGAAAGGGTTTCTGGACGCGTTTCCGTCCCTGCGTCGAGAGCAGGCGGAGGCGTTCTCAGACCTTCCAGAGACGGACCTCCTGTGTGAAGGCCGCTCGGCGCCGGCATGAAAGCCCCTCTCGACGAGAACAGTCCCCGCACGCTCCAATGGCAAATATCAGCAGAACATTCAGGCCTGTTCGATCGGGAGGCTGGCGATCGTGGCTTCCGCTTTGCGGATTGGGAATCGCAGGGCAAGCCGATGAAACTTTCGTGGCGCGAGGTTGACGTGGCGCATCGAATCCCATCCGACCCTTGCGTGCTCATTTTCGTTGAGCGTTGTCGTTATGCATCCTGCAAGAAGAAGATGATGGCCCCCAAGACATTTCGGACATTTTTGTGGGCAGTGCTCGCCCTGGCATGCACAGTGGTCGGCTGCGGGGGCTCGTCGGGCATCGATCCGCTGCCGGAGAACAGTGATGAGCCGGGATGGCATGAAGGCACGCTCTCGCACAACGGGGAGGAACGGGTCTTCCGCTTTTACCTCCCGGACGACCTGCCGGAGAATGCGCCGACGGTCGTGTTGCTTCATGGCGGCACCCAAGGCATGGATGCGCTTTTTCGATCCCGCGCCGGGGGGACGAACGAATGGCCGGCGGTGGCGGACGAAGAACAGTTTGTGCTGGTAGTCCCCAATGGCACAAACCCTGAGACCGAATCGCCCACCGGCGACGACCAGTTCTGGAACGACTGCCGGGCGCCCGGCTCTGTGGAGGGGCCGCAATCGACGGCGGATGACGTCGGCTTTGTGATGGAGCTGGAATCGTGGGCCGCGTCTTGGTTTTCGACCGATCCGGACCGATTTTACGTGAGCGGCGTGTCCAACGGCGGAATGATGGCCTACCGGGTGGCGATCGAGCGACCGGATCGGGTCGCAGGAATCGCTGCCTTCGTCTCAATGAGCTCAGGCCTATCCAGGGGCGTGTGGGTC
>JAWOAQ010000090.1:0-3566 GCA_046498495.1 Salinibacter sp. | reverse complement strand
ATTCTTTGGCCATCAAAGCGAACTTAAAATCCCTCAGGCAGGTCGCTTCGAGCGCACCCCGGAGAGCACTCGGTCGCTCCGCTCCCAGCGCAGTCGAGAAGCCTCTTTGAGGCAGGCGGCTTCGTCAGGGAGATTTCTCGACGTTGCTCGAAATGACGTGCTGGATTTCCGGGATTTTGAGTTCGCTCATGCCTGTAAAAACAAAGTTTACGGTGTAGTTAGGGGCGGGTTTGCGAAGGGAGGCGGTGGCCTCAGTATCGAGTCCCAAAATTAAGTAATTGGGGTTCTGCCAGGTCATGGGCTCAGGCCGCTACAGACACGAGGTCCCTCACCCAAAACGACACGCTCGCTGAGGCCGAAGCCAATGGGGAGGCAGCCAATGGGGAGGCCCTTTCGTGAGCCGACGTAGCCGTCCCGGTTGTGGTACGAATCAATCGGGACGGGTGAAGGGGACTGTTGGATCGTCCTTTGGGAGTTGTCGACCATGGTCATTTCTCACTTATCACACGAGCTCCACGATGAGAGGGGACACCGCTTCGTCCAAAGCGGCCAGATGATTGGCTCGTCTGTGCGGGCTGCAGCCTATCGACAACGATCGGTTGCCCGCCAGAATCGCCTACGGTTTAATTTTGATGGAGACAGATCGCGTGCTCTACGCACGCGTTAACATCTACCGCATGCATTTGCATCTACATGCAGATTCTTTTCATCCAGATGCAGTCCATCCAGATGCAGTCCATCTAGACGCAGTCCACTTAGATGCCGTCCACGAACTCGTCTGAACCCTTTATCCCGCCGGAACCTGTTATGAGGGATGCCGACACGGCAGAGGTCGACGTCGCGATCATTGGAACAGGCTTCGCCGGGCTCGGCGCAGCAATCCGGCTCATGCAGGAGGGCATGACGGACTTCGTCGTGTTTGAGCGCGCGGACGAGGTCGGGGGCGTCTGGCGAGAGAATCGCTATCCGGGCTGTGCCTGCGACACCGCCTCGCACCTCTATTCGTTTTCCTTCGCGCCGAAAGCGGACTGGAGCCGTCGCTTCGCGGGGCGCAGTGAGATATTTGCCTACCTGAAGCAGTGCGCGACGCAGTTCGGCGTGCGCCCGAACATCCGGTTCGGGCACGCGGTCCGTCGCGCAGCGTGGGACGAAGACGACCTTCGCTGGCGCATTGAGACGTCGGAGGGGACCTGCGCGGCGCGGGCGCTCATCTGTGGCGTCGGTGCCCACTCCCGGCCCTTCATCCCCGACCTGCCGGGGCAAGAGCGCTTCGAGGGCAAGGCGTTTCACTCGTCCGGCTGGCCCGAGGGCTTCGACCCGTCCGGGCGCCGCGTCGCCGTCGTTGGCACGGGGGCCTCGGCGGTGCAGCTCGTGCCGGCGCTGCAGCCGCACGTCGAGCACCTGACGCTCTTCCAGCGCACGCCGGCGTGGGTGGTCCCGCACGGCGACCGGGAGATTCCACCAGCCGTCCACGACCTGTTTCGCCGGGTGCCGGTGCTCTTGCGGATCTGGCGCTTCGCGTTGCACCACCTCCGGGAGGCCTCCGGCTGGCTCTTCTGGAACCGGCGCGTCGCTCGCCTTGTGGAGCCGTTCGTCCGGTACTGGATGCGGAGCCAGATCTCGGACCCCGATCTGCGCGAGACGCTGATCCCCGACTACGCGCTCGGCTGCAAGCGCATTCTCCACTCTGACACGTACCTCCCCACTCTTTCGGAGCCGAATGTGACCGTCGTCGACGGTGCCGCCCACGAGGTGCATCCAGGGGGCGTGTCTGGGCCGGCGGGGCCCCGCGACGCTGACGTGATCGTCTACTGCACGGGATTTCAGTCGACGGAGATGCCCCTTGGCCGCAGCATTTACGGTCGGGAGGGGCAGGCGCTGGCGGAGACCTGGGGCGGCGCCCCGCGGGCCCACCTGGGAACGACGGTGGCGGGGTATCCGAATCTGTTTCTTCTCCGGGGCCCGAACACCGGCCTCGGCCACAACTCGGTTCTGCCGATGATCGAGGCGCAGGTCGAACACATCCTCGGCGCGCTGCGGTACATAAGCGCCACGGGGATCGCCGCCGTGGAGCCGCGGGCTGCCGCGCAGGCCCGCTTCGTGCGCCAGGTTGACCGCTGGTCGGAGGGCACCGTCTGGACCGACGGCGGGTGCCGCAGCTGGTACCTCGACGCCACGGGCCGCAACGCCGTGCTGTGGCCGCGCTCCGTTGCCGCCTTCCGCCGCCGCGTGACCGACTTCGACCCGTCGGAGTATGCCACGCTACACCCGACGATGGCGGGTAGCACACGGGCAGCTGTCACGGGTGCATGAGGTGTCGCCACGGGAACTGCCGTTCCTCGAAGTCCAGACCCGTAAATAACTTGACGTCTCCCCCGGACAAAGCCGGAGGGTTTCTCAAAGAGTACCCCTCCGGGGCAACTGCTCCTTCGCGCATCCTCAATACTTTAAGGCGCAGGGCCTGACTTCCATGGGGCAGGGGTACGCCTGACGTGGGTCCGCTCGCCGCAGAGAGGACAGCGGGCGGTTGACGTCTTTCCTGGCTTCCAAACCGGTCAGGTGATCGGGAAGAGACTGAAGACCTTGAAGAAAGTGATCGGCTCCGATTCAAGAGTGCTTTCGAGCAGCTCCAGGAGTTCGATCTCAAGGAAATCAAGGAGAACGCGCGTGCAGCCGGCCGAGAGTTAGGAGAAGGGGGCTGGCTCGTTGGACGGTTCATGGCCCCCAGGGCTTTTCCGAGTTCTGGAGGAAGAGACGGACCCGTTCATGGATGAACGTTACCCAGTCGACCGTCTCGTTGGGAGAGTGGAAGGGTCCGGTGCTCGCGTTGGCAAACGACGATCTCAGGCGCGTGCGCAGGGCTCATCCAGCGATGTTGAGTCGAGAACCAGGCCGGCACATGGCCGTCTCCGTCCGTGAAGAGCATATTCCGGGAGTGGAACGTATGTCTGTCCCAGTGAGCCGAAGCGCGAGGATTTTCGAAATCGGGTGGAGACGAAAGAAGCCTCCGAGAGGCACTTGCCCCGCCCGGCGTGCGGCGGATACGCTCCGAGAGGAGGGGGACCGAGACGGTGATGCAAAGGGCAGGTTTTCCTGCGGCATCCCCGGGATTCATGAATGATGTGCGTGGTGGGAGTCTCGGCTTCGACTACGGAAGCAAAGGAACGTCCACCATGTCGGGGCAGGTCTAGATTCTTTTGCGGCGGCGCAGGGACGCTCTCTCACCCTAACGATCAGACCTCTAACGAGCAGACACGTGACGAGCAGGACCACATCCTGGAGACGATCGAGGAAGCCAAAGAGACGCTAGTGCCGTGTCAACCGTGATTCTTGCACAGAAAAACGCACCCTGTCATCCCGGGCGGAGCGAGCGTGCGAGCGGAGATCCGGGATCTATACAGCGGTAGAAGAGAGCACTCCGGGTTCCGCTCCGCCCCCCCACAGGGCCATTCCTCCTCAGTCGAGCCCCATTGAGTCGGCTGGATCGATCCCGGCTCGGCGCCCCGAAAGCCCTCGGGGCTTGGCCGGGATGACAAACACAACATTGAGGTTTGACACAACACTAG
>JAWOAQ010000081.1:0-2661 GCA_046498495.1 Salinibacter sp. | reverse complement strand
CGGCAGCCAGTATACTGATGATTCTGATGCTCACAGGCTGTGCAACGACTGTGGCATTCGATGTGCTTAAACCGGCTGAGGTCAATATGGCCGAGTACAGAAATCTGGCTGTATTTGCTTTCGAGCCCTATGATCTTGATGAAGAATCCTATACAAGCAGACTGATTCTCGAGTATCTCTTCGGGGACAGGAAGATAACAACGACCGGATACTCGAACAATCTCGACAGAAATACAGCCGAGTACCTGACCGACCAGACAGTCCGCACGCTCGTGGGAACAGACTACTTCAATATTATCACACCCAACCGGATCGGCCCCTACAATCAGGCTCGTTACGGGTCGGTGGTTACCAACCGGATGCTCTCAGAGCAGTACGGCGCAGATGCTGTGCTTGCCGGCTGGATTGAGGATATGGAGTATGACGAAATACATACCCGGAGGGCGTCTTTGGTGGAACCGTCCAGGATAGATCGACCGTGCCGCGCCCCTGTTCGTCGCGACTCGTCACCTCCGTTGCCACGTCCCCCACGTTGATTGTATCTTGCACCGTCTCGAGGGACGTGCCCTGCGACCCGTCGTCCCGGACCCACCGCAGTCGAAACGTGAACACGCCGAGGCCGGGACTATCGAGGGTCACCGATTCTGCGGGCGCATCGATTTGTCGCACCGTCTCAAAGTCCCCGTCAAAGTACATCCGATCCACAAAGTACTCGTCGATGTCCGCATTCGCGCCCACTTCCCACGACAGCGTGCGGCTGCCGTCCGTCGGGTTCTCCACCTGCAGTTCCAGCGCAAAGACGTCGCGGAAGAACTGCTGGCACCCCGTCCCGAGGGGCCACCCCATGTCGTAGAGCTGACCGCACACGATGGCGCCGGGGTCCCGGTTGGTCTCCGCGGTTCCAATTTGGGGCGTCATGAGGGCATTGGGCGACTCTGGCGGGTAGGTCAGCTCCGCGAGGTGCGCGATGCTTGACCCGGACTGAAACATCGACGGGGCGTACATCTTGGGCGGCACCGGCCCGTCGCCCAGTTCGGCCCCCCGGTTCGCCCGTTCGCCGTCAAAAAAGATCTGGTCGCTCGTCAGCGCATCGCCCAGGGCCTGTGAGGGGTTGGGATACACCTGCTCGTTTGTAAGGAACGCCGGCCCACCGGTTTGATCTTCAATGAGACGCCGCCCGAATGGGCTGGGCGACCGCTCCTCCCCGTCAATCTGACCATCGTCATCGAAGTCAAGGCCGTACCCGCCCTCCTCGTTGCTGGAATTGTAGTTGAAGAGGTCGATGTAACTCAGTCCATGGGCGATTTCGTGCAGTACGACGCTCGTGAAGTCGATGGTGCCAGACGGAGCGGGCTCCTCTCCAAAGTGCCAGTCGGAGCGTGAGCTATTGAATCGGGCCACAATGTCATTTACGCCCGCCTGCTGATCCGATCCCGTGAGCGCATCCAAGAGCGGAAACCCAAGAATCGTGTCCCCCTCCCCGTCCTCATTCGTATCAACGAGCCCCAGGCGCGGCCCGGCCGCCCCCAGCGTGCCGGTCCCGAGCGATTCCCACCGGGCCTCCATGCGGATCGTGACCGGTGAGGAAATGTGCGCCTCCCAGATGTCGACCGCCCGAGCAAAGGCCTCCTGGGCATCCGACGGGAAGTTGTCGCTGTACTCCACCTCGATGGTTGCCTCCTGCTCTTCCGGCACCCGGAGGGCCTCCAGGCGCGCGCGCCGCTCCACAAACATGTCCAGGTCCAGCTTGCGCAGCCCGCAGTCCTGGTACCTGTGCAGCGCCTGCTCATGAGACATCCGGTCGACAAGCTCCCAGGAGGATGTGGACTGGGCCGAGGCAGGTGTCCCTCCCCAGATGGGGAGCCCAAACAGAAGCACGATCGCACCAATCCAGACCGCCACGACGGGGCGAGCACACGACATCATAGAGAATAGAACCGTTTCGATGAAAGACAGGCCCCGCCCCCGAGGGCATATGCCTCCGCAGGCATACCGTGCCGGAGCGTATCGGGGCGGTGACAAACTGAGACTATAGGGTGCCAAAATTATAGCCGAGGCCGAGTGATAACGGCAACACCGTCACCGCATTCTCTTTTCCGCCCGGCAGGCTTCCCGTCGCCCGGAATTCCGCGTCGAGGTGAAGCCCTCCTGCGAGTTGCACCGACGCCCCGAGGCCCACGTCACCTCCCGCATCCGTCACCTCGATGTCCGAGAACGGAATGTCCTGCCGGCCCTCGAACTGCACGCGCACTCCGTCCATCGTCGTCCGGACGGCTCCGAGGCCGACGAGGAGATACGGTTCAATCCGGCCGGCCGACGTCAAAATGATCCGCCCCTCCATTGTCAGCGCCCGCACGCGGCCCTCCAGGGAGTTGGAAAGCGTGCAGTCCACCTCACACGGAGCCCTTAGGTCTCCCCCGTCGCCCGCAAACCTCGACTCCTGCGCACGGAGTCGCACGCCGAGGTTAAAGTTGCTGGAGAGCCGCCGCACGAACCCGCCACCGGCGTACACATGCCGCCCGTAGCTGGTGCTCACGTCCGCCTCCACGTCCTGCCCGCCCGATACGCCGGCGTACGTCACCGTCGTGGTGGCAGGGGCCCAGCCGCCCCCGGCCCCGACGCGGATTTGCTGCGCCTCGGCGGGGCGGGGACTCCCAGTGG
>JAWOAQ010000078.1:0-4758 GCA_046498495.1 Salinibacter sp. | reverse complement strand
GGATCGCGGTGGACCGGGACGGGGCGGAGGCGGTGCGTCCGTTCGTGGAAGAGCAGGGCATCAACTTTCCGCAGATCGCGAATCCCTCCGTTGCGGCGCGCCACTTTCCGGGCGAGGCTGTGCCCCGGACGTATCTCATTGACAAACGAGGGCGTATCCGGTACGAGCACAGCGGGGTCATCCTGAAGTGGGCGCTCGACGACGCGCTGGAGACGCTGGTGGCGGAGGCTACGCCAGAGGACAGGTAGCGTCATCCCAGAATCAGTTCGTTTCAAGACCGGTCGGGGGCAGTGTGCGCGGCGAGCCACGTGGTGAGCTCTTCTTCCTCACAGTTCCCCTGGGCGACTGCCTTCATCAGGTCGACGACAACTGCTTCCTCGGCGTCGACCCGGTATCCGTTGAGTTGAAAAAACACGTACATCGCCAGAAAGGCCGTGCGCTTATTGCCGTCTCGATACCCATGATTCCGGGCGAATCCCACGCCGTACGCGGCAGCAAGACGGTGCACACTCGGGTCGTCTCCGTAGGTCTGGAGGTGCTTCGGACGGGCCAAGGCCGACTCGACGGCCCCCTCGTCCCGAACCCCCGGAAGCCCCCCATGCTGATGCAATTGGTCGTCGTGAATCGCGTCGACAATTTTTCGGGTGAGCCAGCGGGGGGAATTCATCCGGGGGGTAGGGGCTACTGGTCAGAGAGCGCACGCAGAGCATTTCGATAGTCCTTCGCTCCGTTCTCGTAGGCCTCCATGGCCTCCTCGAAGTCGGGGTCGTACGGCGTGATGAGGAGGCCATCATCGGTCTCGACGAGATGAACCTGATCGCCTTCTTCGAGGTGCTGGCGGTCCAGAAGATCTTTTGGAATCGTGAGCCCTGCCGAGTTCCCGATGCGACGGATCGTGGTCTCTTTTGGCATGATGGGACGGGGTTTTTATCGATGCGTGAGGAACTTCGTAACCGGGATGCGCCGACCTCGATCAAGAATGCTCTGGTGGGAACGGGGTTGAGTACACCGTAAACTTTGTTTTTACAGGCATGAGCGAACTCAAAATCCCGGAAATCCAGCACGTCATTTCGAGCAACGTCGAGAAATCTCCCTGACGAAGCCGCCTGCCTCAAAGAGGCTTCTCGACTGCGCTGGGAGCGGAGCGACCGAGTGCTCTCCGGAGTGCGTTCGAAGCGACCTGCCTGAGGGATTTTGAGTTCGCTTTGATGGCTAAAGAATTTACTTGCCAAAGTATTGAGTATGGGAGTGCGGGCGTATGGGTGTTTTTCCGTACCCACACACTCCCAAACGCCCATACCCAGAGGGTTCATCTTCAGAGATTTCTGCACGGCTCGGTAAGTCGGCTCAACTGTGGTTACAAATGTTATAACGTCGGATGGCCAGAGAGATCCGCACAGTTGCCGGCTGCACCCCTCCCCACCAGTGCGTACGTTATCCGGTCCGCGTTCTTCGCCACTGCTCTCGGTACCATGCGTCGGTTTGGGACCATACTCCTTCTCGCTGGTCTCCTCCCGTTCGTGCCCGCCGCGGCCCAGCCCACCGCCCTCGTCGGCCCTACCGCCCTCAACCCCGCCGACTCGACAGTGATCGAGGACGCGACGGTCTTGCTGGAGGACGACCGGATCGCCGCGGTGGGGGCGTCGGATGAGGTGGCGGTGCCGGAGGACGCGACGGTGCACCGGATGCCGGACAAATACGTGATGCCGGGCCTCATTGACGGTCATGTCCACTTCTTCCAAAGCGGTGGGCTTTACACACGGCCGGATGTCATCGACCTGCGCGCCGAACGTCCCTACGCCGAAGAATTGCGTCGCATCAAGGAGCGCCTGCCGGACACCTTCCGCCGCTACCTCCGCAGCGGGGTGACGAGCGTGGTGGACGTGGGCGGGCCGATGTGGAACCTCGACGTGCGGGCCCGCGCCGACACCGCGGCCATGGCCCCTACCGTCACAACGGCGGGGCCGCTCATCTCCAGCGTGGAGCGCCCGTCGCTCGACGAGGGCGACCCGCCGATCCTCCAGATTTCTACCCCGGAGGCCGCCCGGGAGGAGGTGCGCGAGCAGGTGGAGGCGGGCGTGGACCTCATCAAGATCTGGTACATCGTGGGTGGGGACGAGACGCCGGCCGACTACCGCCCGGTTGTGGAGGCGACCATCGACGAGGCCCACAATGCGGGCCTCCGGGTGGCCGTCCATGCCACGGCGCTGGAGACCGCCCGGGCCGCCGTCGAGGCCGGGGCGGACATCCTTGTCCATAGCGTGTCCGACCAGCCGGTTGACGACGCCTTTGTGCAGCTCCTTCGGGAGAACGACGTGCTTTACACCCCCACGCTTATGGTGGGCGAGCGCTACTCCGAAACCTTCGCTCAGCAACTTGACTTGACGACCGCAGAGCACCGCGTCGGCCAGAAGGATGTGATTTCCTCGCTCTTCGACCTGCGCACCCTTCCCGACTCGCTCGTGCCCACCGGCATCCAGCAGCGCATCCAGCAGGCCCCGTCGGTTCCGTCCGACACCACGGCCATGCGCAACCTGAAGCGCCTGCACGAGGCAAACGTGCCGATCGCGGCCGGCACCGACGCCGGCAACATTGGCACGCCGCACGGGCCGGCCCTCACCCGCGAGTTCGAGCTCATGCGGACGGCCGGCCTCACACCCCGCGAGATTCTGACGACAGCCACCGCGGGCGGCGCCCGGCTCATGGGCCGCGATGATCTCGGGCAGCTCGAAGAGGGGATGCAGGCCGATCTCGTTGTGCTGGCCCACAACCCGCTGGACGACATCGACAGCACGGCGGCCCTCCACCGGATCGTGAAGGAGGGGCGCATCTACGCTCCTGACTCTCTGGTGGCGCCGACGCCCGAGTCCGTCGTGCAGCAAGGGGCCAACGCCTTCAACGCCCGCGACCTTGGTGGCTTTCTCGATAGCTTTTCGCCAGATCTGGAGGTGTACGAGCACCCGAAGACCCTCCAAAGCGAAGGCCGGGCCGCGCTCCGTAGGCAGATGGCCTCCACGTTTGAAGAAGCAGCCGACGTGCACCTGCGCCTGCACGACGTGACGCCCATTGGCAATACCGTCGTGGTTCACGAAACGATGGAGGGCCTTCCGGACCGCGAGGCACCGCTCACGCAGGTGGTGATCTACCGCGTGACCGACGGCCGCATCGACCGGGCCTGGCTTGTGCAGGAATGAATAGGGAAGTGAGGAGCAGAACGGGCGGGACTCCGTTTGAAGGGGCAAAACCACGGCCCATCTATCCTCTCCATGGATCGCCCCGTTGTTCATGTCTCCGTTCTCATGGTCCCTGTCTCCGCTTCTGCTCTTGCCCCTGTGCGCCCTCCTGGGAATGGGGACGTGTTCGACCGCCCAGCAAGAGGGCGGTGCGTCGAATCAGGCGTCAGCCCCCGATACCCTTCTGGCACAGGTCGATACGGTGGAGGCACCAGCCCGCATCACCCCGACCGACACGCTGCAGCTCCGTCTGCGCGGCACGGTGGGACCCAACGGGTGCTATTCCCTCGTGCGAGTTGAGCAAGAGCGGACGCCCACACAGGTGATCCTCCGGCCGGTTGTGCGTCACAGTGGGGAGGACGCGTGTACAATGGCGGTTGTCCCGCTCGACGAGGGTGTCACGGTGGCTCCGCCCTTCGAGGAAGGCGCCCTTCGTCTTGTGGTCCCGCAGACGGACCGATCGGCCATCCGCACGACCGTTCAGGTGGGAGCGGGCCGTGCCCCGGATGCGGGTTGACAAATCCGTTTGATTTCTGCGATCTTATCCCCTGCAGGGGCGCACTTTTGACACCTCCTTTCCCGACCGAATCAGACCCATGAACCGTCGTGTGAAGCGTCAGATCCTCATTGCCCTCGGCGTCTTTGCGGGCATCGTGGCCATCTTCTACGTCATCGCCCAGCTCGGGGGATAAAGCGCAGTGGGCCGAGCGCGTCGTCGATTCACGTCGTGTAGCATCGGCTCTGCAACGTCTGCCTGAGATTCGTGGAGATCGGGCACTCAGCGGTTGTTTTTGTGCCGGCCACGCCCCTTTATATGAGAGGTTCATTCGGGCCTTCCGGAGCGTGTCGTTGGAGCTCCGGCGTCATTCGTGTTGTCTCACTTTCGGTTCTGTGGTATGCCGTCTCAATCTCTATATGTCTCGTACTCCAAATGGCCGGTCCTCGTCGCGGCGCTCGTCCTGGGCGGTCTGGTCGCTGGCTGTGCCGGCGTTTCGTCCACAACGGACGATGCGCAGCCGGAGCCGTCGTCGACAGAATCGCAGGAGGCGCAGGCTCAGAACGAAGAGGAGGGGCCACAGCCCTTTGGCGAGGTCGTGCCGGACGATGCGGAGACAGAAAGCGGGCTGATTACGACCCATCGCACGGCGGATGAGCTGTACTTTGAGATTCCGGATTCGCTGATGGGACGTGAGGTCCTAATGGTCTCGCGGGTGTCGCAGGCCCAGGCCGAACTGGCGTACGGAGGCGAGAAGGTCAATACGCAGGTGCTCCGATGGGAGCGCCGCAACGATGAACTGCTCCTTCGGGTGGCCAGCTACGAGAAGACAGCCGATGAGGACGACCCGGTCTTTCAGGCCGTCCAAAACTCGAGCTTCGAACCCATCCTGAAGTCCTTCGATGTAGCAGCTCCCAATGAGGATTCGCCGGGCGTTGTAGTGAACGCGAATGCCCTCTTTACCAGCGATGTCCCCGCACTGGGGCCAGCCTGGTCAGGGCATCGGCTGTCAGTGACATGGCGCGGATC
>JAWOAQ010000272.1:0-12626 GCA_046498495.1 Salinibacter sp. | reverse complement strand
CGGACGGTCGGGGGTTAGTCGTTGCGGATTTCGGCCCCGAATCCGTCCACACGCGGGCGACAGAACCTATAACAAGAGTTTAGGGTGGCCTCATCGAACACCTGCGATATGACCGAGTACACCGTCGAGTTCGTCGGAACCGGCGAGACGATCACGGTCTCCGACAAGCAGACGATTCTGAAGGCCTGTCTGGAGGAGGGCATCGCACAGGAGTACTCCTGTCGCGTCGGGATGTGTCTGGCCTGTTCGGCCGAGATCATCGAGGGCGAGGTCGCCCAGCCGGCCGCCCGCGGCTTCACCGAGGAAGAACGGGAGAACTACGCGCTGACCTGCATGGCCCGCCCGCAGTCGGATCTCAAGCTCGAACGCGGCGTCTACCCCCCGAGCATCGAGGACGATGTCGCCAGCGGTGCGGCCGACACCGCGGCTGCCGACGACTGACTCAGTTCGCCTCGAACCGATGGCGAACGATCTCCGCGTCGTCGTTCCACTCGAAGTCCCCGCCGTGGGCCCGAACCAGCCGCTCCTTGTAGGCTTCCAGATCTTCTGACCCCTCGCGCTGGGCATCTTCGTCGGTCATCTCGCCCAGCGTGCATTCGTCGACATCGACGACGACGAACTCCTCGCCGTCGATCTCGAAGGTGTCGCCCTCCGCGGCGTAGGCCTGCCCGCGGCTGATCTGGGTCATCTCGCCGGCTAGTACGGCGTGCTTGACGTGGTCGTTGGGGAGCAGCGTCTCGGCGTCGATCGTTCCCATACACCTCGTTAGTTGCCGATTACCAAAATACCCGCGTCTATCTGTGCTCCGATCGGAACATCGTGGGGTCGACCCGCGGGATTCAAGACCGTTGGGCGACCCCACTCAATCAATGCGTCAGGACCACCTCATCTCCGCGAGCCAACTCTCGCGGGGCGACATCGAGGCGGTGCTCGACCGGGCCGCCGAGATCGACGGCGACCCGGCGGCGTGGGCCGACGCCCACGACCGGGCCGTGCTGGGCCTCTGTTTCTTCGAACCGAGCACACGCACGAAAATGAGTTTCGAGACCGCCATCAAGCGACTCGGCGGCACCACCACCGACATGGGATCGGTCGACTCCTCCTCCGTAAAGAAGGGCGAGAGCCTCGCCGACACGGTTCGCGTCGTCGAGGGCTACGCCGACGCGCTCGTCTTGCGGCATCCCAGTGAGGGCGCGGCCAAACTGGCCGCCGAGTTCGTCGACGTCCCCGTCATCAACGCGGGCGACGGCGCAGGCCAACACCCGAGCCAGACCCTCTTGGATCTGTATACGATCCGCGAGAACGTCGGCCTCGACGATCTGTCGATCGGGATCATGGGCGACCTGAAATACGGCCGGACGGTCCACTCGCTGGCCGATCTTGGTGGCTCCTCCTACGCTCTACGGAGGCACGCTGGAGCTCTTCGACACCCTTCTGCCCCGCCTCAACATCGGCTACTCGGTGCTACCCGACGACGCGGCGGCGTGGGCCGACGCCCTGACTGACGAGACGACAGTTCTCTACACCGAGTCGATCACGAATCCGCTGCTGGAGGTTCCCGACCTGGAGGCAATGGCCTCCTTTGCCGACGCACACGACCTCGTAGCGGTAATCGATAACACGTTCGCCTCTCCTGTCAATCTGCGCCCGTCTACGCTCGGCTTCGACGTGGTCCTCCACTCGGCCACAAAATACCTTGGGGGCCACTCGGATGTTGCGGCGGGCGTGGTCGCCGGTCCGGCCTCCGTGCTCGAGGCGGTGGGACACACGCTCACCCTAACCGGCGGCGTGCTCGACCCACACGCCTGCTTTCTGTTGCACCGCAGCTTGAAGACGCTGGGGGTGCGAATGCGGCGTCACAATGCGACCGCGAATGCCATTGCCGAGGCCCTCGCGGGACACGACGCCGTGCGACGGGTCCTGTACCCCGGCCATCCAAGCCATCCCGACCATACACGGGCGCAAGCCCTCTTTGACGACGGCTTTGGTGGGATGATTAGCTTCGAGTTGACGCCCCGCGCCGACCCAGAGAGCTTTTTGGACCACCTCTCTCTTCCCATCCGGGCCCCAAGCCTGGGCGGCGTTGAGTCGCTCGTTACACAGCCCGTCCACACCTCCCACAGGGACATGGACCCGTCGGTGCGGGACGCCCTCGGCATTACCGAGCGGCTCGTTCGGCTGTCCGTGGGCCTGGAGGCCCCGGCGGACCTTCGTCCCGACCTCACCGCTGCCCTCGATGCCAGCATGCCCGCGGGCGCCTGAGGAACACCGATACGTGCGGAGGCCCGCTCTTTAGCTCACCAGTAGGCCCCATTTGCAGCGCCCCCACCCGGCCCCGTGGCGCCTATCCGGCCTCCGGAATTACCTGAATATCGAGGGTCGCCGCAACGTCCTCCATGAGGTCGATCGTGGCCGTGTATACGCCTACGTGCCGGATTTCCTCGTCGAGGCTAATGTCGCGGCGGTCAATGTCAAACCCGCGGTTGGAAAGCTCCACAGCAATTTGCTGCGTCGTGACGGTGCCGAAGATGCGGTTGTCTTCGCCCGTCTTCGCGGAGAAAACAACCTGCATGTCTTCGAGCTCGTCCTTGAGGTCCTCCGCCTGCTCCTTCTTGACGGCCTCTTTTCGGGCTTGTTGGCGCTGGACCTCCCGCTGGTGGCGGACGGCCCCATCGGTCGCAACGCGGGCCATGCCCTGCGGAATCAGATAGTTGCGCCCGTAGCCATCGGCCACCTCGTGAATTTCTCCCGCTTCGCCGAGGTGCTCCACGTCTTTGAGCAAGATTACATCCATGGTTCGTCGTAAGAATTGGGTTCTGGAGACAATACGGCCGGATCCGACTGCGGCTACCGGATCGATTCCTGTACGTAGGGGAGCAGCGCAAGATGGCGCGCCCGCTTGATGGCTTTTGTAATTTGTCGCTGCACACGCGCCGGCACGTCGGTCACCCGACGGGGCAGAATCTTGCCCTGGTTGTTGATGTACTGCTCCAGGTCGTCCGCGTCCTTGTAGTCAACGTACTCGATGTGCTCATAATTGACGCGGTCGTCGTGGGAGGCGGTGCTCTCCTCCTCATCGGATCCTTCGTCTCCCTCCTCGCCGTTTTCTGACGCCTCCTCGGCCTGTGCACGGAGACGGGTTTGCTTCTTGTAGTGTCGCTTCATCTTCGCGTCCATCCGCAGCGTAAGGTACCGGAGAACATCATCGTTGATTTCGAGCTCCCGCTCCAGACGCTCGATGAGCGCACCCGGTGCCTTGAAGTACATGTTTACGTAGTACCCGCTGCGCTTGCGGTCAATCTCGTACGCAAGGCGCTGGTTGCCCCACTCGTTCACCTCAATGACGTCGCCGTCATTGTCCTCAATGAGATGGTTGACCTTTCGCACGATGTCGTCCACCTGATTCTGCTGGACGACGCCGCTAATGACGTACGTGAGTTCGTACTGATACGTGGTTGCCATGGTGTGTGTCGGTCCCTATGGAATGAAGGTGTTCATGCCCCTCGTAGAACACCCGGCGGGTGTGCGGAGGAGCAGGGATAAAACTCCGATTCGTGTGTACGACCGCACACGCTCAAGGTCGCAGGATGGCCTTGAAAACAGGGTGAGGATTCGGGCGACTGGGAGCGACTCGACGGCAAAACGTGCCTCCGACTGTGTTCGTCCTTCGACGGCGCCGGTTCGTATTGCCTATTTCGTATTGCCTATTTCGTGTTGCGTATTTCGTGTTGCGCCGATCAATGAGTTGCGCAATACGGAGTACGCAATACCTTACAGGTTCGCGAGCTTCTCGGCGTGTTCTTCTGCCTGCAGGGCCTCGATGATGGGGTCGAGGGTCCCGTCCATGATCGTCTGCAGGGAGTGGTTTTTCTGATCGCCTTCCAGTCGGTGATCCGTCACACGGTCCTGCGGGAAATTGTACGTTCGAATCTTGGCGGACCGGTCGCCGCTGCCCACCATCGACCGACGGGCCTCCTCGCGCTCCTCACGCTGTTCCCGCCGCTTCTTTTCGTAGATGCGCGAGCGCAAGACGCGCATGGCCTTCGCCCGGTTCTTGTGCTGGCTCTTTTCGTCCTGGCACGAGACCTCAACGCCCGACGGGATGTGCTTAATGCGCACGGCTGAGTCGGTCGTGTTGACCGACTGCCCACCCGGCCCGGTGGCCTTAAACGTCTCGATCTTGAGGTCGCTCTCGCGGACGTCGACGTCGACCTCCTCGGCCTCCGGCAGCACGGCCACGGTGGCGGCCGACGTGTGAATGCGGCCGCTCGACTCGGTCTCGGGCACGCGCTGGACACGGTGCACCCCGGCCTCGTACTTGAACGTCCCAAACACATCGTCGCCCTTCACGGCAAAAATCACCTCCCGAAAGCCCCCCTGCGATCCCGAGGAGGCATCCATTAGCTCGTAGCTCCAGCCGTGCCGTTTGGCAAACTTGCTGTAGAGCTCGAACAGGTCGCCCGCAAAGAGGGCCGCCTCGTCGCCTCCGGTTCCCGCCCGAATTTCGACAATGGCATTCTTTTCGTCTTCCGGGTCCTTTGGCACCAACTTCGTTCGCAGGTCCTCCTCTACGGCTGGCAGCCGCTTCTCCAGGGCCTCCAATTCGTCTTTCGCCAGGGCCTCCATCTCGCCCTGTTCAGCCCGCACCATCTCCCGTAGATCCTCCCGCTCGTTCAACAGGCCTTCGTAGCGGTCAATCGCCTCCACCACATCTTCGAGCCGGCTGTGCTCCTGCCCCAGTTCCTGCATCTGGTCCGGGTCGGTCGCCACCTCGGGATCGGCCATAAGGCTCTCAATCTCCTCGAAGCGACGCTTAATTTTTTCCAGCTTCTCCAGCTCGATCATAAACAGCGGGGCGGGTCAGGCTCAGATGCGCAGTTGGCCTAAAACGGACCGCCGGGCCGCAGGTTCGACCTTCGCGGCCCCCTACTCCACCGTCACGCTCTTGGCCAGGTTGCGGGGCTGGTCGACGTGACACCCGCGCATGACCGCAATGTGGTAGGACAGAAGCTGAAGCGGGATGACGGTGAGGAGGGGCGAGAGAAACTCCTTCGTCTGCGGAATCTGGAGGACATACTCGCAGAGCTCATCCAGTTCGCCGTTGCCCTCGTCCGTAATCGCAATGACCGATCCGTCGCGCGCGGCCACTTCCTCAATATTCGAGAGCACCTTGTCGTAGGTGCTGTCCTTCATGGCCAGGAAAACGACGGGCATAAACCGATCGATGAGGGCAATGGGCCCGTGCTTCATCTCGGCCGCCGGGTACCCCTCGGCGTGAATGTACGAGATTTCTTTGAGTTTGAGTGCCCCCTCCAGGGCCACCGGAAAATTGTAGCCGCGCCCCAGGTAGAGGAAGTTGGAGGCATAGCGGTAGACGTGCGCCATCGACTCCAGCGCGTCGTTGCACTCCGACAGGACGGTGCGCACCTTGTCTGGAACCTCTGCCAGGGCCCGAATATGCTCCTTGTGCTCCGCTTCCGAAAGGACGCGTCCCCGGGACAGCTTGAGCGCAATCATGGACAGCACCGCCACCTGGGCCGTGAACGCCTTGGTGGACGCGACGCCGATTTCGGGCCCGGCGTGCAGGTACACCCCAGCGTCCGTCTCGCGCGCAATCGTGGAGCCGACGACGTTGCAGATACCGAGGCAGAGCGCCCCGCGGCTCTGGGCCTGCCGCACGGCGGCGAGCGTATCGGCCGTCTCGCCGCTTTGCGATATGACAAGCACCACGTCGTCTTCCCGAATAATGGGATCGCGATACCGAAACTCGCTGGCGTACTCGACCTCCACCGGAATCCGCGAGAAGGTTTCAATAAGGTATTCGCCCACGAGCCCAGAGTGCCAGGAGGTGCCACAGGCCGCAATGATGATGCGGTTCGCGTCACGGAGCTGGTCCCACACGTTGTGCAGTCCCCCAAGCACGATATTTCCCTCCTCGGGCTGGATGCGCCCCCGCATCGCGTCTTCGAGGGCATCGGGCTGCTCCATAATCTCCTTGAGCATAAAGTGATCGTACCCGCCCTTCTCGATCTCTCCGAGGCTCCATTCGAGCTCGTGAACCTCCTTTTCCAGCGGCTCGTCGCCAATGGTGCGGACCTGGTACCCCGAACGGCGCACCGTCGCCATCTCCCCGTCGCTCAGGTACACCACCTGACGCGTGTGCTCCACGAGCGGAGCGGCGTCCGACCCAATGAAGTACTCCCCCTCTCCCACGCCCAGAATCAGCGGGCTGCCCTTGCGGGCCGCAATTAACAGATCCGGATCCTCCCTCGACACCACCGCGATGCCGTACGCTCCAACCACCTGCGTGAGGGCCTGCCGCACGGCCTCCGGGAGCGACAGGCCCGCCTCTCGCTTCACCTCTTCAATCAGATGGACGAGCACCTCCGTGTCCGTCTCACTATCAAAGGTGTACCCCTTCTCCTGCAGTTTCTCCTTAATGACGCTGTGATTCTCGATGATGCCATTGTGCACCAGCGCAAAGGTGCCGTCGTCGCTCACGTGAGGGTGAGCATTCGCGTCGCTCGGGGGCCCGTGGGTGGCCCACCGGGTGTGCCCTATGCCCAGCGTGCCCTCCATCGACCCGTTCGAGAGGGCCTTTCGGAGGTCATCGACCTTTCCCTCTTTTTTCTCAACCTGAAGCGCACTCTGTCCCACAATGGCGAGGCCTGCCGAGTCGTACCCTCGATACTCCAGTCGCTTGAGGCCCGTCAGGAGAAGATCTTCGGCTTGTTTGTCGCCGATGTAGCCAACAATTCCACACATAGAAGGGGGGAGAGAAAAAGAAAAACGAGTGATGAGCGTATCGGGGTCACCAGAAGGGAGAACGGTCCCCGAGGTGCCTGCGACCAGCCTGCTCAGTACCGATCCAGCGAGAATTTTTCGCCCAGGTATCGTTTTCGGACCTCTGGGTCGGCGGCAAGCTCTTCTGCGGTGCCATGCTTCAAAATGCGCCCTTCGTACAATAAGTATGCGCGGTCGGTAATCGCAAGCGTCTCGTGGACGTTATGATCGGTAATCAGTACGCCAATACCGCGCTCTTTGAGGCCCGCCACGATGTGTTGGATGTCTTCGACGGCGATGGGATCCACGCCTGCAAACGGTTCATCAAGAAGAAAGAACCGCGGCCGTGTCGACAGGGCACGGGCAATTTCGGTGCGCCGCCGCTCTCCTCCGGACAACGAGTACCCTTTCGAGTCGCGAACGCGCTCCAGTCCAAACTCGTCGATCAGGGACTCGACCCGAGCGGCCCGCTCCTCGGCACCGATGGGCTGGAATTCGAGCACGGCGTGGAGGTTTTCCTCCACGGTGAGCTCCCGAAAGACAGACGTTTCTTGGGCAAGGTACCCAATGCCGCGGCGGGCCCGCTTGTACATCGGCAGCCGCGTAATGTCGTCGCCGCCCAGCAGGATGCGCCCCTCGTTCGGCCGCGTCATCCCAACGATCATGTGGAACGTGGTGGTCTTGCCCGCTCCGTTGGGGCCAAGGAGGCCGACAATGCTGCCCTGTTGCACATCGAGACTGACGTCATCCACAACGGCGCGTTTGTCGTAGCGCTTCGTGAGGCTGCGGGCGGCAAGCGTCACCGGAGGGTTGCGATCGCGGGCGTCATCCATTGGCAGTACGAGCGGGTCACTGTTCCGAGGGCGAAGGGCGGGGCGGGACGGAGCGGGGCGGCACAGGATCTCGGAGGACGGCGGGCAGCACCGAGGAGGGAACGTACGGGGTGTAGGCGCTGCTGTCCGCGGACGGCTGCGCCGCTCCGGTACGGGGCCCGCCGACATTCTCGCTCCCCCGACCGTCGGGGCGGGAGGGCGGGCTCGTGTCCTCCCCCTGCGCCACCGGCGGCCGACGCGGAGCGAGGTCCAGGCGCCGGCGCACGCGATCCTCGTCGAGCACGTCGCGTCGCGTCGGCTTCCGATCCGGCGTCCATTGAAATCCCTCCAGCCGCAACGGATCCGGAATGAGGTCGGGGCGCTGGTAGAGGGTGCTTTCCACTCCCCCCAGAACACTGACCCGGTGCACCTGTCGGTCTCGAAAGCGAAGCACGATCCGATCCGCGGAGGTTTCGAGGGCCCCGTTCAGGGCATCGCTCTCGTCGGCCAAAAAGCGGACGGCCCGGGCATTGGGCCGCGCCTGAATCCGGCGGAGCGTGTCGGTCCGGAAGAAGGCAGTGAGCGTACGTCCCTTGAGCTGGTGAATGCGATCGAGCGTGGTGTCCCGCTGGGCGGCAAAGGCAGATCCTCGCACAAAGACCGTGTCGAGGCTTCGGTTGCGAGCCCGCACTCGGATGGAATCGCCCCAGACCTGCGCCTGCTCAAACCAGGTGACCGGCTCCTGAAACAGGCGAGTTTCTTCGAGCGGAAGCGCCCCGGTGCTGTCGGCGGTCGGACGTGCCCAATCGGACTGTGAGGACGGAAGGTCGCCCCCGGGGCCGCCGGTTGTGTCCGCAGGAGGTTCTTCCGAGACGGCCCGGGCCGTCTCGGTCGTGTCCGTGGGATCCGACGACAGGGACGGGTCGCTCGGGGTCGGTGCCGTCGCCGAGTCCGTGCGGAGCGAGCGAGGGCCGGCCGCCAGGGAGTCGGGGGCTGGGAGGCGTGCGCGCTCCGGCGGGCGCTCCCCATCGCCGCTTCGATCCTGCGGCCGGGCCCGAACGGAGTCTGGAACAGGCCGGGGCGCACTCGTGGTGTCGGCCGGGCCCGCCGCCAACACCCGATCATACACCACAGAGTCCGCCACCGCAGCCAGGTCTGGCTGCCAGATGCGAACCGAATCGACAGCAATCAGCCGCCGGTGCGTGTCGGATCGGTACGCATCCAGCCGGTGGGCCCGCAGGGCCAGCGTGTCGTCCGGGGCGCCCGTGCTATCGTATCGCACCTGCACAAGCAACGCCCGTCCCTCCACGCGGCTGTAGCGCACCTCCTCCTGGTTGTCGGCCCACGCCCCAAAAAGGAAGGTGCGGGCCGTCGTATCGGGGGCGGATGACTCAGCATCAGGGTCCTCCTCTTCGACCCTCCGGATAAACACGTCGCCCCGAGCAATCGAGCGCTCCGTTTCCCGGAAGTACGTTAGCGAGTCCGATTCGAGATACGTGTCCGGATCCGTAAGCCGCACCGCCCCTCCAAACTCTGCGCGCTTGTTCTCGGACCAGTAGGTGCCTTCCTGGGCCCGCAGCGTGCGTGTGCTGTCCACCAGCGTGATGCTATCCGGAAAGACCGACCGTTTTGACTCGGTATAGTACGTCGCGCGGGGCGCACGAACGACCACCTCGCCGTCCGTAATTTCAACGTTCCCGCGAGCGCGCCCAACCTTTGTCTTTTTGTTATAGCGCACCGTGTCGGCCCGCAGGGTGTCGCCTCGCTCGTAGATGACCACGTTATCAGTAAAGAGAAATCGGTCCCGATCCAGAAACCGGCGGGCGTAGTCTGAGCGAAGGCGAGTGGTATCCTGTTGAACAAAGACGTCGCCGAACAAATCCTGGATGCGCTCTTCATTTTGTGTCTGAGCGCTCAACGAATCGGCGTTCACGAGGGCACGCCCATCGTCCGATTCTGACGTGTCTGCCGTGGCCCCCGCGACGTCGGCGGGGCGGACCGAATCCGGGGCCGCGGGCGGCGCCTCCAGCACCGGGCGGTCGGCCGAGTCGGGGCGAACCTGAGCCTGCACGGCCGAGGCCGCTCCCGCGATCCCCATCAGGACACAGACCACCCCCCAGACGACACGCCGCCAACACAACATGGGAAGGGGCCTGGATTGCATAAAAGCACGTTATACCGCAAGCACTGCCCCGGCACCGCAGCCGGAGCGCGAACGTTGGACACCGACCGCCCGCGGGGCTCGTTCCCCCGCCCCTCTCCTCAGGATTCGTCCTCCACCTCCACCTCTGCGCGGAAGCGGCCAATCTGGTACGTATCCAGATCCTCGTCGGCCACGAGCCCATTGCCCTGCACCGATTCGGTTGGTGTCGTAATCTGAACAAACCGGCGTGTCCGAATGGTGCGGTCCGTCTGATTCCATGTCAGGTGTTCACTTTCGAGCCGGCGCCCCTCCTCCGTCGTCACTACGACATCGCCGTATGCCTCGAAACGCCCCTCGCGGTTGTAAAAAACGACGCTGTCGGCGACGATCGTGGCGGACGAATCGCCCTGGGGGTCGAACACGAATGATTGCACCCGGTTGGAATCTTGTAATGCACGCCAGATCGAGTACGTGCTATCTTCCGTCTCGTACTGTTCCATTCGGCGTGCCGTTATGGTCGCCCGCCGCCGCCCGGCCTCTTCCATCGCGAATCGAGCCTCCCAGGTGACCTGGTTGGGGCCGTCGGGCCTGGTCGAGTCGGTCGCCATGTCGTCCGGCCCCCCCGCCCGACGCTCACACCCCATGCCCCAGAGAGCGACAACAAAGAGGAGACCGAAGACGAGCCAGTCGCTGCGCATGCGGAAGTCCCCCAAGCGGAGATATTCGTCAGGTTGGCCTGAGCGAGTAGGGGGCTCTAACCTAGTCTTCTGCTCTTTGCTCCATGGCCGACCTCGCGCTCGGGGCCCACGTTCCCGCCCTTACGTTTGGGCAATCAGTTTCGTATTTTCCGAAAGCGGAATGAGCCCCCGGTATAAGCTTCGAGCCCATCGGTCTCCCCCGTTGTCTTGCACGCGGCGAGGCCGATGCTTACGTCCCCTTCAGAAGTTGCGTTACCATTATGAGCTTTGACGCGGAGTCCCTGACGTCCGATACCGTCATCGTGCACGTGGGCGAAGCCCTCGACTTTCGAAACGCCGATGCGTTTAAGGACACGTTTCAGGAGTACGTCGAGGACGACGTCCGAAACTTTATCCTGGACTTTTCGGAGACCGAAGTGCTTGACTCTACGGGTCTCGGATCCATTTTTTCGCTGTACCGCGAAATCTCTCCGGACGACGGCAAAGTGGCCTTTGCCGATGTATCCCGTCCGGTTCAGGTTGTCGTTCAGCTCACGCGTACCTACAAGGTCTTCCGTCAGTACCCTTCTGTCGAAGCGGCGAAGGAAGCCATGACCGCGTAATGGCGCCCTCCCGCGAGTTGTCTCGGTCGCCCTGCCCAACGCATGTGCACCATCGAACGCGAATACTCTGATCTCGAGCACGCGCTTGAGGACATCCGTGCGACCCTGACGGAGTGGGCCGACGCACGGGCGGAGTCCGACCCGAGGGCCGAAGCGATGCGTCACACCCGAGTGGTGGTCCAGGAATGGCTCGCCAATCTTCTCGAGCACGGACACTTTGCGGATCGCCCTCCCTCAATTACGATCCGAGTGCGCACTACGGATGAGACCGTGTACTGCGAGGTGCTGGACAACTCGGAAGGCTTCGACCTCAGTACGAAGCTTTCCCCATCAAATGCGCCTGTGGACCGCCTTCCCGAGCGCGGGATGGGCCTCCGCATTATGGACGCGTGCACGACGTCCCTTTCGTATGCGTGCCAGGAAGATGGGCTGTACCGTTTAGCATTCTCGATTCCTGCCGACCACGACCCATGGCTGAACACTCCATTTTAATTGTCGAGGACGATCGGACCGTCCGTGAGCTCCTGAAGCACCGCCTGGGGAAGCACTATGACGTGGCAACAGCCCCCAACGGACAGGATGCCCTGAATCAGGTGGAGGCCCACGCGCCCGACCTGATCATCTCGGACATCATGATGCCGAAAATGGATGGGTTTGCGCTTCAGTCGGCCCTTCAGTCCGACAAGAATACCCGCGTGATTCCGTTTATCTTCCTGACCGCCCGCGCCGACGAACCGGCTCGCAAACAGGGGCAACGGTCCGGGGTGGACGACTACATCACCAAACCGTTCGATATGGACCAGCTCCTCTCCCGTGTGGAGCGCTTGCTGGAGCGGGTGGAGGTGTTCCAGTCAAACCTCGACGCCGAGATCGGACGGGATTTTTCCAACCGCCTCCTCCCCGACCGGCTGCCCGCTGTCGAGAACTATCGGTTTGACTTTCACGCCGAGGCACGTGCGCAGGGCGGCGGCGATCTGTTTGATTGGGTCGAGACCGATCAGGGCACATATTTCCTGACCATTGGAGACGTGATGGGCAAGGGCCTTCGGGCAAAATTCTATGCCTACAGTTTTCTCAGCTACGTCCGCGGCACGCTCCACACCCTGCTTCAGGACTCCGGGTCTCCTGCGACCGTTATGCGTCGCATCAACGAAATGCTGCTGAATGATGAGGTGCTGGAAAATACGTTTGCCTCTTTCCTCCTCCTGCACTGGAACCCCAGGACGCACACGGTGACCTGCGCCAATGCGGGTCACTGCCGCCCCGTCCTTGCCCGTCCGGAGGGGGCAGAGATTGTCGAGCACAGCGACCTCATCCTCGGGTTGGACGAGGATGCATCCTTTTCCAACGTTGAACTGTCGCTGTCCTCGGACCACGCCCTTGTTGCCTACACTGATGGCCTTACCGAACAGCCTGGACCCGACGGCGACATGCTAGGCGAAGCGGGCGTTTGCGAACTTGCCGCGGAGGCCCGCAGCAGTCGTACACCCATCGACACCATCCTCGACGGGGCCCTCCGTCGGAGTTCCGCGGAGGACTTTCAGGATGATATTCTCGTCGTGTGGATTCAGCGAACGGACGACGCGAC
>JAWOAQ010000266.1:0-15700 GCA_046498495.1 Salinibacter sp. | reverse complement strand
GCCGGCGAGGACTTTGTGCCCTCCGCCACGCTGTACTTTGGGGAGGGGGACGGCACCTTCACGGAGTCGGACGCCGACCTGACCGCCGTCGGGGACTATGCAAATGAGCGAAGCAGTACCACGATGGCCGACGTGGATGGAGACGGCAACCAGGACCTGCTCATCCTGGGCACGGCCGGCTCCGCTACCGCGACGCTGTATCTCGGGGATGGAGACGGAGACTTCACGGAGGCGAACGCCGGATTTGCGGGGGTGTCGAACGGATCGGCGTCCGTGGCCGACGTGGACGGGGACGGACACCGTGACGTCCTGATCATCGGCCGCGACGCCGGCTTTTCGCCCTCCACAACCTTGTACCTCGGAGATGGCGAGGGCGGCTTCACGGAGGCGGGGGCGGATTTGCCGGCCGTCGAAAACGGGATGGCAACCATTGCCAACGTGGATGAGGACGAACACCCGGACGTGCTGCTGACGGGCCAAGATGAAGATATGGTCCCGACGACAAAAGTCTATCTGGGCGAGGGCGACGGCACGTTTGAAGATGGAGAGGCGGGCCTGGAAGACATGAGGGAAAGTCGGATGGTGGTCGGGGATATGGATGGCGATGGCGATCTGGACGCCGTCGTGAGCGGAGAAACGCCGTTCAATGAAGACCGGACCCGGCTCTACGACAATCTCGCCGTTGATGATGACCCGGTGGCGTCCGCCTCGGCTTCTATTTCGGGGTCGGATACGACATCGTTTGGAGACACGGGGCTCTCAATCTCTTTTGCCGACGGCACGGGAAGCGGGACGGTCTCGGTGAGCCGCTTTGACGACGCTCCGGAGGCGCCCGACGGCATTGCGGAAGAAAACGTGAGCAACTACCGCGTCGTCATCTCGTCCGATCCCGACTTCTCCGTGGGGGACAGCACGGAGGTCCGGTTCGACGCGAGCGACTTCGACGGGGTTGAGAATCCGGATAGCGTGGTTGTGTACTCCCGTGAGGGGGTGGGAACGGGGGCCTTTGATCCACTTCCTACGGCGTACGACGAGGGGGCCGACGAATTGATTGCGACGGTGGAGGGCTTTAGCGAGTTCGCGTTTGCCAGCGACAGCGACCCCCTCCCCGTTGAGCTTGCGGGAATGGAGGCGACGACGGGAGAGGAGTCGGTTCGCATCGAGTGGCAGACCGCCGCCGAGGAGAACAACGCCGGCTTTGCCGTCGAGCGCCGCGCCGGCAGCGGCGACGAGAGCGACTGGACGGAGCTGGGCTTTGTTAAGAGCGCCGCGGAGGGAGGGACCACCGACCGCCCGCAGGCCTACCGGTTTGTCGACGAGGACCTGCCCTACGAGGCCGACCGGCTCGCCTATCGGCTCCGGCAGGTTGATGCGGACGGGACGACCGAGACGTTTGCGCCGGTGGAGGTTGAGCGGGGGGTACAGACGCTCCAGTTAGAGAAGGTGGTCCCGACCCCGGCGTCGGGACAGGCGACTGTGCGCCTGGCGGTGCCGGAGAAGCAGGAGGTTCGCGTGGCGGTGTACGATCTGCTGGGGCGTTCGGTGCGGACGGTGGCCGAGGGACCGATGGAGGGGCGCGAGGAGGTGACGGTGGACCTGGGGGGGCTTTCGAGTGGGACGTATTTTGTGCGGCTGACGGCCGAGGGAGAGGTGCAGACCCGCCGCCTCGTCGTCGTGCAGTGATGCAAGTCAATGGGGCTTTTGTGTTCTTCTATCGGCTTTTCCCATAGGTGTCATGAACCATGCTCTGCACATCCTTCGATGCGGGCTCTTGTTTTGCCTGGTGGGCCTTGCTCCGGTACCGGGGCTTGCACAGGTTGAGTGGACCGGAGATGGTGGGGACAACCGATGGACGACCCCCGAAAATTGGAGTTCGGAGCGGGTGCCGTCGGACACCGATGATGTCGCCATCACGGTGACGGGTACGGACTCCGTGATGCTCGATGACGAGGCCGACGTGCAGAGTCTCGTGCTTGGCTGCTCCGGCGAGGACTGTACGGGAACGCAGGTTCTGTACGGCGATCCCGACGACAACGCCTACAACAATAACCTCACTGTGCGGGAGGATAGCGAAATCCGGGACAGTGGGCACCTCGATTGGCCCCTCGAAAACGACAACATCGTGGTTGATGGGAGCCTCGTGGTGCACGGACAGCTGACGTGGGGCGGCGGGGATATTGAAGGAAGCGACACCCTCCGCGTTGCCGAGGAGGGACTTTTGAAGAAGACGGGCGGCGAAACCAAATTCCTGGAGGCTCTCCTTGAAAACAAGGGGACCGTCGTCTGGGAGGATGGCTACTGGAGCGGCTTTGACGGACGGATGCTGAATCAGGAGGGAGGGACGATCCGGGTTGAAGTCGACAATGCCGACGATACGGATGTCCTTAACGTCGACAGTCTTTTTAACGCGGGGACGATTGTTCGGGATGGAGGTGATGCCGTAAAGATGCGCGTTGATCATGAGCACACGGGGACCGTGCACGCTCAACACGGGTCGATCGTCGTAGGGCCCGCTGCGAATTACAGTGTGACGAGTCAAGGAGGAACGTACGAGGCCGATCAGGGGGGCACGATCCGGTTTGACTACGCAACGGATGGCTCCAACATCGAGCTCGATGAAGACACGGAGTTTCGAGGCACCGGGACGTTCTATTTTGATGGATCGGAGTCCAGAGATGCTGATTTCAACTCTGTGTCCAACCCCGCAACCTTCGACACGGAGGGCACCGTGCAGTTCTTTGGGTCGATGGAGTTCCTCCTCGACGGCACCCTGAAACAGGTGGGGGATTCGCTCCGGCTCGAAACAGCGGGCGGAGACGAACAGCCGCACGTGTACTTGCAGGACGACAGCCACGGTCCGCTGTCTTTTGAAGACATACACTTCACAGGCAGTGGAAATCAGGTCACCCTTGGGACGGAGGTCGACCTCCTAACCAATGACCTGACCATGTGGAGTTCGTTTCCCGTCCTGGAGGGGGACGCCAACGTGACGGTAATGGACACGCTCGACTGGAACCGGGGCATGATGCAGGGCAGTGGGCAGACCCGGGTGGAGGGGCACGCTCGCCTGCGAACGGATTACAAGCGCCTGCGGCGCGACCTCGTTGTGGAAGAAGGGGCAACGGGGGCCTGGTCCGAAGGCCTGTTCGACATTGAGGAGGACGAAGACGGCTCTGTCGGGCGCCTCCTGAATCGGGGCACGTTCGAGATTCAGACCGACGAAGACCTTCGCAAGGACGGGGTGCTGGAAAACGAGGGTCTACTGACCAAAAGCGATAGCACCACGACGGTGGTCCGCCCCCACATCCTGAATGCCGATACGCTCCGGCTGGCGGCCGGCACTCTGGAGCTTGACAAGGCGTTGCAGCAGACGGGAACGGGGGTTCTTGAGGGCGGAGCTACACTCGATGTGACAGCCTTCGACTCCGAGCTCGTTGGAAGTGGGGTGATTAGTCCGGGGACGCCGGAGGCCCCGATTGATGAGCTGGAGATCGTGGGGGATGTCTCCTTTTCCGGATTCATCGACATTGATGTGAAAGAAGTGGCGTCGAGAGAGGACTATGATGTGGTGGATGTAGAGGGAGAAGCAAAGATTTCCGGCTCTGTTTTCCGCCCGCGGTTGCAAGAGGGCTTTGCACCGCAGGAGGGAGACGAAATGCTGGCGTTTAGTTACGAGGAAACCGATCCGTCGCCACAAACGGACGTGGAGGCTCCGTCCGGATTTCGGATGCGTTCCGACGAAGAAAACGTATTAGGCACCAACGTCCAAGTTCTTACGGTCCAGGGCGTCCTTTCGGATCCCCTCCAGGGGGGGCGCACGGTGTTGACCCATTCGGACGTGTCCCATCTCGGGCACGCCACGGCGCTCGGCGATTTCGACGGGGACGGGTACGACGATCTTGCCGTGGCAAGCGTGAAGGACCCGCTGGTCGACGGGCTCTCGTCATCGGATCTGGAAGCAGAGATTGAGGACCGGTTTGTAACCCCCACGGTGGACACGGTCTTCGTTCTCTTTAACGTCGGCACCCTGGGGGAGGCGGCGGTCTCGGATCCGGTAAGCTTGAAAGACGAAGCTGATCTTCGCCTCCACGGAACAGAAGAGACGCCCTTCAAGGGGGGGCACGGCATGCTTCATACTGCCGATTACGACGGCGATGGGGCCGATGGCTTGTTCGTTGGAGGCGAGGGGGCCGTTCACGTCTTCTCGGCCGACACGCTTTCCGCTGCTGTGGGCACAATTGCTTCTGAAGACGCGACCCATACGCTTTCCGTACCGGGAGAGGGGACGCCGAATGATCTCGAAACGGGGGATCTGGATGGCGATGGGGCCATCGACCTGGTCGTCGGCGCTCCGCAGGCCAGCACAAACGGCCATGCCGAAAACGGAGCGGTTGCCTTTTTCTATGGCGACGATACTGGAGACGCGTACTTCAACGAGGATGCCGACGGGCAATACGCCGGACAGGAAGACAACGAACACCTGGGGCATGCCCTGTCCGGGGGCGACGTGGACGATGATGGGACGCTCGACCTGTCGGTTGTGGCTGGGGGACACTTGGATCCCAACGGGATCGAGGACAGCCGGAGCATCTGGTGCCTCGATGCGGATGATTTCTACGACGACCTCGTTGAGCAAAGCAATCCGGGCGCGGCCTACCTCCTGTATGGACCGCTCACCGGGGCCTCCGGGGACGTCGCATCAGATGCGGACGTGACGGTGGACGGGGAATTTGGGACGGAGGTCGCGCCCCCCGTCTACGAAAACACAGCGGCCTACGCTCCCCTCGCACGGACCCTCCTTGCGGACCGCAACGACGACGGCCAGGCTGAATGGCACCTCGGGCGCGCGGTGGACCGAGTGCAGTGGAAACGCTTTATGGAAGCGCGGAACGAGAGCCCCCTCGATGGCACGTCCTGTGCCTATACCGTTTTGGATGCCCCCTGGAACCTACGGGGCCTTTCCGAACGCGTCACGTTCGAGCCAGACCAGGTGCCCCCGGGCTCCTCGCCCACTCTCGACGATGGAACGCGGGACGCGGCCCACGGGCGCTCTCTGCATGCCGCCACCTTTCCGCAAAGCGATTCGACCTCTCTTCTGCAGGGCGACGATGTTGGAGGGCTCTCGTTCGTTGCAACGAGCGAACGCATCACCATCCAGGACGATCGGCTCATCAATTCGGATGCGGAGACGGACGGGGGCACGGTCCGTTCGAACAGCGTGTACATCGACCCGCCGGAAAGTTCTTCCCCCTGGGTCCGCGCAGATGACTATTCGGCCCTTGGGGCCAGTGTGGACGTGGGCAACGTTGAACAGGACGACATCGACGACCTCGCGGTTGGGGCGCCGTTCTATGTTCCGGAGTCTACCGAAGACCCGAATGGGGCTCTGGTGCTACGCCGCTCGGGCGATCGGGTCATCAACGTCGTCGTAGAGGTCCCGGTTGACACCCCCGAAGTCGTCCCCCTCCCCGGGCAGGACCTGCTGGTCGACTTTGGCGCGCTGGAGTCGCCGACGGACCTGGAGGTGGAACGGCGGCCGGACCAGGAGACCGAGGACCTGGACCTTCCGGACGACCAGGCCCTTGCCCTGCCCGGCACGTGGGAACTGGACCTGGAAGACGAACCGGAGTTTGAAGCCGATGCGTGCTTCGATCTAGAGGATGTGTTCAACAACGTGGATCCGGAGCTGATGAGCATCTACAAGCGTGCGTCCGAGGGCGACCCGTGGACGCATGTCGATGTTGGGCTCCGGGACGATGACGACGACGGGACGGCGGATCGCGTCTGCGGAGAGGCCCTTTCAGCGTTTAGCGAATTCGCCGTCACGGCCGACAGCAGCGAAATCCCCGTTGAGCTTGCGGGGGTGGAGGCGGCGACGGGAGAGGAGTCGGTTCGCATCGAGTGGCAGACCGCCGCCGAGGAGAACAACGCCGGCTTTGCCGTCGAGCGCCGCGCCGTCGAGGGCAGCGACGAAACCAGTGGCGAGGCCAGCGGCGGCGGGAGCGGCGACGAGGGCGACTGGACGGAGCTGGGCTTTGTTGAGAGCGCCGCGGAGGGAGGGACCACCGACCGCCCGCAGGCCTACCGGTTTGTCGACGAGGACCTGCCCTACGAGGCCGACCGGCTCGCCTACCGGCTCCGGCAGGTCGACACCGACGGCTCGGCGACGCTGAGCGCCCCGGTTGTCATTGAGGTGGGCGCGCCGGAGGAACTTGCCCTGCACGCTCCGGCGCCGCACCCGGTGCAGGAGCAGGCGCGCCTCCGCTACGAAGTGCCGGAGGAGGGGCCGGTGCGGGTCGAGCTCTACGACGTGCTGGGCCGGAAGGTAAGCACCCTGGTCGACCGGGAGGAAGAGGCCGGCCGCAAGCAGGTGTCTCTCAACGCAAGCGGGCTGTCGAGCGGGACGTATTTTGTGCGGCTGGAGGCCGAGGGCGCCGTGCGCACCGAGCAGATCACCGTCGTGCGGTAGAGTGCTGGCTTCCGTGTAGGGGCAGTCATTCAGTTGGGGCGTGCGGGACGTCCAGCTCCAGCAGCCCGTCATTGACGAGTGTCGAGAGAAGGTCGCAGAAGGCGGGGTCGGGGAGGTGCGGCGTCAGCGTGTCGGCGGGAATGTGCTGACGGCCGGTGACCAGGCGCGCCGCGTAGGCAAGGTCGGCGTCGAGGTCGATCGCTGTGCCGTTGGCGAAGAGGGTGGCCGTGCCGTCGTTGTGCTCAATAAAAGCGAGGTGGGAGACGGGGCCGCGTCGCAGGCCGGTCCCCTGCCGGACCTGCTCCGTGAGGGCCTCGGTAGAGATCGGCGTGGGGGGCGGTACGGCGCTGCGATCGCGGGAGGGACGGGTGAGATAGCGCCCCCACCACCGGTCGAGGGGCGCGTCCGCGGCCACCAGGTCGCGCAGGAGGCGGCGTACCGTCTCACGGGCCGCCTCGTGGATCTCGCCCGGATGGTCGACGGGGGAGAGATCTGGATCGCTGTACCGCGCGTCGGGATCGAGGCGCTCCATTGCCTCCTGAAAGAAGTCGCCCACGAGCGCCTGGTGCCGGGGCGCACGGAAGCCGATCGAGTAGGTCATGCACGCATCGTCCTCCGCGATCCCGTGGTGGGCGACGCGGGGCGGGAGGTACAGCAGGTCGCCGGGCCCCAGCACGAAGGACTCCGCCGGCTCGAAGTCCGCGAGGATGCGCACGTCGAGATCCGGCACGATCTCTTCCTCTTCGACCGGCTCGGTGCCAATTTCCCAGCGCCGGTGCCCCCTCCCTTGCAGTAGAAAGACATCGTAGTTGTCGATATGGGGGCCGACGGTGCCGTGCGTTGGGGCGTAGCTAACCATGACGTCGTCGAGGCGCCAGTCCGGCAAAAACCGGAAGTGATCGAGGAGCCCCCCAACCTCAGGCAAGAGGCGGTCGACCTCCTGCACGAGCACCGTCCAGTGCGTTTCGGGCAGGGCGAGAAAGTCCTCGTGCTCGAAGGGGCCGTGTCGCAGCTCCCAGGGATGGGCGCCGCCTTCTTTGAGGATGAGGCGGCTGTCCACGTCCGGCTCACAGGCGAGGCCGGCCAGCGCCTCGGGCGTGAGCGGCGATGTAAAGTCCGGCAGCGCGTCGCGCACCACGAGGGGCCGCTTCTGCCAGTAGGTGTCCAGAAACTCCGCGGGGGAGCGGTCCCCGAGAAGGGGAGATGTGGGGGAAACAGTCTGCATGTGAGTCCGCACGTTGTCAGTGTTAAAACGAAAAAATCGCGCCCCCCATGAACCGTGAGCCGCGAAGTGTGAGGCTGCTCCCCTCGCCCGTGATCAGCGAAGTCAGGACGCGCCCTCCCTCACGCATCACGATTCACGTATCATCCCCGTCACGGTCTCGGCGATCTGCTACGAAGAAGACCTCCCCTCGTGCGGTAGGACCACTTATCCGAAGAGGTACATTAGTCCCTGAATCGCGGGCCAGAGGAGCAAAAGCACCAGCAGCCAGGCGATCCAGTGCACGGCGCTACTGCGCTGCGGGAACTCGTAGTCGCAGTATGGGCACTGCTCTACGTCGCCGGTGTCTTCGTACTCCAGGGCGCACGAGGGGCATTCGCGGTACGGGGCCATTGGATGCCGAGGGGGAGTTCGACGGATCGACAGGGAGAGGCCTACAGCTGAGAGGCCAGTTCATCGAGCAGCATCGCCACATCGTCTTCGTTCATATTGTCGGGGTCCATGTCTGGAATGCCGGGGGTGGCCTGCTCGTCGCGAGCGGCCTCCAGGTCGAGCTGTCGAAGAACGAGGGCCGCCACACCGGTGGCCGCGGCGGTAAGGAGAAGGGTGCGGAGAAACGTCGACATCAGGACATCAGATTGGGAGGAGAAGCAAATGTGCAAATCGCTGAACGGACCGGTGTGGCCGTGGGTTCTGCGCAGCACACGCGAACCTCTGAGCCGATGCGGGGTTCGACCAATACCTCGATAATCTGACCCATCTGCCCGGTATGATGCGCCGCCTGCTCCCCGCGCTTGTGCTTCTGACCGTTGGCCTGATGGCAACGGGAACGGAGCCGGTGCGCGCGCAAGATGACCCCGCCATGTCGATCGCGCGGGTGCAGTACGAGGGCGGCGGCGACTGGTACAGCGACGAGGAATCGCTGGTGGAGCTCCTGGCCTATGTCCGGGAGCAGACGCAGCTGGATGTAAGCGGGGAGGAGGATGTGGTGGAGCTCACGAGCGATGAACTCTACAGCTACCCGTACCTGTACCTGACCGGCCATGGCAACGTGACCGTCTCCGCGGAGGAGGCCCAGCGCCTGCGCCGCTACCTGCGGCGGGGCGGCTTCCTCCACATCGACGACAACTATGGTCTCGACGAGCACATTCGCGAGGAGCTCCAGAAGGTGTTTCCGGAGAAGGAGCTCGTGGAGGTGCCCTACGACCATCCCATTTATACCATTCGATACGACTTTTCGGACGGTCCGCCCAAGATCCACGAGCACGATGGAGAGGCGGCGCAGGGCTACGGCCTCTTTGCCGAGAGTGGACGGCTGATGGTGTTTTACACCCACGAGACAGACCTTGGGGACGGGTGGGAGCCGGCGTCGGTCCACGACAATCCGCCCGAGAAACGCCGGGCCGCCCTGCAAATGGGCACCAACATTTTAACCTACGCGATGACGCACTGACGGCCGGCGCGTGCGCAGAGCGGCCGGTCGGAAAGCCGAGCAGCCGTCGTCGGGCCGGTCCCTTCACCTTGTCGGCGTGCCGCTGTATGTTGCATTGGCGTCTGCCCAGCCTTTTCATTCCGCCCTTGTTTCGTCAACCCCCTCACCGCAATGAGTAGCAATCTCGCCATCGAAGACCCCGAGATTTACAACGCAATCCAGAAGGAAGTCCAGCGCCAGAACGACGGGCTGGAGCTCATTGCCTCCGAAAACTTTGCTTCCGAGGCCGTACTGGAGGCCATGGGCACGCCCCTCACCAACAAGTACGCCGAGGGGCTGCCCGGCAAGCGCTACTACGGCGGGTGCAAGCACGTGGACGTGGCCGAAAACCTGGCGCGCGACCGGGCCAAGGAGCTGTACGACTGCGACTGGGTGAACGTGCAGCCGCACGCCGGGGCGCAGGCCAACAGCGCCGTCTACCTGACCTTTCTAGCCCCGGGGGACACCTTCCTCGGGCTGGACCTGTCCCACGGCGGGCACCTCACCCACGGCTCGCCCGTCAACTTCTCCGGCATTCTCTACGAAGCCGAGTACTACGGCGTGGAAAAAGACACCGGCCGCATCGACATGAACAAGGTGCGCGACCGGGCCAAGGCGGTGCAGCCCAAGATGATCTCGATTGGCGCCAGCGCCTACCCGCGGGACTTCGACTACGCCGCCTTCCGCGAGATTGCCGACGAGGTGGGCGCCTACCTGTGGATGGACATGGCCCACACGGCGGGCCTCATCGCGGGCGGCGTGCTCAACGACCCGATGCCGCACACCCACGTGGTGACCACGACCACGCACAAGACGCTGCGCGGCCCGCGCGGCGGCATGATTCTGCTGGGAGACGACTACGAGAACCCGATGGGCACGACGGCTCGCAAGAGCGGGCGCACCAAGATGATGAGCGAACTGCTCGATTCCGCCGTCTTTCCGGGGACCCAGGGCGGACCGCTCATGCACGTGATCGCGGCGAAAGCTGTGGCCTTCAAAGAAGCACTGCAGCCCAACTTTGCCGACTACGCGCAGCAGATCGTGGACAATGCGCGGGCAATGGCCGCCGAGCTTCGGGCGCGCGGCTACGACCTCGTCTCCGGCGGGACGGACAACCACCTCGTCCTCATTGATCTCCGCAACAAGGGCCTCACGGGGAAGAAAGCCGAGGCGGCGCTCGAAGCCGCCGGCATCACGGCCAACAAGAACATGGTGCCGTTCGATGACAAGAGCCCCTTCGTCACGAGCGGATTGCGCCTCGGGACCCCTGCGATGACGACGCGGGGATTCGAGGAGGACGAGTTTGTGCGGGTGGTGGAGCTGATTGACCGCGTGCTGCAGGACCCAGAGAACGAGGCGACGCAGCAGGCGGTGGAGCAGGAGGTGCAAGCCCTATGTGATCGCTTCCCCCTTTACGACGTCGTTGCCGCATAGGCTGGAACGTGCCCGCGTGCAGGGCGGTTCGTGCTTGTCCTGCGTCACCGCGACGCCCTTCGATTCTTCCCACGACGTTTTGCCGGGACCCATGCCGTCCATGGATCGCGATGCCCTCAGCGCCTCTGCTCAGGCCGATCTTGCGGCCCTCGGGCGCCGCCTCTACGACCGGGCCCTTGTACGGCGCGAAGACGAACTCATTACCGACCCGCGAGGGCAGCCCATCGGGTGGCTCCTCGATACCCGCATTCCGATGCTGGAGGCCGACCTGTTCGAGGAAGTAGGGCGGGTGCTGGCCGGCCGGTTGCAGGAGCGCGGGCTGGACCAGGTGGTCGGCTACGGGTTCGGGGCGTACCCGCTCGTGTGCAGTGTGCTCTCGGCAGCCGAGGAGGAGCCCTTTAAGGGCGGGCTTGTGCGTGACGAGCGGAAGGAGCACGGACGACGGCGGCTCGTGGAAGGTCCCATTGACCGCGACGAACCGGTGGTGCTGCTCGACGATATCATCAATAGCGGTCGGAGTGCCTCGCAGGCCTTGGGGCTGCTGCGCCGCGCCGGGTTCGATGTCGTGGGCCTCCTGACGCTCTTTAACTTTACCTGGAGCAGTGGGCAGTCGCGCATTGAGGCTGAAGGGCTCTGGGTCGATTCGCTTCTCGACCTCAACCTCCAGGATGGGACCAGCAGCGGCTCCGACAGTGCGTAGGCCCCGGACGGAACGGGCGAGGACGAGAAAAGAACCGCGGGTGCCTCCTCCGGCCCAGGCATCCCCCCGGTTCCTCCGGGCGGCGCCCCAGGAGCGCAGTGACCGAGTGCGTTCGGGGCGTGCCTGGGAGACCACGGGCAGTCGGAACGCAATCCTTTGCGCGTTCATCGGCGGAGGGGCTCGGTCGAGAAACGACAGGTGCTACGTCACGCAAACAGGTTAGTCGTATGCCAGAGGCCCCTACACGCGACATGGAAGCAACGCCCGGGATGCAGGGCGACGGGGCGGCAGAACCGCATCCCGACGAGAAGGGCGTGATGTCCTTTCTCGATCACCTGGAGGAGCTCCGCTGGACGCTCATCAAGGCCGGGGCCGGTGTTCTTACGACGACGATCCTCTGTGCCATCTTCAGCGAGTGGATCGTGGACCGCGTCCTGATCGGTCCCACCCGCCCAAGCTTCTTTATGTACTCGTTGCTTGGCATGGACCCGGCCGAGCTGAACCTGCTGAATCGCACGATTACGGGCCAGTTCTTCGCCGACATTGGCACCATCATCGTTGTGGGCCTTGTGGCGGGCTCTCCTGTGGTGGTGTACTTCGGGTGGAAATTTATCGAGCCGGCGCTGTACCCCTCCGAAAAGTCGGGCATGCAGTTCGCGGCGGTCTTTGCAACGTTCTTTTTTCTGCTCGGCATCGCGTTTGGCTACCTGATCCTAACGCCGCTGGCGCTCCAGTTTTTCGCACAGTACACCCTCTCGCCTCAGATTTCGAACCAGTTCGACATCATGACCTACTTTAGCATGGTGTCGTTCTGGACGCTCGGAACGGGGATGCTCTTCGAACTCCCCGTCGTCATCTATTTCCTGGCCAAGGTGGGGCTCATTACGCCCGAGGCGATGCGGACGTACCGCAAGTATGCCCTGCTTGTGGTGCTAACGGTCGGGGCGTTCTTGACGCCGCCGGACCCCATCTCGCAGGTCATCGTGGCGCTTCCGCTACTGGCGCTTTACGAGTTGTCGATTTACATCGCCGTGTGGGTGACCCGACGGCGGCGGCGTGAACTGGGCATGGCGGACGGCGATGCGTAGTCGTCTCCCGCCCGCAGGGACCCAACGGGCCCCGGTCAGATGCCCGTGCTATCGTCCGTTTAGGAGGCGGTCCGCCAGGCGGTCGGGCAGCGCGGGGGTGTCCCGAATTTTTTGTGCGGCGGTGCTTGCATCGTATTCGAGCCGGACGTTGCGGTAGTCCATGCGCTCAGTGTCAAAGAGGCCAAAGCTGAGTCGTGGGTTTTGGTCGCGCGGCTGCCCCACGCTCCCAACGTTGATGAGAAACCGGTGGCCCGGCCGAGGCTGCAGCACGCCCAGTTTGTTTGCCATCACGGCCGGCACGTGGGTGTGGCCGATAAAGCAGACATCGGTTGTGAAGTGTTCGAACTGCTCTTGCGCGCCGGGATAGGTGGTGAGGCGCTTCCAGGCGGTGGGCTCGTCGGGCGTGGCGTGCACGAACGTGCAGTTGGCGGCCCGGACCGTGAGGGGACGATCGGCGAGGTAGGACAGCTGCGCGTCCGTGAGCTGAGCGCGGTTGTGCTGGGCTGCGGCCTGGCCGTCGGGCGGCAGCGCACCGAGCCCCTCCGCCTGGGCGACGGCGGCGTCGTGGTTGCCCAGCACCACCGCGTCGCAACGCGCCCGCACCAGGTCGACGCACGCGGCCGGGTCGGCGTTGTATCCCACCACGTCCCCCAGGCAGTAGATGGCGTCTACGCCCTCGTCATCAATGGCCTCCAGGCATTGCTGAAGGGCTTCAAGGTTGGAGTGAATATCCGAGAGAATGGCGAGGCGCACAGAGGGCAGGGACGCAACGATGGGGAAAAACGCATCTCAATCTAAGTGATGAGAAAAGGAAACCCAACGCCTGTCTGGTCACCGACGAAGATGAACGGACTCTTCGCAAAGGAAAATGGGGGCCGGGGAGGCGCTCTGCCCAGGCCGAAAAACATGTAACCAAGTCGGCATGATGCGGGGGGTGGGACGGCGGGAAAGAATCTGTTGGGCCTGTTCTCAATATCTTCTTTGGTGTTTTGTCTGAAGCCACGCCGCTGTTGCATTCCGCTTCGTCTTTTTTGCCGCACCACGACGCCCCGTCCGATGGACGCCGACGCATCCGTTGAAGAGCTTCACGACTGGATTGAGACGGCTCTGCGCGGAGACCTCGACGAGCAATGGGACGAGGTGCTCGACCAGTGGACGACGGCGGCACCGTCGGATCGGAAGGCCGTCCGCTCGTACGTGTCGGGGCTCCGCAACCGGATGCTTCGAGCACTCCTGGCCATTGACACCGAAGAAGACCTCCGGCGCGCCGTCGCAACGCAGTATATTGAGGCGAAGTGCCACTGGACGATGCTAAACCTGCAGATTCAGCACCAGACGGCCCGACAGGAGGACCTTGACCCTCCTCTTCTCTACCGGGCCACCTGCGTGAGCTTGATCGTACAACAGCTCGAGCCCCTCCTGAGTCAGGAGCACGCGGATCGCCTCACACAATTTCTTGCCGAGCCTCTTGAGTAGGAGGCGTACGGGCGGGGGGCTGTACGTTCGGGAACGAGCGCCCCTTTCCCGTGCGGCCCGCGTGGGGCTTCCAATCGTCGCGGCCCTTTCATACGTTCAGCGTCGCATCTGCACTGGCGCCTGGCCGTCGTCCCGGCCGGGCTTGTTTCCTCGGCTCTCGACAGACTCCGATCCCCGACCATGGAATGGATTGCTGATCCACAGGCGTGGGTTGCCCTTGGGGCCCTCACCCTGCTGGAGATCGTGCTGGGCATCGACAACATCGTATTCATCTCCGTCCTCTCGAACAAGCTCCCGAAAAGCCAGCGCGCCCTCGCCCGGCGCCTCGGATTGGGCCTCGCCCTTGGCGGCCGGGTCCTTCTGCTCTTTACGATTAGCTGGGTCATGGCGCTCTCTGAACCGCTCTTTTCGGTGCTGACCCAATCGGTGAGTGGGCGCGACATTATTCTGGTGATTGGGGGGGTCTTCCTCATCGGGAAGGCGACCTTTGAGATCCACGAGAAGCTGGAGCGGGACGATGAGACAGACGATACCGGCGCCATGGCGGCGTCGTTTGCGGGCGTGATCACCCAGATCGTGTTGCTCGACATGGTCTTTTCGGTCGATTCCGTCCTTACTGCCGTGGGGATGGCGGACGACGTGGCGGTCATGATCATCGCCGTCACCATTGCCATTGGCATCATGATGCTCACGGCCAAGTCCGTGTCGCAGTTTGTGGAGGAGCACCCGACCGTCAAGATGCTCGCCCTCAGCTTCCTGCTCCTCATCGGCATGACGCTGGTGGCCGAGGGGGGCGGGCACCACATTCCGAAGGGCTACATTTACTCGGCCATGGGCTTTGCGCTGCTCGTAGAGATGCTGAACCTGCGCGCCGAGGCCGTAAACGAGGACGAAGAGCGCACGCCCGTTCGCCTCCACCAGCCGCGCCTGCGCCGGGCCGTTCAGCGCGTGCTGGAGAAGAGCGAGTGAGTGGGAGGGCGGGGAGGGGCCGCCCCGGCGCGTTGCCCTTGCGGGCCGTTTTGGCCGACGCGGCGGGGGCGCGCCCGAATGGGGACAGAGAAAACCAATGAGGCGTTCGGGGGTTGAGAAAACGACGTTGTGCCGAGCAAGCGATCCGCCCGTATGTCCGATCTTTTCGACGAACAGGCCGAGCAGGCCCGCCAGGAACGCGCCCCTCTCGCCGATCGCATGCGACCCCGCACGCTCGACGAATTTGTGGGGCAGGAGCACTTCGTGGGGCAGGGGAAGCTGCTGCGTCGCGCCATTGAGGCGGATCGTGTGACGTCTGTTCTGTTCTATGGCCCGCCGGGCACGGGCAAGACGACCCTCGCTCGCATCATTGCCCACACCACCGAGGCGCACTTCACGTCGCTAAACGCGGTGCTGAGTGGTGTGACGGACATTCGCGAGGCGATCCAGAAGGCAAAGAATCGCCTCCGCCACCACCAGACCCGCACCATCCTGTTCGTCGATGAGGTGCACCGCTTCAACACGGCCCAGCAGGACGCCCTGCTGCCGCACGTGGAAGACGGCACCGTCACCTTCATCGGGGCGACGACCGAGAACCCGTACTTCGAAGTGAACGACGCGCTGGTGAGCCGCTCGCGTGTGTTTGAACTGGAGCCGCTGGGCGAGGACGACCTGCGACAGGTGGCTGCCATGGCGCTCACCGACGCGGAGCGCGGCTACGGCGACCGGGACGTGCAGGTTACGGAGGCGGCCCTCGATCACCTCCTCGACACGGCCAACGGCGACGCCCGTTCGGTCCTGAACGCCCTGGAGCTGGCGGTGGAGACCACGAGGCCGGACGCGGAGGGCACCATCCACATCGACCTTCAGG
>JAWOAQ010000224.1:0-9446 GCA_046498495.1 Salinibacter sp. | reverse complement strand
GGAGACGGAGATTTTGGCGGCGTCGATCCGGCATCCGACGCACGTGAAGCGGGCGGCCCTGGCGGGGGCGGACGTGGCGACGATGCCGTTTTCGACGCTGGAGAAGCTGTTGGAGCATCCGTTGACGGACCGGGGCCTGGAGCGCTTCCTGGCGGACTGGGAGGAGTACAAACAGGCCCGGAAAGCCGAGGGGTAAACCTGCGTTGAGCGAACGGGGCAACGCGCCGCATGGGACAATCGGGGGAGGCGCGCTTTGAACGGAATAAGCAACCGCGTTCAGCTTCTCGTTCTGCTGCGCGCGTATAATCAAGAGCGGAGGCTGGAGGCGTACACGCTGCATTCAGGTGTCGACCCTCGCAATGCATCGTCACAGGAGGCTCATCCGAGAACGCCTGCTCTCTTTCCCGTAGATGAATACGACCGCTTCGCGCCGGACTGTACTCGCCTTTTCTCACGCCCCTTTTCTGCATGACTCCGTCCCGCCCCGCGCCCATTCGCACCGATGGAAGCAACGCGTTTGCCCACCGCTCGATGGTTGAGCGGGTCCCGTCGATCATCGACGATGTGATCGCCCGCAACCCGCACTATGCCGACGTCATCAAGGCGGATCTGCGACAGCTCCGCGACGCCATCGTGGACGACGCGCCCCTGCGCCTGTTCGACCCGCCCGTCCCGGATCACGACTGGTGGCGGCGCCGCTTTGAGCCGCACGCGGACGAGACGTGGCTGGACACGGAGTGGTTCTTCGCCGAAATGCTCCTCTACCGTCGCATCGTGGCCGCCGGACGCTACTGGACCACGCGCCGCGATCCGTTCCGGCCGTTCAAAGAGGACGAGATTCAGTCGAACGCTCTGCGCGACCGGGTCGGGGCGGCCCTCGCCGCCGATGCCCCCCTGCGCGAGACGATCGCCCGGCGCGTCCTGCAGTCCCTGTGGGGCAACCGCATGGACCTTAGCATGCGGAGTGTCTTCGAGCAGGGCACCGAGGCGGCAGACGACGATCTGCTCCGCAACGACGCCGCGTTGGTGGCGGACCATCTCCTCGCGGGTGAGCCGGGGCCGGTGCACCTCCTGATGGATAATGCGGGGACGGAGGAGGCCTTTGATCTCGCCCTTGCAGACACCCTGTTGCAACACGACGTCGCCACGTCCGTCACGCTGCACGTGAAGATGATGCCGGTGCTGGTAAGCGACGTGATTGGAGACGATGTCTTCCGGCTGCTTGACGTGCTGGAGCGACACGGGGGGGAGTTGGAGGCCCTGGCACGCCGCCTCCACCGACTCATTCGCGACGATCGGCTCCGTATTATACCGGACCCCATCTGGAACACCGATGCACGATTCTGGGAGCTGCCCCCCCGCCTTACGACACCGTTCCAGGCCGCGTCGCTCGTGGTGGCGAAGGGCGACGCGCACTACCGCCGCATCGGCAACGATGCCGTGTGGCCGCCCGAGGCGACGCTCGCCGACGCAGTGCCCGACGTTCCGGCGCCGCTCTTGGCGCTGCGCACCTTGAAGAGCGACACGCTCGTGGGCGTCGATCCCGAGACGGTGCGCCGCCTCGACGAAGAGGAGCCGGGGTGGCGCACCAAAGGCACCTATGGTGTGGCACAGTTTCGGGCGTGAGAGCGGGGGCGAGTCGGCGGGGCGGGAGGCGGTCAGGTCTGCATGGATCGGGGGAGAAGGAGTCGCTCCACCCCCTCCAGAATCCCGAGCAGCAGGAGCGTGAGCACGGCCGCCGGCACGGTGCCTTCCAGAATGAGCCCCAGATTGGCCCGTCGAATGCCCGTGAGGATGGGCTGGCCGTAGCCACCCGCCCCAATGAGGGCGCCCAGCGTAGCCGCGCCGATGTTGATGATCGCTGCGATCTTGATGCCGGCCAGGATGGATCGGGCGGCCAGCGGAAGCTCCACGCGCCACAACTTGGCGCCAGCCGGGAGCCCCAGTGCCTCCGCCGATTCCCGGAGCGCCCCCGCAATGTCCTTCAGGCCGGTGTAGGTCGTCCACACGATGGGGAGCAGGCTGTAGAGCGTTAGCGCCGTCACCGCGGGCACGCGCCCCAGGCCCAGTGGGGGCACCATCATCGCCAGGAGCGCAAGCGCTGGAATCGTGTAGATGACGCCCACAACCGCCAGAATGCCGGGCCCCAGCACGCGTCGTTTGGCCGCGGCGATGCCGAGCGGAATCCCGAGGACGATGGCGAGCCCGAGTGACAGGCCAACCAGCACCAGGTGATCCGCCGTATATCGGCGGAGGCGCTCGAACCGCGTGTCCGTGTCGGCTCTGGCGTTTAGGCCGAAGGTGCGGTTCACGAAGGCAGACGCTACGGTCGCCTCGTCCACCTGGTCGATCTGGGAGCGGGCGTTGAGGGCCTGCATCGTGTCCGCCGGGATCTGTCCCTCCAGGCGCGTCAGGGCACGAATGGCCGCCGGCGTGCGCGTTTGAAGGTCGCGCCGGTACAGGAAGACGGCCTGGTAGCTCGGGAAGTGGTCCTTGTTGTCGTCCAGAATGCGGAGGTCGTAGCGCTCGATCTCGGCATCCGTGGAGTACAGGTCGATGAGGTCGAGTTGGCCGCTCTGAAGGCCGCGATACGCAATGTCGTGGTCGATGCCACGGGCCGATTGGGGAAGGTTGTAGGCGGATTTCAGGGACGGCCAGCCGTCGCCCCGGTCCATAAACTCGTTCGTGAATCCGAATGAGAGATCCGGGTGCGCCCGCAGGTCGCCGATCGTTCGAATGCCGAGCGAGTCGGCCTGGTCGGCGCGCATCCCCAACGCGTAGGTGTTGTCGAAGCCCAGAGGACGCGTCATCGCAATCCCGTAGCGGGCCAGCGTGTCGGCCAACGCGCTGCGGGTGACCTCCGTGTCGGCCAGAAGTTCGCGGAGGAGGGTGCCGGTGTATTCCGGATACGCGTCGATGTCGCCGCGGCGGAGGGCGTCCCAGAGAAACCGCGACCCGCCCAGTTCCTCCCGGTGCCGAGCCGATAGGCCCTCGGCCTCCATGAGTTGCGCCCCCATCCAGCCCAGGATGACATTCTCGGTGAACTTCTTGGAGCCGATGGTGAGGGTGGAGTCGGGCGTCTGCGCGTGCCCCGCGCCTGTGAGCAGCGCCAGGACGAGGGCAAGGAGGGCGAATCGAGAGTTGAGGGGGGATCGCATCGGTCGCAGAGCAATTGTTCTATTCTCGATTCCCGGCCTCCAGCTGTTCCATGGGGGCGCGCTGGGCCTGGATAAAGTTTGTGACGAAGGGCGAGGCCGGATCGTCGATCAGGGCCTGCATCGTTCCGGTCTGCTCCATCTGGCCCTGTTGGAGCAACACCACGCGATCCCCAAAAAAGGCCGCCTCCCCAATGTTGTGCGTGACAAAGACGACCGTTTTGCCGAGGCGGCGGAAGATGGCACGGAGGTCGTCCTGAAGGTCCGAGCGGATCATGGGATCGAGCGCGCCGAGGGGCTCGTCGAGCAGCAGCACGTCGGGGTCGAGCATGAGGGCACGCATGAGGCTTACGCGCTGCCGCTGGCCACCGGACAGCTCAGTGGGGTACTGGTCGAGACGGTCGGGGCTGAGCTGAACGAGATCCGTCAATTCTGCGATGCGGGCATCAATCCGGGTGGAATCCCACCCCAGGTGCCGGGCCATGAGCGCGACGTTGCCGTGGCCGGTGAGGTGCGGGAAAAGGCCGCCCTCCTGGATGACGTATCCCATGCGACGGCGGAGGGAGGGGGCAGTGGCGGCAGTGAGAGGGGTGTCGTCCACGGTCACGTGGCCCTCGTCTGGACGGGTGAGCCCAATCATGAGGCGGAGCAGCGTCGATTTGCCGCTGCCGGAAGGGCCAATGAGAACGGTGGTCTGCTCCGCGGGAATGGACAGCGAGACCTCTTGCACGGCGACCGTGGTCCCGTATTGTTTGGTGACAGCCGTGAGGTCGATCATGAGGGGGGACAGGGCACGTAGGGCGGCCGTTAATCGAACGTGAAAGCGCTGGGACGCGGGATCTTCGATGAAGGATCTCCCGTGTCTACGTCACAGGAACCCCAGGCTACGCCAACGTAGCTCAGCTGGTAGAGCAGTCCCCTCGTAAGGGACAGGTCACCGGTTCGAGTCCGGTCGTTGGCTCTGAGGCGCCCCGCCGCTGGCGGGGCGCCTTTTTTGTTTGGGGCTAGGGCAGGGCGCGGGCGCGGTCCGTTCCCGCTGGGGTGCACGCCACGCGTCGTCCCTGGTCGGAGACGACGACAAGGTTCTCATGCGATAGAGACTGCACCGCCTCCTGGACGGTGCGCGGTCCCGTGCCCACGGCCTGGGCCAGATCGTAGAGGTCGGTCGACCCCTCGGCGTGCACCGTCTTCAGGACGGCGGCTTCTGTTTTGGAGAGGGAGGGACGGTTCATTGCAAGCGAGCACGCTAGTGCCGTGTCAACCGTGATTCTTGCACAGAAAAATCGCACCCTGTCATCCCGGGCGGAGCGAGCGTGCGAGCGGAGATCCGGGATCTATACAGCGGTAGAGAGAGCACTCCGGGTTCCGCTCTGCCCCCCACAGGGCCATTCTTCCTCAGTCGAGCCCCATTGAGTTGGCTGGATCGATCCCGGCTCGGCGCCCCGAAAGCCCTCGGGGCTTGGCCGGGATGACAAACACAACATTGAGGTTTGACACAACACTACCCTGAACTCTCGGAATCAGGGGAACCGCCGGAAGACGGTGGTCGACAGGAGCACATCCAGGAGCACGAGCAGGGCCGCCGGGCCCAAAAACCAGGCGTAGACCTCGCGGCGGTCGGTATAGACCCGCTCCTCGACTTCGGTTTGTTCTAACGCATCGATTTCGTCGTAGATGCGCTGGAGCGCCTCCGTGCTCGTGGCCGCGAAGTAGCGCCCGCCTGTGGTGGTGGCAACGGTGCGCAGCATCTGCTCATCGACACTCGCCTCCCCGGACGACCGCTCGGCCGGTTGACGCTCCGGCGGCGCGTCGACCTCCTCCGACGAGCCCACGCCAATGGCGTACACCTTCACCCCAATGGCTTCGGCAATCTCGGCGGCGGTGGCCGGGTCCATCTCGCCCCGGTTGTTGCGACCGTCGGTGAGCAGCACCACCACCTTGCCCTCCGACTCGGTGTCCTTGAGGCGGTTGACGGCCGTGGCGAGGGCCGTGCCCACGGCGGTCCCGTCCCTCACGAGGCCGATGCGGGCGTCGTCGAGCATGCGCTGTAGAAACGCGTAGTCGAGCGTGAGGGGCACCTGCGTGTAGGCCTCCGCCGCAAACACGATGAGCCCCACGCGGTCCGAGACGCGTCCCTCCACGAACGACCCGGCGACCTCGCGCGCCGCCTCAAAGCGATTGGGCTCGAAATCCTCGGCCCGCATCGAGGACGATGTGTCGAGGACCAGCATGATGTCGATGCCCTCGGCCGTCATGGTGCGCGTCACGTCCTCGATCTGAGGCCGCGCCAGCGCGACGAGGCCGAGCGTGAGCGCCGCCAGGCGGAGCGCGGCGGGCAGGCCCTGCAGGCGCACGCGCCACGAGGCCGGGGCCGCCCGGGCCAGGCCCACGTCGCTGTAGCGGAGGCCGCCGCGCCTGTGCCCCCGCCACCACTGCCACGCCCCCAGGAGGGGCACGGCCAGCAGCAGCCACAGCACGTGCGGATTGGCAAACGTCACGGTTGGCGGGGGGTGTGGGGGGTTGGGTGTGGGGCGAGAGAATGCTTCGGTCGACCGATCGTCGGCCCGTCCCGTGACTCTCGCTACGCGTGCCGTCGGGTCGCCACGGTGTCGCGGAGAGCCGGAAGCACCGCGCCCGCCTCCCCCCGAACCGAGGCGTCGACGGCGTCGGTGACCCCGGTGGTGTCCGGATTGATTTCGGCCACGTACGCGCCGTGCTCTTGTGCCACGAGGGGAAGCCGCGCCGCCGGGTACACCACCGCGCTCGTGCCCACGCTCAGCAGTACGTCGGCCTGCTCGGCCACCGTGTGGGCGCGTTCGATGGCGTCGGACGGCAGCCGTTCGCCAAACCACACCACATCGGGACGGATGAGGCCGTCGCATTCGGGGCAGCGGGCCGGCGTGCCGTCCTGGATGGCCGCATCGACGAGACTCGCGTCGGCGGGACGCGCGCAGTCCATGCAGTAATTGTGCGTGATATTGCCGTGCAGCTCAATCACGTCTGAACTGCCCGCGCGGCTGTGCAGGGCATCCACATTTTGCGTCACGACGACCAGCGACGGCACGTGCGCCTCCAGGTCGGCCAGCGCCCGGTGCGCAGCGTTCGGCTCGGCCTCCTCGACGAGCTGGCGGCGGTGGCGGTACCAGCCCTGCACCAGCTGGGGATTGTCGAGGAAGGCCTCCACGTTGGCCAGCTCCTGCGGCTCGAACTCCTCCCAGAGGCCATCGGGGTCGCGGAAGGTGGGGATGCCGCTCTCTGCACTGACGCCGGCCCCAGTGAGCACCACCACGTGTTGGGCGTCGGCCAGGCGATCGACGAGCGTGTCGCTGAAGGCGGGCATGGGGGACGAAGATCTGTGGGTGGACGGACGAATCGCGAACGGGGCGGCAGAACAAATGCACGTTGGAATTCTCGGGATCAAAACGACGAACACTTCTCAATCCGTCATCTCGGCCAAGGCTCCACACCCGAGATCTATCCAACCGGTTGCACCAGGGTGCGTCCGAAAATAGTCAAAAACAGGGTGGGCAACACAGAGGACGAACGTAAAACAGCCTGCGTCTTCCTCTCGGCAAATGGATCCCGGATCTCCACGCATCCGATTCGCCCCCCCGGAAGTATTCAGTTGCAACATTCCTCGCGCTCCGTCCGGGATGACAGGCTGTTATTTTTCGAGCCGTGTAGCACGATCAACATGGCGTCAGACGTCCCCTTACCACATGGCAGCCGCTTTGGAACGGGGCCGTCCCCAAATCGCTCCGAGCATGTTCAGCCGGCGGGGCGGTTCGCGGAGGCGACGCCGTCGATCGGGAGCGCATCGTTCGCCTCCTGGAGGGCCGCAATTGCCTGGCGGGTCTGTCGATAGGTCTCCTTGCTCGTGTCGGGGGCGGGACGCACGCCGGCAAACTTCACGAGGTCGGCGCGCTCCAGCACGGCCTGCACATGCTCCACGGCCTCCGCCGGGAGGTCGGCCCGATGCTGCAGGACGGCGACGACATCTCGCGTGGTTCGCTCGTGCGCGCGGATCTCAAGCGCGCGGGCCAGATAGGTGCGCACGATGTCTGAGAGCTCAACGTAAAACGCCTTCACGGCGGCACGGTCCCGCAGGTCGGCGGACGCGGCCAGCGTCCGCAGGCGGCTGATGGCGGCGTCGCGGGGTGTGGCGTGGGCGGACGTGCGTTCCGACGCGGCCTCGGGCTGCCGGCGCGCCCACCACCAGTACGCGCCTCCGCCCACCAGCGCGGCCCCCACGAGTCCCCCCAGGAGCCACGGCCACGGCGACCGGGGAAACACAGCGAGCGGATCGCCCGTGCGGAGGCCCTCAGCGTCCGCCCCTACGACCGACGCAACCGGCACCTCGCGGGCCGAGGTGGTTACCGCTGTCGTATCGCCCCCCTGAACCACCCGAACCGGCAGGGCCGGCAGGCGCGCCTGGTCGAGCGCAAAGGTCGTGGCCTCGTACGATACGCTGTCCACAACGCGCCCCTCCGCCCCGGGGCGTGTGCCGCGGGTGGACTCGCCCAGCACCTCCAGCGCCCCAAAGTGCGCCGGATCGGCATCGGGGCGGGGAAACTGCGTCGTCGCGTCCGCGGCCCGCTCCACGGTCAGGGTCACCCGGAATCGCTCGCCCACCCGGACGGTGTCGGCGGACACGCGGGCCTCTGCGCGCGGCGCCGACTGGGCCGCGGCTCGTCCTGCCAGCAGGCACAGTCCCAGCACGACCGCGCTCACGATCCAGGGGGCGACGGCCCCGCCGGGGGGGCGTGCATCCATCACTCGGGCGTTGCGTGAGGAGAAACGGTGGACGGCAGGGCTACCCCCGCCGGGTCCGCTCACGGAAGAATGCAATGAGGGGCTCCATATAGTCGGTGTCCGTGTGCACCGGCACGTGGGGCACGCCGGCCTGGCGCAGGCGGGCAGCGGTTCGCCCGCGGCGGGCCCGCACCTCGTCGGCAAACGCCTGGCGGGCGGCCGGCGCGCGGGTGTCGAGGGTCATGGTCTCCCCCGTCTCGGCGTCGGTCAAATCAACCAGGCCGATGGGGGGCAGTTCCTCCTCCCGGGGGTCGCGCAGCTCCACCGCCACCGTGTCGTGACGCCGGGCGGCCACGCGCAGCATCGTGCCGTAGCCCGTGTCGAAGAAGTCACTCAGAAGCACGAGTACCGACGGGCGCCGCAGGATGCGCAGCCCGTGCCGCAGGGCGCCCGCGATGTCGGTGCCGCGGGACGCGGGCTCGACCGTAAACAGCTCGCGAAGGCACCGTAGCACGTGCCGCCGCCCATTGCGGGGCCGCACAACGCCTTCGATCTCGTCGGAGAACAGGAGCAGGCCCACCTTGTCGTTGTTGCGCACGGCGCTAAAGGCCATGACGGCGCAGATCTCAGCGGCCATCTCGCGCTTCATCGCCCCCTGCGACCCGAAGTTCTCCGAGCCGGAAACGTCCACGCACAGCATGACCGTCTGCTCGCGCTCCTCCTCGTACACCTTCACGTAGGTCTCGTCCATCCGGGCCGACACGTTCCAGTCGATGGAGCGGATGTCGTCGCCCACCTGGTAGGGCCGCACCTCGGCGAACTCGATGCCACGCCCCTTGAAGGCCGACCGGTACTCGCCGCCGAACACATCCTCAACGACGTCTCGGGTGCGCACCTCCAGGCGGCGAATTTTTTCGTAGAGGTTGTCCGGGAGCATGGGGCGGGGACGGATGGGCAAGAGTGAGCCGGGCCCCGCCTCAACGCGCCGCCCCGACCCAGCGTTCGCAGGGTTTCACTGTCTCATTTGGACGTTTTACATTGGGGGCGGGGTCGTCCAAGCCTTCAGCGATACCGTGCACCGTGCCCGAGCCGCCCCTCGTCCCGGCCGGGGCCTCGTTGCCCCGTGGGATTCGTGCTGCGCCTCCTCCACGCCAACACGCCATCCGTGGGAGGCGCCACTCGAAGACGACAGCCTCAAGACCCAGCGAGCCCCCAATCCAAAATCCCCAATCCAAAACCCAAAATGCACTCCCCTCAAAGGTGCGATTAGAGGTCGTAGCGGTCGCGCTCGTACAGCTGCTGGCGCCACTCTTTCGATACCTCAAAGGTGCGATTAGAGGCCAGCCGAGCCGGGGTTGCTACCCGCGCTATCAAGCACTTTCAATACCTCGAAGGTGCGATTAGAGGGCCTTGGCCTCGATCAACTTCGGCTTGATGGCGCGGGCTTTCAATACCTCAAAGGTGCGATTAGAGGGGCGGCGCGGCCTGTCCTTCGATCCCGACGAAGGCGAGTCTTTCAATACCTCAAAGGTGCGATTA
>JAWOAQ010000184.1:0-22193 GCA_046498495.1 Salinibacter sp. | reverse complement strand
GCGCCCGCATCCCACTCCGCAACAGGGGCCGCTGCGTCCTCGCTATCTACAACGTAGGCCCGCACGGGAAGCGGTTGGCCCCTTCCTCCATTTGTCCTTCAACCGGCGTTGACGTCCCGCGAACGTGTTGAGAGGGGGCCTCCACGTTCGCGGGACGTCAACGCCGGTCCGAGAGCGGGTGGAGAAACGGGCAGGGCCCCGAGGGTGCAGGCCTACGTTGCCGATAGCGAGGACGCAGCGGCCCCCGTTGCGGAGCGGGATGCGGGCGCGGTGTCCCAGAAAAACTCACTGTCAATCTGCCCGGTCTCGAGGAGGTATTTCAGCTGCTTCAGTCGCGTGAAGGCCCGGAATTCAAAGGTCTCCCGACCCATCGCAATCTCTTCAAAGACCGTCTTGAGCTGCTGCGCCCCATCCGCCAGCGTGTACTGGGCGGCAAAGCCGGGAAGTTGTCTGTGGATCTTGTCGAAGTTCACTCGATAGCTGCGGTTGTCTCCGTCACTCGACCCGATCGACAGTTTGCAACCGGAGAAGGTCTCGGCGACGATTTCGGCAATCTGGCGAATCGTGTAGTTTTCGTCCGTCGCCCCCACGTTGAACACTTCATTGTGAACGGCATCGCGCGAGGCTTCAAGGGTACACCGAATGGCCTGACAAATGTCATCCACGTGGACCATCGGCCGCCAGGGCGACCCGTCGCTCGTCATGTTAATGACACCCGTCGTCCAGGCGTGGCCCGCAAGGTTGTTCAGCACAATGTCGAATCGCTGACGGGGCGACGGGCCGTAGGCCGTCCCATTGCGAAGAAAGGTGGGCGTAAACGTGTCGTCGGCCAGCGCCGACAGGTCCCGCTCCACAAGCGTCTTGCAGTTGGCGTAAGCGGTCTGCGGGTGGGTCTCGGACGATTCGTCCTTGATCGGCTCGTCGGCCGGCACGCCGTAGACGCTGCATGAGGACGTGTAGACGAACCGCTCGACCCCGGCCTCCTTACAGAGCTCAGCGATATGGACGGAGCCCTCGTGGTTGATGGCGTAGGTGTTCTCTTCCGAGTGGAGGCTGAGTGGATCATTGGAAAGCTCCGCGAGATGAACCACGGCATCAACACCGGTCACGTCCTTGAGGGTCATTCGCCGGATATCGCGCTGGCGGGCCCCGTCCTCCGGGGCCTCAAGATCGTCGTAGAGTTGGCCGTCGGTGTAAAAGTTGGTGTCGAGACCCCGGACGTTGTGGCCGTGTGCTTGCAAAAGAGGCACAAGTCGAGATCCAATATAGCCTTCGTGACCGGTGACTAAGATGTCCATAAGACGGGGAAAAGACGAGAAGCGGAGAGGATACGGGCAGGGGAATTGGACCGAAATGGAGACAGAACCCAACTGAACTGTTTTGAATCTAAGGACTTCGATCTCATCCTTAGGTCATCCACAGGACAGACGCTGATACGCCTTTGGCTTGTCTCTCCGGAACTCGTGTCGAGGGGACCCCGAGACCGTGGGCACTAATATCGTCTACCGAGAATTGCTGCGCACCTCATCGCCCCCAGGAGTAAACCGTCTGTTGCGCGCCGGGCCGAAGGGCCTCTCGGATGGCGCCTCTCAACGACTCGATCCAAAGAGGCAATCGTGATTGGCACAGTCCCCTCAACACGGAATTAGGCTGGCATTTTCAGCTTTGGGAGCAGGCGTTCCACGATGGTTTGCCCGATGGATAGAGCCGAGGTGGCAGCCGGAGACGGGGCATTGCAGACGCTGATCACCGCCCCGGTCTCTTTGATCATAAAGTCGTCATGTAAGCGCCCATCGGGCGTCACTGCCTGGGCGCGCACCCCAGCCGGGGCTGCCTGCAAGTGCCGTGATTCGATGTCGGGAACGAGCTTCTGCAGGGCACCAACAAAGGCCTTCTTGCTGGCTGAACGCCACATTTCCCCGAGACCGATGCGCCAGTAGCGGGCGGCCAATTTCTGAAACCCAGAGTATGCGAGGGTCTCAATCAGCTCCTGACCGTCAATCTCGCTCCACCGATATCCCTCGCGGGCGAGGGCAAGCACAGCGTTCGGTCCACACTCCACCCCACCATCGATCATACGGGTAAAGTGGACGCCGAGGAACGGGAAGCTGGGATTGGGCACGGGGTAGATGAGGCCTCGGCAGAGGCGGCGCGCTTCTGGAATAAGTTCGTAGTACTCGCCCCGGAACGGCACAATTTGTACGCCGGGATCGGTGCCCGTCATTCGGGCAATGCGGTCGGCATACAACCCCGCACAGTTGATGACGTGTTGGGCCTCCACCGCCCCGGCGGCCGAGTGTACGATCACGCTCTCATCCCGCTGATCCAGCCCGTGCACGGCCGCGTTCAGCCAAAGCGCCCCGCCCCGCGCCTGGACCCGCTCAGCGAGACGGCGACTGACCGCGACATAATCGACAATGCCCGTTTCCGGAACGTGAATGGCACGGATGCCCTGGGCGTGCGGCTCAATCTCACGCAGCCGCTCCGGCCCGATGGTTTCACAATCAACCCCATTGGCCTGTCCATTCTCGTAGATGCGGTCCAGGGCCGGAAGCTCCGACGCATCCGTCGCCACAATGACCTTTCCACACCGGTCAAACGGAATCTCCTCGGCCTCACAGAACGCCTCCAGGGCCGCTTTGCCGGCCCGACAGGTGCGGGCCTTGAGCGAACCGGGCGTGTAATAGATGCCAGAGTGAATGACTCCGGAGTTGCGACCGGTCTGGTGTTGAGCCACGTCCGGCTCTTTTTCCAGAACGAGAACCCGGAGGGATGGGTCGTGCTGAGTCAGCTGGTCGGCCGTGGCGAGCCCCACGATGCCGCCGCCAATAATGGCTACGTCTGTGCGATGCATATAGACTGCGGAGAAGAAGTGGAGGCGTTAGACACCGTTCGTGAAAACCGGGGAGGCAGAAATGGAGGCGTCGTCCCACACCTTCCAGGGGGGATCCTCCTTGTCCCATTGGGCTTCGAGGTACATTTTGTCCCGAAGCGTGTCCATCGGTTGCCAGAAGCCCCTGTGCCGGAAGGCGGAGAGTTGCTTGTCGCGGGCCAGTCCCGCAAGGGGCTCTTGCTCCCACACCGTCTCGTCCCCGTCGACGTAGTCAAAAACGTCGGGCTCACAAACGAAGAAGCCACCGTTGATCCAGGCGCCGTCGCCCTGCGGTTTTTCGCGGAAGGCATCAATGCGCGTGTCGTCATCGTCCAGCTTGAAAACCCCAAATCGGCCGGGCGGCTGAATGGCCGTGAGGGTGGCGTGAGTGCCCTGCTGGTGGTGAAAGTCGACGAGGGCCGAAAGGTCAACGTCGCTTACCCCATCACCATAGGTGAGGCAAAACGTCTCGTCACCTACAAACTCGCGGACGCGTTTCAGCCGACCGCCGGTCATGGTGTGCAGGCCCGTGTCGACGAGGGTCACGCGCCACGGCTCACAGCGGCTGCCGTGGATGATCTCGCGGTCGTTCACAAAGTCAAACGTGACGGACGAGCGCTGGTGGCGATACTCGGCAAAGTACTGCTTGATGACATCGCCTTTATATCCACAGCACACGATGAAGTCGTTGATGCCGTGGGCGGAGTAAATCTTCATGATGTGCCACAGGATGGGCTGGTCGCCAACATCGACCATGGGTTTCGGACGAACAGCCGTTTCTTCGGAGAGACGGGTGCCGAATCCTCCGGCAAAGATGACCGCTTTCATGGAACTGGAGGAGTAGACCGAAAGGAACGCATGAGGGACAATTAGGTGATCGATCAGAGAATCTTGTACATTGTGTTGAGCCCCACGACTTTTTGGGCTCTCTTTTTGCTGACAATTCCTGACTTCACACTGAGGACGTAGAGGACCTCTTTCACACACTTGCGCCCGTGGTGTCGTACGTAGAGGCGCGCGAGGGCCTGGTAGCACCGACGGCGCTCGGAACCGGAGAGTGGCGCCCGGCCGATGGCCTGCGTGAGTTCTTTGAGCCACCGCCATTCCAGCCACCGGATCTGCCCTTTTTGATCGGGATCGAACCACGCCCACACCTTGTCGATCTCCTGATCGTTGCCGTAGATCGAATTCTCGTCGTGGAGGCGGCGGAGGAAGAGACGCTCCGGTACTTCGTAGAGATCGCCCCAGAGCGTCAAGTCCCCAATCAGAATGAGGTCGGCGGAGGGGAAGTCGCCGTGTTGCATGGTCGAGCGCAACACATCGGTGCGCATGAGGCCAAAGAGTTGCCCACCGTCGCCGCCCCAAAGATAAGCGCGGAGGTAGTCCGAAAACCGCTCGGACGCCGACTGATCCACGAGGTGAAGGTGACGAACCCAACCGGGCTCCTCGATTTCATTGCCCTCCGCATCGATCATTTGGGTGAGCGGGTAGGCACACACCACGTTCGGGTGCGCGTCGAGGACCTCAACGCATGCTTCTAGGCACCGAGGAGCGAGACGGTCGTCGTGGCAGGCCCACCGGAAATACGGCGCTTCAGCGAGCTCGAGGGTGCGATTATAGTTTTTGGCCGCTCCCAGATTGCGCGGGTTGCGAACGTAGCGAATACGATCATCCTGCTCGGCATAGCGGCGGCAGATGATCTCCGTCCCGTCCGTCGAGCCGTTGTCACAGATGATGAGCTCGAAGTCCGTGAAGGTTTGCGCCTGGATGGAGTCGAGGGCGGCCTCTAAGTAATCGGAACCGTTGTAGACGGGCAATCCAATACTCACTCGCGGAGAAGAGGTAGAAGAGGCGGTAACCATCCGGAGTAGGGGACTGGGCGATTGGGTAACGTAAACCCAAGGTAACAGCCGGTTTCGCGTCCCGACTCAATGTTTGGTGCATCGGACCGTCGCTTCTGGCTAACTCTCGCCTCCCCCCTCCCTCAATTCCCCTCGGAGACGAACGTGTCCGTACTCGCGCCCTGGGGCATAGGGGCGTGCCCATCCGGCCACATATCCCAACATCTCATCGCGCAAGCGTCCGGGGGTCCCGAAAAACGCCCGGACCTGTGACCCATAAGCGGCAGACAAATGGATGCCCTTTTCAGTCGTGGCCGTGACGTCCACAGTGGCGGGCTCCAGACTGGGGCCGAGAGTCCGCACGCGCTCTTTCAGTGCGTCCGCGTCCGACATGTGGCACACCCAGTGGGGATAGGTCTGCGCGACGACACTTTACAGGGGTTGAGCGGGCAGCGTGGCCCGGTTATAGGTAGGAACAATGATTGAGACGTGCATGAGCGCGAGGTGGGAACCAAGGGGAGCCGATAACAAATCCACTATGCCGCCACGATCAGCCCCCTTTGTCCCCCCAAACCATTTCAGGCGCATATCAGTGTAGAATTCTTTCGTGTCCCGGATCGTCACCCGAGGAGGCTCAACCTCCCCGGGTGCGCAGCCGCTCCAGGACCTCCTGCCACCCCGTCGGGGGCGCTGCCTCAAAGTGCATGGTCTCCCCGGAGGTGGGGTGTACAAACCCGAGCTCCCCGGCGTGCAGGGCCGGGTGCGGAAGAGCCTCGAACAGGCGGTCGAAGAAGGCACGTCGGTCTCCGTCCTGGGGGCCGTACCGTACCCTGTCGCCCCCGTACGTCGGGTCGCCGAGGAGGGGATGGTGCCGTTCGCTGGCGTGGACGCGGATCTGATGGGTGCGCCCCGTTTCGAGCTGAAACTCGACAACCGACGTGTGGGCGTGATACTCCACCGTCTCGTAGTGCGTGACGGCCCATTTCCCCTGGTTTTCAGGCACCACCGCCATGCGCTGCCGGTGGTTCGGGTCGCGCCCAATGGCCCCTTCCATCGTGCCGCGGGGCGGGTCGAGGTGGCCCCACACAATCGCCCGATACCGACGCTCCACGGTGTGGGCCTTAAACTGCTCGGCGAGGGGCTGGTGGGCACAGTCGCGCTTGGCCACGACCAGAAGGCCGGAGGTGCCTTTGTCAAGCCGGTGCACGATGCCGGGCCGCACGACGGGATGATCGGGCGCCTCGGGCAGGGCGTTTACCATCGAGAGGCCGACCGCTTCGTCGTCGGCGGCGACCGGATCGTCGTCCGCGGCCACGGGCTGGCCCTGCACGTGGTACAGAAGGGCGTGGACGAGCGTGCCGCTGCGGTGCCCCGGCGCCGGGTGCACCACCATGCCGGCGGGCTTGTTCACCACCAGCAGGTCGTCGTCCTCGTACACCACGTCGAGCGGGATCGGCTCCGGCTCGGCCTGCATGGGCGGCTTGCGGACGAGACGAAAGACAATCCGGTCGCCCGGCTCCACGATGTGTGACTTCTTCGCGTCCGCCCCATTCACCTTCACGTGCCCCTTCTTGATCGACCGCTGGATTTTTGTGCGGGAGGCCTCGGGGTAGAAGCGCGTGAGGTACTTGTCGAGCCGCCGCCCCTCGGCCACGCTCTCGGGCACGGTCAGCTCCACGACGTTCCCCTTCCGGGTCACGTCGGCGTCGTAGGCGGACGCATCGAATGCATCTGGGGCGTCGGGCATGGGTCAGGTGATAAAATCGTCGACGGCATCGAGCACGGCGCGGAGGTCGGTCTCGTCGTTGTAGTACGTCGGGGCGAGGCGAAGCTTCCGGTTGCGGAGGGCGGCGGTGATGTCGCGGGCCTGCAGGTGTTCGTAGAGCGCCTCCGGGGCGTCGGGCGCCACGGTGACGATCCCGCTGGCGTGGGCCGGGTCGGTGGTCCCGTATCGGGGCAGGCCCCGGGCCGCCAGTTCATCGGCTAGCGTGATCGATAGGTCGAGCACTCGCTCCTCACACCACTCCGGCCCCGCCTGCACGTAGAGACCGAGGGCCGCGTGCAGCGCCACAACGCCGGCCATGTTGAGTGTACCGGTGCGGAAGCGGCGGGCGTCGTCGTGGAACGTGAGGGTGTAGTCGTCCAGGTTTTCCCAGTCGACCGGGCCGTGAAGCCAGCCGGTGGGGGGGTGAATTTGCGCCTGGAGCGCCTCGTCGCAGTAAAGGAGCCCGGCCCCCTGCAGGCCCATCAGCCACTTGTGCCCGCCCGCCGCGAGAAAGTCGATTCCCGCCGCCTCCACGTCGAGGGTCAACGCCCCGAGGCCCTGAATGGCATCCACGCAGAAGAGCACGTCGTGGGCCGCGCAGAGCTCGCCGACAGCCGCCAGGTCCACGCGGAAGCCCGAGAGAAAGTGCACCCAGGAAACCGACAGGAGCCGGGTCTCGGGCTGGAGCGTGCGCTCGATGTCGTCGAGCGTGTAGGCGCCCTCCTCCGTCGGAATGAAGTCGACGGCTACGCCTTCACGTTCCAGGTTGAGGAACGGATACACGTTGGTGGGGAAGGCGCCGTCCGGCACGGCGATGCGGTCGCCGGACGACCAGTCGAGGCCCTGAGCCAGCACGTTCAGCCCAGTGGACGTGTTCGGAATGAAATCCACCCGCTCGGCTACGGTCCCCATCACCTCGGCGGCGCGGGCGCGGGCCTCCTCCATCAGCGGAAATACCGAATCGAAGTTTTCGATGGGCGCCTCGGGGGCGGCCCCATGCCGCTCATCGAGATACGCATCCACAGCCGCACGGACCGGGCGGCTCACGGGGCTCACCGCCGCGTGGTTGAGGTAGGTCTGGTGCTCGGTGTGGGGGAAGGAGCTGCGGAGATTGGCGGGGGTCATAGAAAGCAGGATGGGTCCCGAAAATGCTGCCGTTCACACGCATCACGCTCGCCAGCGTTCACCGGTCGTCAACTCGTCGATTCCCATTCGAAACGTCGAACCTCCGTCGGCGGCACGTCGCCACACTCCATCCATATGTCCTCAACGAGATACGCTTACGTGTCCACCGTCTGCCCTCCCATGGAGCCGCCGCCGCTCCGGTCCATCATGTCTTTTCCGGCAGCATGGACGGCCCCACTGTGTCTAGCCGCTCCGTGACCGCTCCCATTCTCGACATCGAGGTGCCAATCGACGCGATCGTCGACCCGGACGCGGAGCCCCGAGGCGCGGGCCTGGAGTTTACAAACGAAAACGGGGTGCAGACCCCAAGTGCCTCCCGCGTCCCGCGCCTCGCTTCACGCGCGGCGAAACTGCTTGCCGGCCAGCTGCCGGACCACGCCCTTAAACTCCAGCTGCAAGAGCACCGGAAGGGCCGTCGATGGGTCGAGCCCGGTGTTCTCACAGATCGTATCAATGTGGGTTGGGGTGTCGGACAGGGCCTCGTACAGGGTGGTTTCCTGTTCCGTAAGCTCGTCGGTGGGGTCGGGCGGCGCCCCCGCAATCGTTTCCGCATCAACGGTTTCCGGCTCCGCGACGGTGACCTCCGGCAGCTCCTCCAGCACGTCCTCCACCGTCATGACCAGCTTGGCGTGGCCCCGCTGAATGAGGCGGTTGGTGCCGGTGCTGGACCCCTTGGTGACGGCCCCCGGCACGGCAAACACCTCGCGATTCTGCTCGAGGGCCAGCCGGGCCGTAATGAGCGATCCGCCCTCGTCGTACGACTCCACGACCAGCGTCCCCAGGGACAGGCCGCTGAGGATGCGGTTGCGCTCCGGAAAATTCGGGGCGTCCGGCTTCGCGTCCAGGCGGTACTCGGAGAGCACCGCCCCATGGTCGGCAATCCGCTCGGCCAGGGCGGTGTGCTTCTGGGGGTAGATGCGACCAACGCCCGACCCGAGCACCGCCAGGGTGCGCCCCCCGGCATCAAGCGCGCCTTTGTGCGCAGCGGCGTCGACGCCGTAGGCCAGCCCGCTCACGATTGTAAATCCCCGCCGGGCCAGCTCGGCGGAGAGGTGATGCGCCTGCGACCGTCCGTAGTCGGTGCAGCGGCGCGTGCCCACGACCGTTATCATGGGCACCGGGGATGCCGGAAGGCTCCCCCGCATCCACAGGTAGGCGGGCGGGTCGTAAATTTCCTGGAGACGGGCCGGGAATCGCTCGTCCCAGGGGGATACGAGCTCCGCCCCCAGCTCGTCCGCCCGCGTCAATTCCTGCTCGACGGCCGCGCGATCGTCGAACGTAAGGATGGCCTCGGCGGTCTGCGGCCCGATGCCGTCCACCTGCGTGAGCGTCGATCGGGAGGCCTGAAAAACGGCGCTCGGGACATTGAAATGGGCCAGCAGCCCCCGGAGGCGCGACGCCCCCACGCCCGGCACCAACGACAGTCCGATGAGGGCCCGTCGCTCCAGGGCAGGGTCCAGTTCGGAGGAGGGGTCGCGGGACTCCAACGGAAGCCGCATGTCTCAGCGTGGCTGCGCGTTCGTAGAGGCCGACGGAGTGTTCTGACGGGCGGCCTTCACCCGATCGAAGAGGGTATACGTGAGACGGTCAAGCCCAATGTCGGCGACGGCACTGATGGGCACGAGGGGCACGTCCTCCGGAAAGCCGTCCGCAACCACGTCGGGCAACAGGGCCCGCTCGTCGGGCGCGAGAATATCCACTTTCGAGAGCGCCACGACGTGCGGCTTCGCCATCAGGTCGGCCTCATACGCCTCCAGTTCGTCCACCAGCTGACGGTATTCCCCCGCCAGGTCCTGCGACGTGATGGGAATGACGAACAACAGAACAGAGGTCCGCTCAATGTGACGCAGAAACCGGAGGCCAAGCCCACGGCCCTCGTGGGCCCCTTCGATGATGCCGGGTATGTCCGCCATGACAAACGTCTCAAACTCACTGACGTAGACCATGCCGAGCTGGGGCGTAAGCGTCGTGAAGGGGTAGTCGGCCACCTCCGGCTCGGCCGCCGACAAACTCGAGACGAGCGTGCTCTTCCCGGCATTGGGGAAGCCAACAAGCCCCACATCCGCCATCAGCTTCAGCTCCAGGGTCAACTCGCGGGTTTCGCCGGAGGTGCCCGGCTGGGCGTGCCGGGGCGCCTGGTTCGTGCTCGATTTAAAGAAGGCGTTCCCGTGCCCTCCCTCCCCGCCCTTCGCCACCCGAAGGCGATCGCCCGGCTCCACCACCTCGCCGATTGCGTCCTCGGTATGACGCTCCTTAACCACCGTGCCCGGCGGCACCCGCATCACGGCATCCTCCCCCGTGGCCCCCGTCTGCTCTCGCCGCCCGCCGTTCTCCCCGTCCTCGGCGTAGACGTGCTTTGTGTGGTGCAGATCCATTAGCGTGTAGAGGTTCTCGTCCGCCACCACGTACACGTCGCCCCCGTCGCCCCCGTCGCCGCCCGCTGGCCCGCCCTTGGGGACAAACTTCTCCCTGCGCCAGGCGACAAGACCGCGCCCCCCGTCCCCGCTCTGGACCGTAATGTCCACCTCGTCGACAAACTTCATGGATGTGCGCGGTGATCAAGAAGAGATGCAATTATTTAGTGTAATGATACACGCCCCCTGAGGCAAGGTTTTCACGATCGCTTATCGGCGACACCGTGGACGGGTCCGGAGGTGGCCCCTACGTTGGGGACGTTCAGCACCCGCACCTATGCCTTGTGTCTATGACCGACGTCACCATCTACACCGACGGCGCTTGCAGTGGCAATCCCGGGCCCGGCGGCTGGGCCGCCATCGTCATCCAGGGCGAAGACGCCGAGCGCCTCATGGGCGGCGAGCCCTATACCACAAACAATCGAATGGAGCTTACGGCCGCCCTCGAAGCCCTCCGTGCCCTCGATGCGCCTGCGGCCGTTACCCTCCACACCGACAGCGCCTACCTCTCCAACGCCTTTAACAAGGGGTGGCTCGACAGCTGGCAGGCGAACGACTGGCAAACCGCATCCAACAACGACGTCAAGAACAAGGGACTGTGGCAGGCCCTTCTCGAAGAAGCCGACCGTCACGATGTGGACTGGGTGTGGGTGAAGGGCCACGCCGACAATGAACTCAACAACATGGCCGACGAACTGGCCGTGGCCGCGATGGAGCAGTACAAGTAGAAGGAACGTGACATCGGCGGGGGATGGAGAACCGCTGCCCTCTCCCCTCGCCCCAGCCCTCTATCCGTCCCCCACCCGGAGCACCGTTCCGCGTCCCCCCAGCGCATTGGTAAAGGCCTGCAGGAAGGCCTCCGTCTTGGACGCCCGCACGCCCATCGTCTTCGTCGTCACGTCGGTGTAGCGACTCTCGAGTTCCTCAACGTCAAACTGGCGAAAGACCTGTTCGGCCGGGGCGGTGTCGTCGTAGTCGTACCGGAGACGAACCGGCACGCGAACGACCCGCTCGACGATTGTCGTCCGGTCGAGGGCCGCCGCGGCCGCCTCTCCGTAGGCCCGCGCAAGGCCTCCGGTTCCCAGTTCCGTCCCGCCAAACTAGCGCGTCACCACCACGAGCGTGTTCGTGAGGTCACGCGCGTCAATCTGGCGGAGGATCGGCCGCCCGGCCGTGCCGCTTGGCTCCCCATCATCATCGTAGTGAACGACCGTGCCCTCAGCACTCACACGAAAGGCCGAGCAGTGATGGGTGGCCTTGGGCCTGCGATCCCGGACGTCCCCGATGGACGCCTCCGCCGCGGCCCGATCGGGCACCGGGCGTGCGTGAGCAACAAACCGGGAGCCGTCGACCGTTCGTTCCGCCTCGCCCGGCGCCTGAAGGGTATAATACGAGTCGGACATAGGTAGGACCTGCGCGTGAGCCAAACGCCCCCGGCGGCTGTCTCCACCCGGGGCCCCTCGTACGAACATGTGGGCACTGCCCGTTTCTCACGTCACCGAGATGTAACCCGTTTCGCTCCGCGTGCCATTGATCTTCAGGCCCGAAACCCCTTCCTGTAAAGTGGTATGATGAATACGTTCGACAACAAATCCCGCCGCCATCCGGTGTACGCGACCGCAACGATGTCGTCAAGCCTGGTGCGCGATGACACTTTGCGCCCGGCTTCCTGTTGCTGATGCCCACTTCCTAACAACTTTGCCCAACGTCTTGTCCCTTCGGCTGCTATTCCTCCTCGCTGGTGCTGCCCTTTTCCTGAGCGGCTGCGGGTCGTCGGAAAACGACAGATCCTCTTCGTCAGAAGAACAGCGGCAGGATACGCCCCCCTCTGTGGAAGCCGTTCAGGCCCGGGACGGGACGCTTCCCCTGGAGGAGCGAATGACCGGGACCGTCCGGGCCCGCAACCAGATCGCCGTCTATCCGGAGCTGAGCCAACCGGTGGTGTCCGTTGAGGCGCAGACCGGCGATTACGTCGAGGCGGGGGCGCCGCTCGTTCGCCTTCGCCAGGAAACCTACGAGCAGCAGGTTCGCCAGGCAAAAGCGTCGCTGCGGGGGGCCCGGGCCGACGCGCGAAGCGCCGCGGCCAGCCGCGACGAGCTTCAGTCGCAGCTCAAGCGCACGGAGCGACTGGCCGAGCAGGACTTTGAGAGCCAGGAGCAACTCGAATCCCTTCGCGCGGAAGTGGACCAGGCCGAGGCCGCCTATGAACAGGCCCAGGCGCAGGTCGATCAGGCCGAAGCCACCCTTGAAGAGCAAGAGAGCATGCTGGAGCGCACCGTGGTGCGGGCTCCCACCAGCGGCTACGTGGGCGAGCGGAACGTAGAAGTTGGCCAACGGGTGGGGCCGGACACCCGCCTGTACACGCTGGGGGACCTCGACGCCGTGAAGGTTCACGTTGAGGTCACCGACCGCATGTTTGGACAAATTCAGCCCGGCCAGACGGCGCGCGTTCACGTTCCCCAGAAGGACACCGTGCTCGAGGCCTCTGTGACCCGAATGTCCCCTTTCCTCAGCAGCGAGTCGTACAGCGCGGAGGCCGAAATTGAGGTGCCAAATGAGGACCGTGTGCTCAATCCCGGCATGTTTGTCGAGGTTGATGTCGCATACGCTGAGAGTGAGCGAGCCACCATCGTACCGCTCAGCGCCCTCTACGAAGATCCAGCCTCCAACACGCGCGGCGTCTTTATCGCCCCCACGCTTGGCACCGAAATTCCGGTCGAGATGCCCGAGTCTTTTGACGAGGACGACCCTCCCCCCCTGACGCCCCCGACCCCTACCACCTTCCGTGAAGTGGAGGTCCTGGCCGAGGGGCAACAGACCGCCGGGGTTCGGGGCATTGACCCGGGCGACTGGATCATCACGGTTGGCCAGAACCTGCTCGACAACAACGACGAGCGCGTCGACGCACGGGTCCGCCCGCTTCCCTGGTCGCGCCTCCTCTCCCTCCAGCGCCTTCAAGAAACTGACCTCCTGAACCGCGTCCTCGAACGTCAGCAACGGCTGGCCGAGGAACGATTCGGCAGTGACGCGGGGCCCGAGGACACGACGTCCTCGACCCACGCCCCGCCCTCCGCGGACAGCAGTGCGCCCCCCATGGCCACCACGCAGCCGTAGCCTCCAGTCCGCCTGCCCTCACCGCCTGACTGCCTTCGCCCATGTCGCTCTACGATCTCTCCATCCGACGGCCGGTTGCGACGGCGATGACCTTTCTGGCGATCATCGTGGTCGGCAGCGTGAGCTTTTACTACCTGCCGGTGGACCTGCTGCCGGAGATCGAATACCCACGGGTGACGGTCTACACCAATTACCCGAACGTGGGGCCGGAGGAGATGGAAACGATCATCACCGACCCGGTCGCGAACGCCGTCTCCAGCGTCCCCAATGTGGAGCAAATCACCTCCCGCTCCGACGAGGGGGGCAGCCGCGTAAACCTCGAGTTTGCCCAGGGCACCGATCTGGACGCCGCGGCCAATGACGTGCGCGCGGCCCTGGATCGCATCCGCGACGACCTGCCCGTTGAGGCGGAGCCGCCTGGAATCTGGAAGTTTGATCCCAACAGCCAGGAAATTGTCACTGTTGCTGTGGAATCGAGCCGCGATATGGAATCCCTCACGCGGCTGCTCGAGCGCGACCTGGGCAAGCGGTTCGAGCAGATTCCCGGCGTGGGCACCCTCAACATTCAGGGCGGCATCTACCGGCAGATCCGTATCAACATCAACCGGGATCGTCTGAAATCCTACGACCTGTCGGCCGCTGAGGTGCAACAGGCCATCGGCCAGTCGAACACAACCCTGCCCGGCGGCAACGTGAAGGAGGGCGTGAGCGACCTCTACGTCCGTACCCAGGGCGAGTACGAATCGCTCGATGAAATTCGTCGGACCGTTGTGACCACGGTCGATCAGACCCCGATCCGCGTGGAGGATGTCGCCGAGGTCGTGGACGGATACGAGGACCTAAACCGCATCGCGGAGCTGAATAGCGTCCCCGTCCTCCGCCTCGAAATCCAGAAGCAGAGCGGCGCCAACACAGTCACCGTCGCCGACGACATCCGGTCGGAGGTCGAACGCATTAACGACACGCGGTCGGATGTCCGGCTCGCGGTGGTCAGCGACCAGAGCGACTTTATTCGAAAGTCGATCAACAACGTTCAGAATTCCGCCATCTGGGGCTCGCTCCTGGCGGTCCTGGTGCTGTATCTTTTTCTGCGGAACGGATCGACGACGTTTATCATCGCGCTGTCGATCCCGATCTCGATCATTGCCACCTTCGGCCTTCTCTTCTTTAACGACCTTACGCTGAACCAGATGACGTTCGGCGGCCTCGCCCTGGGGGTTGGCCTGATCGTGGACAATGCGATCGTGGTCTTAGAAAACATTATCCGACAACGGGAGGAGAATGGATTGTCTCTAAAAGAGGCGGCCTCGGTCGGGACGCGTGAGGTGGCGGGGGCCATTGTGGCCTCCACCCTCACCACCTCTGTCATTTTTCTTCCCCTCGTCTTTGCCCGCACCACCACGGCCGCCCTCTTCCAGTCGCTCGCGCTGGTGGTGGTCTTCGCCCTGATATGCTCGCTCCTGGTGGCCCTGACGCTGGTCCCCATGATGGCGAGTCGCTTCCTCACAGTGGACGCGGGCGAGAGCACGATTGACCAGGACGCCTCGAAGTCATGGTTCCAGCGCGCGTTTGCCCGCCTCGAAAACCGCTACTCCGCCCTGATCGAGCGGGTGCTTACGCGCCGCTGGCTCGTGTTTGGCGCTACGGCGGCCCTGCTGGTGGGCTCGGTGGCCCTCTGGCCGCTCATCTCGATTGAACTGGCGCCCCAGACCGATGCCAACCAGATTGACATCGATCTGGACATGGCGCAGGGCACCAACATCGCCGTGGTGATGGAATACCTCGACGAACTGGAGCGCAACGTGAAGCCGCTGCTTCCGGAAGAGGACATGGAGAACTTCGCGAAGCAGGTCCAGCCATGGGGCGCGGAGGTCGAGATTCGCCTCAAATCCGCCGGCGAGCGGTCCGCCAACACCTTTGAACTGGCGGATGAAATCCGCTCGGAGGTGCTGGGGTCTGTTCCGGGTGCCGACGTGCGGGTGAATGCTCAGTCGGGCCTGTGGATTCTGCGGCGCGTCTTTAGCACGGGGGGAGGAAACGAAGCCTTGCAGGTGGAACTCCGGGGCTACGATCTGGACCAGGCCCGCTCGCTCTCCGAGCGTATCGAGTCTCGCCTCGAAGGCGTGGACGGCGTGGCCTCCGCCCGCACGGGCCGGCGGGAGGGCCGCCCGGAGCAGAACATTCGCTTCCTTCGGGATAAGATTTCGTCCCTCGGCCTGTCGATTCAGGATGTCGCGGCGGCGGTCCAGACAAACGTTGGGGGAAGCCGGGCGGCCTCGTATCGGTCGGGCGGCGAGCAATTCCCCATCACGGTCCGCCTCCGGCCGGAAGACCGGCTCTCGGTACAAGACCTCGACAACGTCTCCATCCGAACCCCCGAGGGCGAGTCGGTGCCCCTGTCCACGCTTGTCGACGTGGATCGGGGCCGCGGACCCACGGAAATTCAGCGCATCAACGGGCAACGCGTGACCTATATCTCTGCTACGTTGAATAGCGACGCCGTGCTCGGCGAGGTCGTAGACCGTGCCCGTAGCGACCTGGCGGACCTCAACCTGCCGGACGGCTTCTCTATCACCTTTGGGGGTGAATACCGTGAGCAGCAGCGGGCCCAGACGGACTTCCTGATTGCCATCATTATGGCCCTCGTCCTCATCTACATGGTGATGGCCGGTCAGTTCGAGCGCTTTCTCGACCCATTTGTGGTCATGTTCAGCGTGCCGCTCGTCCTAATTGGCGTTCTCCCAACGCTGGTCCTCACGGACACGACGGTGAACATCCAGAGCGTGATGGGCCTAGTCATGCTTATTGGGATCGTCGTGAACAACGCCATCGTGCTCGTGGACTACATTAACCTGATGCGTCGCGAGCGCGGCCTGGAGTTGATGCCGGCCGTCGCCGAGGCGGGACGCCTGCGCCTGCGTCCCATTCTGATGACGACCCTTACGACGGTGCTTGGGCTCGTCCCCCTGGCGTTGGGCATTGGGGCCGGGGCCGAAATCCAGGCCGCCCTGGCTCGCGTCGTGATTGGGGGGCTGCTCGCCTCCACGCTCATAACTCTGGTCCTCATCCCCACTGCGTACGTGAGCCTCGAGCTCACGGCGCGCTCCCTCCGGGCAAAGCTGCCGAACTGGTCGTGGCTGCCCGATCCAGACGCGGGTCTTCGCCCCCGGCAGGCGTAATTCGCGGGGACGCGTGGGAGCCGTTGGGGGAGGAGCACGCGTCAGGTGTGCTGGGCCCGGCTCCGCGCGGGTCGCCGTCCGTATGCACCGCAGAGGGGCTCCTGAAGGGCCCGACGGGCGCAGTCGCCGAAGCCTTCGGCTCCGGTTGCACGTCGCCCCTGTCTTCTCCAGCCGGGGATTCCACGTCATCACGCCGTCCGGGCGGCCTGTGTTGCTCCTCTGTGTCGATCGGTATGGGGCGGGAGTGCCGTGGTCGAGACCGGCCGGGGGGCACCTGTCGCACGTCTGTGGGCCGAAAGTGCCCCTCATCATGATACAAATCCCCACCACCGGAGGGGTGAAGAGCGACGCACTCGGCCCCACCTTCGTCGTATTTTGGACAGTCCGTCCCTTCTCTCCTCCGCCCCGTCATCGGTGCTTATGCCCTCCGACGCCTCCCTCGCCCCCGACCAGCTTCGCGACACCCTTCTCCACGCACTGGATACGACCTCCATGCCGCGCGTCACCATTGGCCTCCCCATAGAGGCCTCCTGGGAGCGTACGCGCCGGGCGCAGCTTCAACTGCGCGCGTTGGTGGACGAGGCCACCGACACGATGGACCGCTACGGGCTTTCGCCTGAAGCCCCCTCCGCCCTTCTGGCACCGGCCACGGCCCTGCTGGACGAGACCGACTTCTGGTCTCAGCCGGCGGAAGGCGTGTTGATGCTGCTCGACCCCGAAGCAGCGGACGCCAGCGTGGTGCGCCGGGTGCCGTTTGCGCCGGAGCCGTTTTCGATTGTCGACCACCGCTACCACGTGCGCCAAATGTGGCGGCACCTGGAGCCCGACCTTCGCTTTTACATCCTGGCCCTCTCAGCCGGGGGCGTCGTGCTGTATCGGGCCTCGCGCCACAGCATCGAGCCCGTCGAACTCACGGACGTGCCCACCACCCTCGACGAGGCGCTCCAGTATGACGACCACGTCCGCTCGGTGCGCTACCACACGAAGACCGCGCCGGGAGGCAAGGGCAACTCGTTCCGCCGCGCGGCTATGTATTTCGGACACGAAGACGCGGGCGATAAGGCGTACGTCAAAGAGGGTCTGCTGCGCTTCTTCCGCAGTCTGGACAATGGGGTGCGCGACGTGCTGGCACAAGAGACCACTCCCGCCCCGCTGGTGCTGGCCGGCACGGAGGCTGTGCGGGGCCTGTACCGAAAGACCAATCAGTACCGCCACCTGACCGACAAAGACATCGACGTGGCCCTCAGTGATGGGGCCGAGCGCGAATGGGATGCCGCGGGGCTGCACGAGCGGAGCTGGGCCCTCATGGAGCCTAAGGCCGATGCCCCTCGGCGCACGGCTCTCGACCAGTTCCACGCGGCCCCCGAGCGCTCCGCCGCCAATGTGGGCTCGGTGCTCTTGGCCGCGGCCACCGGACGGGTGAACACGCTCTTCGTGACCGATACGCAAGAGGCCTGGGGCCAGTACGACCCCGACGGCTACACGGTAGAGGTGCACCCGCGTCGCGAAGCCGACGATACTGAACTGATGAACGCCGCCGTTGCTCACACACTTCAGGGCGGGGGAACTGTCTATGTGGGCCCGGCCGAGAACCTCCCCAAAGGAACTCCCATTGCGGCCCTCCTCCGCTACTGAGGAGGACCGTGCCGGCTGTCGCTATGGCCCCTCCCTATATTCTCGGATGGATGACCCTGTACGGCACCATTTCTCACCGGTTCACAGCACGCCACCGACGTATTCTGTGCATGCCGGTGCCCCCGGCGCAGAACCCGTATTGATCCTTTTACTCATAACCTGATCTCCCAGACCATGAATACACTGACCCGACGCCCCACTCGCTCCCTCCGCGGGCTTCATAACGAAGTCAACCGCATGTTCGAAACCCTCTTTCCCTCCTGGGACGCCGACTCGGAGGAGGCCCGCCCCTCGATGTGGACGCCCCGAATGGACGTGACAGAAACGGACAATGCGTACCACCTGCACGTCGATCTGCCGGGGCTCACGAAAGACAACGTCACCATTAGCGTAGAGGACAACCGCCTCACGATTCGGGGCGAACGCCACAACCAAACGGAGACCGAGTCCGAGAATATGGTCCGCATGGAGCGGACGTTTGGCTCGTTCTACCGGTCGGTCCGGCTTCCGAAAATGGTGCAGGAAAACGAGATCAAGGCTACGTTTGCGAACGGGGTGTTGACGATCGATGCCCCGAAGGCCGAGGTCAGCAAGCCGAAGCACATTGCCATCTCGTAGCAGCTCTCCTCCGGAACCGGTCCGCGATCTACGGTCCGGCGCCGCGTATCCACTGAGCGGGGACGGCGCCCTTCCGGACGATGCGGAGGGGCGCTCGTCTCCGGTCTGTGCACTGTACCGTTGCACTCCCGCCCGGCCCGGCCCGCTCCCAGCCGCGCACACTCCGCCGACAGAAACGCCCGTTCGTCCACCGGATCCGCAGTCCGCACCTCGGCCGAGAATTCCAGGGAGTCCATCACCACCGGGCGCAACTGGAAACACACGTGCTCGGGGCGCACGTCGCCCTGCCCCTTCACCACGCCGCAACGCACTCGCGCATCGAAAAGCGCCGCCCCAAACCGGAGGGACAGACGAAGCTGGTCGGCACTGCGCCGGACCCGATGCGACTGCACAACCGGCGGCGCCCGACGGAGAGAGTGCTCTGCCTGCTCTGATGCCGTGGAGCCGGCGACGGTAGGTCTCGGGAGACAGAGCTACGGGACGCGCACCGGGTATAGAATGACGCAAAAACATCGCCCAGCCGTCGCAGTTGGTCCCGAAGTTGGCGGCTCGGCGGACGACGAAGACGCACATCCAGGATCTTGTCCGTGGGCAGCCGTCGCATTTTTACGAACCACTCAACGACCGCCGTCTGCCCCTCCCACTCGTCCGCAATCCGAAGTGCGCCCGTCGGCCCGCGCTGCAGGACCAACTGTCCGAGGCACATAACGGCCGGTCGGTTCCCACTCGCTTGCTCCGGCACAACGGCGGCGGCTCGACGGCTACGATTGGGGCGCCGCCTCGCGCAGCGGAAGAAGAGAGCGAAGCTCCTCGTAGTGATGCTCGCCAATGTAGAGCGGCTCCTGCCCCGCAGCCGCGAAATGGATGGCCACCACGGCGCCCGTCTGGGCATGATCTTCCTTTCGGATAAAGGCCACCTGATCGAGGTTCAGATACACCTCTGCCAGTTGAATAAAGTGAGGAGACAGCGTCGTAGGCATTGGCGGGTAGCGGTCGAGATCGAGAAGAAGTGAGGAGGCCTCCTCTGCGAAGAGACACGACGTATTCCAGACGTTGTCTCGCGGAGGCTACAGACTGTTAAACGTACGACGACGCTGTGCCAGATGGGGCAAGATTTGGCGCGACTGAACGTAGGGAAAAGCCGGTCCTTCCCGAACCAGGAATGGCCTCAGCGCAGTCGACTACCCTCGGATTTCCGTGACGAGCTGAATCTCCTTTAGCACGCTCTGCACCTCAAAGCACTCCTCAAACGTGCCCTCATAGACGGTCGCTTTCCCCTCGTTATGAACCGTCCAGGTCAGGTCTTCGGCCTTGCTCCGGTTGCACCCCGTCGCCTTCATGATTTGTCCAATCACCTCTTCGAAGGTGTGAACCTCGTCGTTGAAGAGGATGACGGTCCAGGGCTCGTCGGTGCCCCTGCCGTCGTCCTCTTCTTCAACCTCCTCCACCTCTGGCGGGGCCGGTTCAACGTCCGGCTGAGCGGGGCCGCCATACACCGTGTCGGTTGGGCTCATGATGTACAAACTGGAACTGTCCGGGTGGTGCGAGGCATGTGCGAATGAAAGGACCGGCCCACCGTTCCGCTCACCCCGACGCGCCGACTGCCTCGGGCGGGGCCTCCTCCAAGACGATCTCAAAATCTTCTGTTACGGGGTTTGCAAGAAGCTCCTCGCAGGCATCCGTGGCAATTTGCCGAGCGGTCGCCTCGTCGTCGGCTTCGATCCAGAGCTCGGCGCGTGTGCCCATGCGAACCTGCTCTACGGCGTCGTAGCCGAGGTTGGTCAGGGCATTGTGTACGGTCTTTCCCTCCGGATCGAGGATGGACGGGCGCAGCGTGATTGCGATGGTGGCTTTGTACATGGGAGTGAGGATGATACGGTCGGAGAAGATGAGGACGGACGGCGTCTCAGTCCACGAACTCGTCCGGGGCGGGGGTGGTGAGGGCCCGAACCAGGCGATACGCTGCCTGCCCCACCCCGGCGCCGAGGTACACCGCGAGCACGAGGACGAGCCCAAGGGCCTGCCCGGCCACAATCACGAGGCCAGCCAGCACGTACGCGGCCATTTTCTTCGGGTGGGCGCGCATGTGTTGAATGGTTGGGGCGGGGATTGCGTCGAACCGGATGCTCGACACCATGAGGACCGAGAGCACCACCACCACAGGCATCATGACCTGGAGGGTATCGAGCGCAAAATAGGCGCCCCAACTCGAGGTTTCCCCGGCCAGGATGAGGGCCACGATGGCGATCGCCTGCCCGGGAATGGGAAGCCCCTCAAACCCCTCCCTTTCGTCGCTCTCGGCGTTCATGTTGTAGCGGGCCAGGCGCACGCTCCCGCAAAGGGCCGGCAGGGCCGCGACGATCATGCCCAGCGGCTCGTACTCCTTCAGCACGTAGGCGTAGACGAGCACCGACGGGGCAACGCCAAAGGAGACGATGTCGCTGAGCGAGTCGAGTTGCACACCAAACGGCCCGTCGGCATTCGCAAGGCGGGCCGTCAGGCCATCAAGCAGATCAAAAAACCCCGCCGCGACGATCAGCCAGCACGCCATCACGAAGGCCCCCTCCAGGATCTGGGTGATCGCCAGGAAGCCGCAGAACAGGTTGAGGAGCGTAAAAAACGACGGCACAACCACCTGCGGTGGGGGCCGCTGGCTTCGCTTCTCGCGGCGCGCGGCCCGGTAGGCACTCAATCGGCGCCGAATCCGTCCCGACCGTGACGACGCGTCCGTCGACGCCGATCGACTGGCCCAAACCCCCGAGAACGTGGTATTCATGACCGGAGATGGCGTATGGAAAAAAGCATGAATGAGCGCCCCCGCGGCCATACCGCCTACTCGGGAACGGACGGGCGTGCCTCCTCACCAGCCCCTGAACTCGACGCCAGCCTCCCAATCACAGTTTCGCCCGCCCGCACGGTCTGTCCCTCCTCCACGCTCAATGCCACGTGCGGGGGCACAAGCACGTCCATCCGAGACCCGAACTTGACGATGCCGAACCGGTCGCCGGCCGCGACGGTGTCGCCCTCGGCCAGGTGATATTCGATGCGTCGGGCCACGGCGCCCGCGATCTGCTTAAACAGTACTTTTGTGCCACTCGGATGCCGGAGGCCCAGTTCCGACCGTTCGTTTTTCTCGCTCGCCTTGGGGTGCCAGGCCACCAGGTAATCGCCCGGGCGGTACTGGACATATTCGATCACGCCACGCGCCGGCACGCGGTTGACGTGCACGTCGAGCGGGGACAGAAAGATCGACACGCGCTGGGCCGGGCCGTCCAGGTACAACGGCTCAGGCTCCTCGACCACCTCCACGACGCGCCCGTCGGCCGGGGCCAGCAATCCGTTATCGCGGGCGTCCGCGGGCGGGGTGCGCTCCGGGTCGCGGAAGAAGTACAGCGTGAAGGCGGGCCCCCCTACGGCAACGACCCACGCCGGCCCACGGACCCACCAGGCATCCGCCCACAGCCCGCCCCCAATGAGGAGTACCGCCAGGACGAGCACGACGGCGATGACGGCATATCCCTCGCGTGCGATCACGGCCTCACCAGATCAATGGAGATCGTACAGACTCTG
>JAWOAQ010000057.1:0-11600 GCA_046498495.1 Salinibacter sp. | reverse complement strand
CCCATTTCCAAGAGCATCTCGGTCACGGCCGACCCCGCTGCACCGATCCCAACGACCACAATTTTGAGCTCTTCGAGGGCTTTGTCGACAATTTCCAGGGCATTAAGCAGGGCTGCGACGGCGACCACCGCCGTGCCATGCTGATCGTCGTGAAAGACTGGTATGTCGAGTTCGTCCTGGAGCCGCTCTTCGACCTCAAAGCATCGGGGGGCGGAGATGTCCTCAAGATTAATTCCTCCGAAGACCGGGGCGATTCGCCGCACGGTCTCCACAATTTCATCTACATCGTTCGTATCAAGGCTGATCGGGATTCCGTTGACGTCCGCGAACTCCTTGAGAAGTTGAGCCTTTCCCTCCATAACCGGAATGGCCGCACTGGCGCCAATGTCTCCAAGCCCCAGAACCGCTGAGCCATCCGTGACCACCGCCACGGTATTGCTCTTGATCGTGAGTCGGTGCGCATCCATCGGGTCCTCATCAATGGCCTCCGAGACGCGGGCCACCCCAGGCGTGTAAGCCATCGAAAGTTGATCGCGGGTGCGAATGGGTGTTTTGCTTTCGACCTCTAGCTTTCCTCCCAGGTGAAGCAGAAACGTCCGATCGGACACGTTCACCACCTGCACCCCGTCGACGTCCCGTACGTGTTCGACAATGTTGCGGGCGTGGCTGTCGCTCCGTGCATTTATGGTGATGTCGCGAATCAGGCGCTCCTCATCCGCTCGGACAATGTCAATCGCCCCAATGTTGCCTCCGTGCTCCCCGATGACGGAGGTCACCTCGGCAAGCATGCCCGGTCGATTTCGAATGTCGAGTCGAACCGTAATCGAGTTGCTTGCGCTTGGGAGATATTCTTGTCGTTCGTCCATGCCAAATAAGAGTCGCTGTGTGGTAAGTCGGTGCGGGGAAGGCCCAGGCCCAGAAGCAATGTTCCAGTCCCAGGATCGTCTGATTATACACAAATGGGAGCGACTTCCATCACGGAAGCCGCCCCCATTTTGGAGATCGTCTGAGAGCCGTCTTGGCGAATTTTCCTACCCCCTCTGCTCGGGAGCTATCCGCCGATGGCCCCGGTCTCATCAAACGTGTCGAGCGCCTCGTCGATCTCCTCTGCGTAGGTGGGTCCGATGCCAGTCAACTCGGTCAATGAGTCGACCTCACGGAGTTCGGCGAGGCTCGTAACGCCGGCGTTTTCAAGGCGAGACGTGCGGGGGAAGCCTTCAGGGAACCCAGAGGTCTCATCAAATCCCCCTTCCGTCTCGGAATCCGCTTCCGATGTTGACGCGGACGCCTCCGCACTGTCTTCGTCGGCCTCCTCAGCCTCTCCTTCGTCGGCAACGGCGTCTTGCGCAGCTTTTTCGGCCGCCTCGGTGCGTCCGGACGACTCCTCCTCTTCCATTTCGCGTCGCAGGTCCGCGAGACCAGAGAGTTCGCCAAGGGTGGTGGGACCCGTGGTCGAGTCGTCTTCCTCCTCTGTCTGGTAGTCGCGACTCGGCTGCTGGCGCTTCTGGGACGGGCGCTCCTCGCGCGTGTCGTCGGTCGCTTCTTCTTTCGGCTCGTCCCGATCTTCCTCTCGGGCGGTCTCACTCAGCACGATGTCCTTCTGATTCTTGTCGAACCGGATGACCCGAAGCTCAAGCTCGTCACCTTCATGGTAATGGTTCTCAAAGTTTTGAGGACCATTCTTCAGTTCACTCCCCGGGACGAACGCTTCGACATCGAGCGGCAGCTGCACAACAAGGCCCTTGTCCTCTACTCGGACGACCTCTCCTTCCGTGTCGTTGCCTTCCTCGTAGGCGTCGGCAAACTGGTCCCACGGGTTTGTCTTCACCTGCTTGTGGCCAAGCGAGATGCGTCGGCGCTCCTCATCGATGTTCAGAATCACCACGTCGAGGTCCTGCTCCTTGTCGACCATGTCGCCAGGGTGACGGACCTTCTTCGTCCACGAAAGGTCGCTGATGTGAACGAGACCGTCGATGCCGGGCTCGATCTCAACAAAAACCCCAAAGTTGGTGATGTTGCGCACCGTGCCGGTCAGCACAGTGCCCGGAGGGTACCGGTCGCTGATGCCCTCCCATGGGTCGGGCTCCAGCTGCTTCATTCCAAGGGAGATCTTCTTCTCTTCCTCGTCAATGTTGAGGATTTTGACATCCACAAGCTGTCCCAGCGACACCATCTGGCTCGGGTGCTTGATGTGTCGCGTCCACGACATTTCGCTGATGTGGACGAGTCCCTCAATCCCCTTCTCGAGTTCGACGAAGGCCCCGTAGTTGGTGATTGACACCACCTTCCCTTCGACGACATCGCCCTCGTCGTACTTCTCGGTGATGTTTTCCCACGGGTGGTCCCTCAGCTGCTTGAGGCCGAGCGAAATGCGCTGTCGCTCCTCCTCGTAGTCGAGAACAACAACTTCAAGTTCCTGGTCGAGCTCCACCACTTCGCTCGGGTGCGAGACGCGGCCCCAGGAGAGATCCGTAATATGGAGGAGGCCGTCCACACCGCCAAGGTCGATAAAGACCCCAAAGTCGACGATGTTTTTGACGGTCCCCTTCAGGACCTGCCCCACCTCAAGCTGATCGAGGATTTCTTGACGCTGCTCTTCGAGTTCGTGCTCTATCAGCTCACGGTGCGAAACGACAATGTTCTCGTTGCCCGGGTTGAGCTTTACAATCTTAAACTCCATCCGCTTCCCGAGGTAGGACTCGAAGTCGCGGACCGGGCGAACGTCGATCTGGGACCCTGGCAGGAAGGCCTCCATGCCATCGAAGAGCTCTACAATCATACCGCCCTTGATCCGGCGGACAATTTCCCCTTCGACGACTTCCTCGTTCTCGTAAATCTCCTCCACTCGCTGCCAGCGCCGGACCTTGTCCGCCTGCTCCTTCGACAGCACGAGCTGCCCGTCGCGGTCCTCCTTGCGCTCGAGGTACACTTCCACGGTGTCTCCCGGCCGGAGCTCTTCGTCGCCAAACTCGCCGCGGGGCACGATGCCGTCACTCTTGTACCCGATGTCGATGACAACATAGTCTTCGTCGACGCGGAGGATGCGCCCCTCGACGATGTCCTGTTCTCGAACATCAATCGCAGTCTCGTTGATCAGCGTTCGGAACTGGTCGTACACCGGGTCTTCAACGTGAGACTCTTCCTCCGACTCAAGTTCATCGAGGGTCACAGTCTTACCAAAAGTCTCCCCGGTAAATCCTTGATGCTCTTCCGTGCGCTCAAGCTCTTCGGGGCTTACGGACGGGGCCGGATCATCGATCTCAGAAAGATCCACCTCGACGTCCTCTCCCGTGGGGATCTCGTATTCTTTCGAGGCGGATTCCACAGCCTCTTCCAGGAGGCGGCTTACAAACTTTGGACCCTCCGCCGGGTCTTCGGCCTCAGGGTCCGGGTCGGACGCCTCCGCCGCTTCTCCGGAATCGCCGTCATGCTCCGAAGTCGAGCCCGGATCGGCCGCGTCTACGTCCGAGCCCGCGTCCGAAGCGGACGCGGGGTCGTCCGCGACCTCTTCGGCGGCTCCGTCGCCCCCGGTGGCCTCCGGACTCGGGTCTGTCTGTGGATCGTCCGACTCGTCGGGAGTAGATGCTACTTGTTCTTGTTTCTCAGCCATATACGTTCGTGTTTGGGTTACTCGCGCCGCCTCGTTCCGAGCGAGGGGCATGCGATGTTTTGTACTTACCAGGAGCTGACCAAACCCGGCAAGGATGATTCGTGGGAGTGAATGTGTCGGTCAGCGCCCGCATGATGCGGGCTCCTGCCTGCAGATTGCAAGTATGAGGAGGCAGGATCGGAAGGAGGTTGTATAAGAGGATCCCACCTACGTTCCCTCTGAGGCAAGAGCTTTAACGCGATCTACCACAAATTGGATCTGATCCTCGATGCTCTCCTCGGTGGTGTCGTACGTGATGGCGTCGTCGGCGCGTCGAAGCGGAGCGACAGATCTCGTGCGATCGCGCTGATCTCGTTCTTGGATTTCGGCCTCAACGTCCGACAGGGATACCTCTTCTCCTCGCTCTCGATATTCCTGCCGGCGGCGGCGCGCTCGCTCCCTCAGATCGGCGACCATGTATATCTTGGCGTCTGCCTCCGGAAAGACCACCGTTCCTGTATCCCGTCCGTCGAGCACGACGCCTCCATGGATCTGCTCTTGCTCGCGTCCAATGCGGCGTTGCTCCTTCACCATGCGGTCTCGTACCGGCCGGAGCGTGGCCACCGGACTCACCCGAGCATCTACGGCCGATGTCCGAAGCCGAGACGTGACATCCTCCGAATCCAAAAAGACACGCATCTCCCCGTCGGTGTACTCCACGTCCAGATCGAGGGACGACAAGACCTGCGCAGCGCCCTCTTGGGTTGACGAAACGCCTGCCCGGTCAAATGCAAGCGCGACCGCACGGTACATGGCGCCCGTATCTAAATACACATACCCCAAACGTCTAGCCACGCCTCGAGCCGTCGTGCTTTTGCCCGACCCCGCCGGGCCGTCAATGGTGACAATCACAATGGTCAATCCTTCTGTTCAACGATCTAGATGGCGTCTCCGACAATGTCAGGAGGAGGAATTGTCTCCCCCTACTGACCGACGGGTCACTGTAATGGGTTCAGGATACCGAATGGGCCCCAACGATGTACGGATGGTGGGTCTCATGCGCAGTTCAACCGTAGCGGGAGGCGCCTCCTCCCCAAACGCCGCGGCCAACTCAACGAGCCCCTGAAGATTCTCATCAAAAAAATCCAGCAGGTTTACCGAGAGCTCCAGTGGAATGTCTGTCGGGGTCCCCGGTGACAGAACGTGCTCCCGATCCGTGGTCCCGGAGATCGTTTCCTTGTCCTGCAGGAGCAGCGTCCAGTCCATCTCCGTGAGCCGAGCGTTCACCGAATTGTCCTCCGGATTGGTGCCCTCCAGGTGTAGCGTGAAAGAAAGCGGGAGGCGACCGTTTGACACATTCGACGCTAGGCGAGCCAGCTGCACGCCTCCTAAATCCTGATATGACCGAACCTCGCGAAGGTCAATCCCACTGAGCTCCGCGTTGCTCACCCGATCGATCTGGAAAGCAACCTTTCGCAACTGGGCCACCTCCCGAAGCGTCTGACACCCCACCGCCCCCATGGCAGTCAAGAAAAGAGCCACAAGAAGAAGGAGCCCGGACCGCTCGCGCATCATCATAAAACAGGGGCCGATGTAAGAACCGCAGCTGATAAAACAGAGGAGTGGACCGTTGCGTAGTCAAAGACCCATTCCGCCATTCATCCAACGTCCGCACCAGGTCGTCCATGCGCAAGCTGAGTTGGGATGAAATTGAGCGCCCGTCTCCTGAGGAGGTGCACGCCCTTCCCAAACACCCTGTTCGAACCGTTGTCCACAACGTGCGATCCATCCACAATGTGGGCTCGATCCTTCGAACCTCGGATGGGGCGCGCGTCGAGCATGTGCACCTGACGGGATTTACGGGGACCCCTGAACATAAGGACCTGCACAAGACGGCCCTCGGGGCCCAGGATGCAGTCGCCTGGAGCCACCATGAGGAGGCTCGCCCGCTCCTGGACCGGCTCCGAAACGACGGGTACACGATTGCTGCCCTGGAGATCACGGACGAGCCCCAATCAACGTATGATGTAGACCCTGATTTCTTCCCACTCTGCCTTATCGTAGGCAACGAGGTTCACGGGGTGAACGAGGACGTGATGGAGGTGGTCGACTGTGCCTTCTCACTGCCCCAGTATGGGACCAAGATCTCACTCAACGTCGGGGTCGCGTACGGCATTGCAATTTACAATCTGGTTCGCGAGGCTCGGGCTCACTTTGGACCGCCCGACGCTTAAGGACGTACAGATACGAGAGGTCGGGCTTTTCAATCCATTTCTCGTCCCATGGCTTCATCTCTCGACCCGCTGTTTGAGGAGTTTCCTCCCACGTCCACAGAGGAGTGGCGCACCAATATTCGTTCGGATCTTGGCGGCGCCAATCTCGACGAGGTGCTGACATGGGAGGCCGAGGGGATTGAGATGCCCGCTGTGCTCCGGAGAGAGGACCTGGCAGACCTCGCGCATGTCAACCGGGACGCCGACGCGCCCCCCCTCGCCGCATCGTCTGCGTCCGCCCCAAATGGTTGGAGGATTCGACAAGACATCTCCCATCCTAATCCCGAGATCGCCCGTCGGCTGGCTGATAGAGCTGTTGAGCAGGGTGCAACGGACCTGGGACTGGTCCCTCCCCGGCGCCCCGCCGACGGGCTGGACCTGTCGGCTTCGGATCTTCTCCCCACAATCCTGGGGGGGATTGATCTCCACACCGTCCGACTCCACCTGGACGGCGGGCCGGCGGCCCCGGTCCTCTTTTCGGCGCTCCTGAATGGGGCCGAGTCGAAAGAGGCGACGCATGGGACGACGGTAGGCTTCGATCCGGTAGCGACACAGGCCCACGGTGCAGGCCCTCCGCCTCCCGCTGCCTTCGATTTGGCCGCCGATTTGGCAACGTCTGCCCCCGAGGGCGTCCGTACCCTGGCCGTTGATACCCGCGTCTACCACGAGTCAGGCGGGACCGCGGTCCAGGAACTGGCCTATGCCCTTGGCGCGCTGAGCGACAGTCTCGCACACCTCCTGGATCGGGGCGTATCTCTTCCCAGCCTCCTTCCCCGGATTCACGTTCGGGTGTCCGTCTCTCCGCGCTATTTCGTTGATCTTGCCAAGCTCCGCGCCCTCCGGCTCCTGATGCCGCAACTGGTCTCGGCGTTTGCCATGGAAACAGCCTCCGACGCGACCCTCCGCCCCGAAGATGTGTTCATCCAGGCCGAAACGTCCCGCCGCACCGAAACCGTGTACGACCCGCACGTCAACATGCTACGGGGAACCACCGAGGCGATGGCAGCGGTGCTGGGGGGGTGCGATGTCCTTTCGGTTCGGCCCTTCGACGCATCGCTGCGTCCATCGGAGAATGTGGCGTCCCGAATCGCCCGAAACACCCAACTCATCCTGGACCATGAGTCCCACTTCGACCGCGTGGCCGACCCCGCAGCGGGTGCCTACTACATCGAAGGCCTAACCGACAGGCTCGCTCGGGCGGCGTGGTCCTCGTTCCAGTCGTTGGAGGCGGCGGGGGGACTCCTTTCCGGCCTGCATGACGGAACGGTTCAATCGACCCTCCAGGCCCGTTGGGACGAGCGCCAGGCGGACGTGAACGACCGGGCCGCGGTGATGGTGGGGACCAATCATTATCCAGACCTCGAAGAAACGCGTCTCGAGGACCTTCAGGATGGGCACTCCCCCGGCGCGTCGCAGAGCCCGGGCACACCCAACGTGCCGGACGCGTCCCCTCCCACAACTCTCTCTGAGATTCGATCCGCACTCCAACATGCGCCGTCCCTTGCCCCCGTTGTCGGGCGCCTGTCGTCCCCCGCGGCCGACATTGAGCCGCTGCCGTCCGCACGGTTGTCCGAAGACATCGAGGCGCTGCGTCTCCGCACCGAACGCTTTGCACAAAACCACGGGGCCGCCCCCGTCGTCGCCCTGGCCCCCATTGGCCCCGCGGGCCCTCGCAGCGCTCGCGCCACGTTTGCCCGGAATTTCTTCGGCGTGGCCGGATTTCGTATCATTCAGCCCCTGCGATACGACGACCCGGCCTCCGCCGCGGCGGAGGCGGCGACCGAAAACGCCGATATCGTCGTCCTCTGCAGCAGTGATGACGAGTCCCCCGCGCTCGCGCGCTCCCTTCGTACCGCCCTCGACGCGGCCTCGTGCGACGCCCTCCTCGTGGTGGCTGGACATCCGTCGGCTCTGGATGGGGAGAACGACGGGGTCGACGCCTACATCCATCGAGAGCGCTCGCTCCTGGATGCCCTGAAGGAATTTCAGCGACGCCTCGGCCTTCGGGAGCGGGAGACCCAGTAACCGTCCCGCCGCATTCTTTTCCGATCGCCCACGACCCCATGCGCCCGGATTTCTCGTCGATCGACTACGACCCGCCCGCTGCGTCCACTGCCTCTCCGGAGGCGGAGCCGTGGTCTACGCCCGAGAACATTGACGTGGCCCCTGTCTACGGACCTGAGGCGGTCAAGGATCTCGATCATCTCGACTTTGCGGCGGGATCGCCCCCCTACCTCCGCGGCCCCTACTCCACGATGTACAACTTTCGGCCGTGGACCATCCGGCAGTATGCCGGCTTCTCGACAGCCGAAGAATCAAATGCGTTTTACCGAAAGGCCCTCGCGTCCGGGCAGAAAGGGCTCTCCGTCGCCTTCGACCTGGCAACCCACCGGGGCTACGATTCCGATCATGATCGCGTCCGGGGCGACGTGGGAAAGGCCGGAGTGGCCATTGATACGGTCGAGGATATGAACGTCCTCTTCGACGGAATTCCTCTGGACGAGATGTCCGTGTCGATGACCATGAACGGGGCCGTGCTTCCCGTCATGGCCTTTTATATCGTGGCCGCCGAGGAGCAGGGGGTGGCCCACGAGGCCCTGACCGGGACCATTCAGAATGACATCTTAAAGGAGTTCATGGTCCGCAACACCTACATTTATCCCCCGCAACCCTCGATGCGCATCGTGGGCGATATCTTTGCCTACTGCGCCGACGAGATGCCACGGTTCAACCCGATTTCCGTAAGTGGCTACCACATGCACGAGGCGGGAGCGCCGGCGGACCTGGAGCTGGCGTACACGCTGGCCGACGGACTGGAGTACCTGCGCACCGGCCTCGACGCCGGCCTTGGGATCGATGACTTCGCCCCTCGGGTGTCGTTCTTCTGGGCCATCGGCATGAACCACTTCATGGAGATCGCAAAGATGCGGGCCGGGCGCCTGTTGTGGGCCAAACTCGTAAACCAGTTTGACCCGGACAACCCCAAATCGATGGCCCTCCGGACCCACTGCCAAACCTCGGGATACTCTCTCGCTGAACAGGATCCGTTCAATAACGTGGCGCGCACGACGATCGAGGCAATGGCCGCAGCCTTTGGGGGAACACAGTCCCTCCATACAAACGCCCTGGATGAAGCCATCGCCCTGCCGAGTGAGTTTGCCGCTCGTATTGCGCGAAATACTCAGCTGTACCTGCAAGAAGAAACGGGCATCACCAACGCCATCGACCCGTGGGCCGGCTCCTACTACGTGGAACGGCTGACGGGGGAACTGGCCCGACGCGCCTGGTCGCTTATTCAGGAGGTTGAGGACGAAGGAGGCATGACACGCGCCATTGAGAAGGGCCTTCCGAAGCGCAAGATTGAGGAAGCTGCCGCTCGCAAACAGGCCCGTATCGACACCGGCAAAGAGACCATCGTCGGCGTCAACGATTACGAGCCGGAGGAGGTGGAGCCGATCGAGACGCTCGAAGTCGACAACGAGGCCGTCCGCCGCCAACAGTTGAAGCAACTGGACCAGATTAAAGCTGAGCGCAACGACACCGCGGTTCAACATGCACTCAACGCCCTTGCGGACTGTGCGGCGACGGGCGATGGTAACCTGCTGCGCCGGGCCGTCACGGCGGCTCGCGCCCGGGCCACGCTTGGCGAAATCTCGGCCGCCCTGGAGACGGAATACGGCCGACACACCGCCCGCACCGAATCGATCTCGGGGGTCTACGCCTCGGAGGTCCGCGATGATGAGCGCTTCCGCCACACGCGGCATCTTGCGGATCAGTTTGCGAATCAGGCCGGACGCCGCCCTCGGCTTATGGTAGCCAAGATGGGCCAAGACGGCCACGATCGCGGTGCAAAGGTCATTGCAACGTCTTTTGCCGACATGGGCTTCGATGTTGACATTGGCCCCCTCTTCCAAACCCCCGAAGAGGTCGCGCGCCAGGCGGTGGAGAACGACGTTCACATCCTGGGCGTCTCCAGCCTAGCTGGTGGACACAAGACGCTGGTCCCCGACGTCATTGAGGCGTTGGCGACCTACGGGCGGGACGATATCCTCGTCGTTGTGGGCGGGGTCATTCCTCACGGGGATTACGACGCGCTGTACGACGAAGGGGTTGCAGCCATTTTCGGGCCTGGGACAAACATTGCCAACGCCGCTGCCCAAATCCTGGAGGTCCTGCTCGACCAGCACCGAGATGCCGCTCCGGCCGCTCCTCCTCCGGCGTAACGCCCATCCATGTTTCGGCGACACTCCCGGTTTTTTCTTATGTCCCGCGACCCCGAGAACAACAGCGCCCTGTCCTCCTCCACCGCGTCCGAACAGGTGTCCCCGCTTAACCCCAACCTGACGCAACACTCGACGTCTTCTCCTCAGTCTCCATCCACCGCACAGGAGTACGTGGAAGGGATTAAGAACCAGGATCGGGTTATGCTGAGCCGCGCCATCACGCTTCTTGAGAGCACCCGTTCCGACCATCAGGACATCGCCCGCACCATCGTGGACCAGTGCCTGCCCGCCACGGAGAATTCGATCCGCGTGGGCATTACCGGTGTCCCCGGCGTGGGCAAGAGCACATTTATCGAGGCCCTGGGCACACGGCTGGCGGAGGCGGATCACCGCCTGGCCGTTCTCACTGTGGACCCGACGAGCGAACGCTCCCGTGGCAGCATCCTGGGCGATAAAACGCGAATGGGCGCTCTCTCCTCACACGAAAATGCGTATATCCGTCCGTCTCCCACCGCAGGGACCCTGGGCGGCGTAGCCCGCAAGACGCGCGAAACGATCCTCCTCTGCGAGGCCGCCGGCTACGAGATCATTTTTGTGGAGACGGTGGGGGTGGGGCAGTCGGAAGTCAAGGTCCACTCCATGGTGGACTTTTTTCTGCTCCTGGCCCTCGCGGGGGCCGGGGACGAGCTTCAGGGAATTAAGCGGGGCATTGTCGAGATGGCCGATGCCATCGCGATCAACAAGGCCGACGGAGAAAACGTGGCGGCCGCCGAGAACGCCCGCGCCGAGTACGAGCGGGCCCTCCAGCTCCTGGCTCCCCCCGAGTCGGGATGGGATCCGCCGGTACTAACGTGTTCTGCTCGGACGGGAGATGGAATTAAGGAAGTCTGGGACGCAGTCGAGGACTACCAAACGCATACCCGAGACACAGGCTACTTCGAGACCCAACGCCGCCGTCAGGCGCAGCACTGGTTGTACCAGACGATCGAGCAGCGGCTTCAGGAGGACTTCTTCTCCGACCCATCGGTGGAGGCGGCCCGATCCGAAATGGAAGACGCCGTTGCTTCGGGTCGTCTCAGTTCGTTTGCGGCGGCCGAACGCCTGTTACGCATGTATAGTCGTGCCTCCGAAGAGAAAGACACCCCGTGAGCCATTGCGAAGGGATACCGTGATGTGTATTCGCACCGTAAAACGGCGTCCTGCCTTCCATCTCCCCCTTTTGGGTCCGTGCACCGCTTCTTCCTTCCCGGATGGACTGCCGCGTTCCTCCTCGTCCTCGTGGAGACGTTGGGGTGTGCGTCTACGTCTCCGTCGGCGGACCAGCGGGATGAGCAAGCCCAATTCCTGGGGACCTGGCAGTACCGTACCGTTCACGCTCCCGGGCTGGACGAGGGCACCTTCCGAATCGCACGCGAGGGGGACCGATTGATCGCCATCGTCCGGGACGCACGGCGCGGTCGGCTGCGAGCCCGCGTCCGCATTTGGGAGGACCGAATGGCATTGCGCCTGAACGGG